>PXSB01000088.1:7400-55920 GCA_003023185.1 Halobacteriales archaeon QS_9_67_17 | reverse complement strand
GAAGGACCTGCTCGCGGCCGCCGCGGCCGGGGTGTATCTGCTGTTGACGGAGCCGTACGCCATCGGCGACGAGGTGAAACTCGACGGCCACCGCGGCATCGTCCAGGAGGTGGACACGTTCGTCACCCACATCGAAGCGGAGGGCGAGGAGTACGTCGTCCCCAACGACCGCGTGTTTCGCCGAGGCGTCATCATCGTCCGCGAGTAACCCCGTTCACTCGTCCCTGTCGCTCTCTTCATCGGCCGGCGTCGCCGGGACGCCCGCTACCGTCACGCCCGCCGGCACGTCCTCCGTGACGAGCGAGCCGGCCGCGACCTGTGCGTCCGGCCCGATCTCGACGCCCGGGAGCACGACCGCCTTCGCCCCCACCATCGCCCGCTCGCCGACCACCACGTCCCCGAGTCGGTACTCGTCCTGCAGGAACTCGTGACACAGTAAGACGGCGTCGTAGGAGTCGCGCGACGAGCACGAACAGGTAGTTGTAGACGACTCGCAGGACGGACTTCTCGTCGGTCCACGACCACAGCGAGTTGCGCGAGCCGGCGGTCGGATGTCGCTCCAGTCGGTCGAACCGCGTCCCCGAATCGCTCACGCTGGCTGTACGACGCCGCCGGCTTTGAAGCTACTCCCCCCGACCCGCGTGTCGCCGTCTCTGAGCGTGGCTACAGTTCGCGCCGGTCACCACTCGCCCGGTCGTCGGGGTCGAAGCTCTCGGCCGGCCGTTCCCGGACCCGGATACCCTTTCCCTGTAGATGCCGCGTCCGCGAGCGGGCGAACTCCTCTTCCTTGCTAGCGCGCGTGGCGAGGACGTACATCCGGGCCTTCCCGACCGGGCGCATCGTCCGGCCAGCACGCTGTGACCCCTGTCGACGACTCCCACCGAGACCCGACGCGGCGATGGCTATCTCCGCGCCCGGCAGGTCGATTCCCTCGTCGCCGACCCGAGAGACGACCAGCGTGTCGCGCGGGCCGTGGCGGAACTCGTCGAACAGTTTGCGCCGGCGGGCGTGGGGCATCTCGCCGGAGACGAACGGCACGCCGAGCGCCTCGGCGATGGCGTCGCCCTGATCGATGTACTCGACGAAGACGAGCGTCTTCGCGCCGGGGTGGTCGCGCCGGATGGCCTCGATTTCGCGTATCTTGGCTGGGTTCTCGGCGGCCGCCGCTCGCTTCTCGTGGCCGACGGCGTCGTCGTAGGCGGCCGCGGCCTCCTCGTCGGCCCACGGGACGAGTCGGATCTCGATTTCCGGCTCCGCGACGTAGCCGGCGTCGAACAGCGCCGACCAGTTCGTGCCGATTGGCGGGCCGATGAGCGTGTAGATGTCTTTCTGTTTGTCGTCTTCTCGGACCGGGGTGGCCGACAGACCGAGTCGCCCCTTCGCCTGTAGGTCTGCGGTTCGGCGGAACACCGGCGCGCTGATGTGATGGACCTCGTCGTAGACGATGAGCCCCCACTTCCGGTCGTCGAACAGGTGACGGTGCCGGTCCATCCCGGCGGTCTGGTAGGTCGCGATGGTGACGGGACGGATCTCCTTTTGCCCGCCGTGGTACTCGCCGACCTGTGCGTCGGTGAGCGAGGTGTGTTCGAGTATCGTCTCGCGCCACTGCGCGGCGAGTTCCCGACTGGGAACGAGCACGAGCGTCTCGCCCTCGATGGCGCTCATGATCCCCATCGTGGCGACCGTCTTCCCGGAGCCAGGCGGTCCGACGAGGATGCCGGACTGCTTCTCGACGAAACGGTTCACCCACTCGTGTTGGTAGTCGCGGAGGTCAACCCGGAGGTTGACCGGCAGGTCCTCGCCGGTGTCGAGATGTCGGGTGTCGAGCACCGGATAGCCGGCCTCGTAGAGCGCGCGCTTCACCGCCGCCACTGCGTCGTCGGCGATCCACGCCTCGGTGTCGGAGATGAGCGCGCGGATCTGACCCTCCTCCAGTTCGCGCTCCGCGATGTTGCCCATCAGGTCGGCGCTGCTGGCCTCCAGCACGGTGTAGCCGTCGTCGTGGGTGTACAGCCGGAACTTCCGGGCCCGCTCCCACTGTGCGTGGACCCACTCTTCGAGGTCGTCGTTTCGCGCGCCGAGCGCCTGCCGCATCGTCTGCCGGAGCGCGGAGAAGTCGTCGTACGGCGCGCTCCACACGTCTTCCTGCCGCACCGCGTACACGTAACCGCCCTCGCGGTTGGCGTCTTCAAGATGGGCGAACTGCGACAGCTGCGCGCGGGTGAACTGCGAGGGTTCGTCGACGACGACCCGCCGCTGTGACGGGAAGACGACGACCCGCTCGCGGTCGGCCGTCTGCTTGTAGTCGCGGGGGAACCACACGGTCGGGGCCGACTCGACGCTCGTGGACGCGACCTGCTCCTCCGGGAGTGCTTCCAGCGCGGCCAGTGCCTCGGTCTGCGTGCAGTCGAGTTCGCGGGCGAGTTCGGTGGCGGTGAGCAGCGGCCGCCCCGCCGCTTCGAGCGCGTCGTAGAACGCGTCGAGGGTGAGGTCGGGTACGTCGGCGTCCTCCGAATCAGTCACTACCGGACGGTAGCGCGCCGACGGACAAAAGCAGCGCGCGTCACCGAGGGTATGTGATCTTCACTTGCCCGGCCCGCGCAGATTGTTCATCTGGTCGATTCGCTGCTGGGCGAGATCCACCTTCCTGATGTCGTGGCGGCCATGCAATCCACCTTTGTTCATCGCAGGGAGATTTCTCGGAGCCGGCAGACTAACTGGCAGCGGGTGTTTGACTAAGACTATCCCGCGTCGTCAAGTAAGTCGCTTAGAACCGAAGTAAAACTTTTACCCGGGAGTGTATTACACAATAGTATGAAAGTATCGACCAAAGGGCAGGTGACGATCCCGAAGCCGGTCCGCGAGGCGTTGAATATCCAACCGGGTGACGAGGTGGAGTTCGACGAGACGGAAGATGGGTACGTAATTAAGAAGGTGACCGAGAACCCCTTCGAGCGATGGACTGGAGTCTTCGGAGACGAGAAGACGACGTTCAAGAATCGGATGCGAGAGCTTCACAGCCACCGGGCACAGCACTGTCAAGAGGACGGACACGACGATGCGAGTACGGAGTCGAAGGACGGGGCTATGTCGGAAGCGAGTACGGAGAGTGCGGCTCCACCGACCAAATTCTCGGCGCAGGACCGGCCGGGAATCGATGACGACGCGCTCAACGAGCGGTTCCCGACACCACAGCGGCGTCAGGCATACGAGCGGGTCGAAGGGGCGAGGCTAAATCAGTTCAATCCCCGACGTACTCCCGAGGAGTGGTGGGACGAAATCGATGAAACAAACACGATACTGTCGGAGAATGAGTATTTGACCGCACAGCAATCCAGATTCATTGGCCCCGACGCTGGGTCGGACCACGGGCTCCGGTAGCCATATGCGGACAGCGATAGACACGAGCGCGCTGTTTGCGCTGCTCTATCCGAGTGACACGCACAACGAGCGTGCCAAGGAACTGCTCGGCACGGCGGCGAGGAGTGGTGCAGTAGTGATTACGCCGCCGGTGTACACCGAGTTAGCAGCCGACTCCGGATTCGGGTCACAGGATAGTCTCGACGAGTTTCTCGACGAAACAGGCATAGAGTTGAGTGTACCCACTACCGAGACGCGCTACACCGCCGGACAGGCGTTCCGTCGGTATCTCGACCGTCGCGGCGACGCGCTCCAGTGTTCGGTCTGTGGAACCGAGACCGTCTTTGACTGTCCGGATTGTGGCTCTCCAGTCAGCGCGCGACGGCACGTACCCTCCGATTTCGTCATCGGCGCGCACGCAGAACAGGAGGCCGACGCACTCGTTACGTTTGACGCCGGGTTCTTTCGTGACTACTTCGAGGTGGAGATACGAGCACTAACCGACTAGTTGTTACGCAGTTCGTTCATGTGGTCGATTCGCTGCTGGACGAGGTCGGCCTTGCCGATGTCGCGGCGAGAGCGAAGCCCGTCGTCGCCGGCCTCGGCGAGCGCGTCGTCGGTGATAGATTCGGCGTCGGCGATGGTGTCCGCGACGCCGACGACGGCAAAGGACCGGGAGGTGGTCGTGTAGATGCCGTCCTCGCGGGCGTCGACGCTGGCGTAGTAGAGGCGTGCGTCGCCCGCCGAGTCGGCGTCGATGCTCACGCGCGTCCCGCCGTCGGGGTCCGTCGGATAGCCCGCGGGAACCGCATACTTGCAGACGGTGGCCTCCTCGCTGAACGACAGCTCGGGGAGCGGGTCACCCTCGCGGGCGGCCACGAGCACGTCGAGGAACGACGTTTCGAGGACGGGCAACGTGTTCGTCGCCTCCGGGTCGCCGAAGCGGGCGTTGAACTCCACAATCTTCGGGCCGTCGGCGGTGAGCATGAACTGGCCGTAGAGGATTCCCTTGTAGCCCGAGAGCGCATCGACCACCGATTCCATGATGTCGACGGCAGCGTCGTACTCGTCGCGTTCCATGAACGGGAGTTCACGCGTCGCGGCGGAGTAGCTCCCCATGCCGCCGGTGTTCGGTCCCTCGTCGCCCTCGTAGGCGCGCTTGTGGTCCTGTACGGCGGGGGTAACGCGGAGGTCGCCGTCGGCTACCAGTGCTTGCACGGTGAACTCCTCGCCGACCAGTCGCTCCTCCAGCACGACGCGGTCGTAGTCGCTGTCGCGGAGGTACGCCTTCGCCTCGTCGGCCGTCACCTGATCGCCGATGACGCGGACGCCCTTCCCGCCCGTCAGGCCGGCGGGTTTCACCGCGAGGTCGCCGTCGTACTCGTCGATGTACGCGCACGCGGCCTCGGTGTCCTCGAACGTCGCGTAGTCGGGGTTGCCCGCGATGTCGTGCTCGTCGAGGAAGGTTCGCTGGAACTGCTTGTCCGTCTCGATGCGCGCCTCGGCGGCGTTGGGTGCGAACGCGTAGACGCCGGCGTCGTCGAGCGCGTCGCTCACGCCCGCGGCGAGGGGCGCTTCCGGCCCGACGACGGCGACGGTGGCGTCCACCTCGCGGGCGTAGGCGACGACCGCCTCGGGGTCCGTCTCGTCGAGCGTCTCGACCTCGGCCGCGAGCGACGCGATGCCGGGGTTCCGGTTTGACGCGCAGGCGTACAGAGTCGCGTCCGAGCGCGCGACGGCGCGAGCGATGGCGTGTTCACGGCCCCCGCCGCCGACGAGCAACACCCGTTCGTCCTCGTGCATACGCGGGCTACCGGCACAGTCGCGTGTAAAGGTTGGTTTCCCCGCAGACCGCGTGCCTTCACGCACGCGGATGCCCGGTGCCACCAGACTCAAGTCCCCCGTCGGACTCGTGATTGCAAGGCCCGATGATAGACGAGGGGGAGCCGGTCGCCGACGGTCTGACATCGCTCGAAGCGTATCAGGAGGCGGCGAGCGACGCCATCGCTGACCGAGGCGCCACGGTCGAGTCGCGGATCGAGCGGCTCCTCTTGCTCGGGATCGACCGGTTCGATGCCGAGGAAGCCTACCTCTCGGTGTTCGAAGACGAAGCGTGGAAGCCCCGGTGCAGCGTCGGCCAATCCGCGTTCGACGACGACATCCAGCCCCCCATCGAGGACAGTTACTGTGGTCTCCTCAGCCCGGAACAGGAGACGGTGTTCATCTCGGACACCGGCGCGGCCTCTACGCCGAACGGTGCCCCGGACGACTCGGTCGGCTGTTACGTCGGCGCTCGGCTCGTCGTCAACGGCGCGGAGTACGGGTCGCTGTTCTTCGTCCAGCCGACGCCGACCGACCGCGAGTTCGACGCCGACGACCGGCTGTTTCTCCGCCATCTCGCGCGGTACGCCGAGACGTTGATAGTTGATGGCCGCCGACAGCCGCGAGACGGTCGCGGAGCGGGCAGTAGAGGCGTTCGCGGAGACGCTCAACCTCCCGGTGACCGGCGTCTGGCTGTACGACGAGGACCGAGACGTGCTGGAACCGGTCGCGTGGACCGAGGAGTCGGAGACGCTGGTCGGCGACCCGCCGACGTTCGACGGCTCGGGCAGCATCTCGTGGCGCGCGTTTCAGGACGGCGAGACACGCAGCCACGACGACGTGAGCGCGATTTCCGCCGTCCACAACGACGACACCGAGATCCGGAGTGAACTCATCGTCCCACTGGGCGAGCACGGCGTCGTCAACAGCGGCGACTCCGAGCCGGGAAGTTTCGACGAGACGACGCTCAAACACGCGGAGTTGCTGGCCGAGAACACGACCGCCGCGCTGGAGCAGGCGGAGAGAGCACAGTCGCTACAGGCGGCCCGTGACCGGTTTCGCGCGTTCTTCGAGGCGGACAACGACGCGGCGTTCGTCACCACCGCCGACGAGATTGTGGACTGCAACGAGCGGGCGACGGAACTGCTCGGCTACGAGCGCGAGGAGCTGATCGGTGCCCCGCTGGAACTGCTCCACCCCGGCGAGGCCGGGCGGGTTCGCGCGGTCGCCACGGAGGCGTTCGAAACCGGCGACGCCCGCGCGGAAGACATCACCTACACGACGGCCGACGGCCAGACTCTCCCGGCCGAGGCGCGGTTCTCGCGGGTGGACATCGAGGGGCGGACGCTGCTGTTGGTGAAGATACGCGACGTGAGCGAGCAGAAGCGGCGCGAACGGCTCAACGCCGTGATGAACCGCGTCCTCCGGCACAACGTCCGCAACGAGGTGAACATCGTCTCGGGACACGCCAGCATCGCCGCGGACGCGACCGACGACGAGACGGTGGGAGCGGCGCTCGACACCATCGAGACCCGGGCAGAGACGCTGCGGTCGCTGAGCGAGAAGGCCCGGCGGATACAGGACCGCACCGTCGACGGCCTCGCGGGCGACCAGTACCGACCTGCGAACCTGCTCGAACGGGTCGCCGCGGATGTGTCTCGCAGCCACGGCGTCGACGTGGACGTCGACCCGGCAGAGATGGAGCGGTCGGTCGACGGCGACCTCTACTCCGCGCTCCGCGAGCTGTGTGAGAACGCCGTCGCCCACGCCGACTCCGACCCGCACGTCCGCGTGACCGCGACGCCGACCGACGACGGCGTCCGATTCGTCGTCACCGACGACGGACCGGGACTCCCCGAGATGGAGCAGACGGTGTTCCAGACCGGCGAGGAGACGCCCGTCTCACACGGACAGGGGCTCGGCCTCTGGCTCGTTCGGTGGGTCGTGCGGGATCTGGACGGCTCCGTCGACGTGGTCGAGACCGGCCCGTCGGGGAGCCGGATCGTCGTCGAAGTGCCGACCGTCTGATCACTCCTTCAGCGACGCTCGCCGCAGTTTGCCGGTCTCGGTCTTGGGGAGCGACTCGCGGAAGACGATGTCGCGGGGGTACTCGTACTTCGCGAGGCGGTCACGGACGTGCGAGCGGAGGCGGTCGCGCATCTCGTCGCTCGGCTCGGAGCCGTCGAGCACGACGAACGCCTTCGGCACCTCGCCGCGCTCCTCGTCGGGAACGCCGACGACGGCCGCGTCCGCGACCGCCTCGTGGTCGGCCAGCGACTCCTCAATTTCGACGGGACCGATACGGTAGCCGGCTGAGATGATCACGTTGTCCTTGCGCGCCTCGAAGGCGACGTAGCCGTCGGCGTCCATCCGGCCCAGATCCTCGGTGCGGAGCCAGCCGTCCGTGACCTTCTCGGCCGTCGTCGCCGGCTTGTTCCAGTACTCGACGAAGCAGACCGGATTGTCCGCGTAGCGGACGGCGATTTCGCCCACCTCTCCCGGCTCGACGGTCGGCTCTGCCGTGTCGGGGTCGACGACCGCGACCTCGTGGCCCGGCCCGGGAAGGCCGATGTACCCCTCCCGTGACTCTGCGAGCGCGGTGCAGTCGCCCACGAGCATGTTGGCCTCCGTCTGTCCGTATCCTTCGTGGACGGCCGCGCCGTCGAAGACGCCGTCGGCCCACGAGACCACGCTCTCGCCGAGCGACTCGCCGCCGGAAGCGACGACACGGACGCTCTCGACGGGGTCCGCATCGACGGTCATCATCATGCGGAGCGCGGTCGGCGGCGCGAAGAAGTTCGTCACGCCGTTGCGGTCGAGTACGTCGAAGGCGGCCCCGGGGTCGAACGATCCCGCCGACTCGTGGACGACCACGGACCGGCCGTAGTAGAGCGCCGGCACGACCACGTCGAACAGCGAGGCGATCCACGCCCACTCCGAGGGCGTCCAGAACGCGTCGCCGTCGCGTAAATCGAGGTTGCAAAACGACGTGAGAAACAGCGGGAGATGGCCGAGCAACATCCGGTGGGCGTGTCGCACCCCCTTCGGGTCGCCCGTCGTGCCGGAGGTGTAGATGAGCAGCGCGTCGTCCTCGGCGGCGGTGTCGACCGCCTCGAACGCCGGGTCGTGGCCTGCGAGCGCGGCGTCGAAGTCGACCTCGTTCGCGCGGGCTGGCTCTGTCTCCCCCACGAGCGCGACCGTGCCGAAATCGAGGTCGGTCGTCCCCTCGCGGAACGCCTCGACGCTGTCGTCGTGGACCACAGCGGCGACCGCGTCGGCGTCGTCGAGGCGGTATTCGAGCGCGTCGGGACCGAACAGCGTCGACAGCGGCACCGAGACGGCGCCGAGCTTCCAGCAGGCGAGGTGGGCGACGGCGGTTTCCGGACACTGTGGCGCGTTGACGCCCACGCGGTCCCCCCGCTCGACGCCGGACGCGCGGAGATAGCGAGCGAGGCGACTCGCGGCCGCGTCGAGGTCGGCGTACGTCAGCGTCTCGCGGCGTGCCCCGTCGACCAGCAGGGCCGGCACGTCCGGTCGCTCGGCGGCCCACCGGTCACAGACGTATGCGGCCATGTTGAACCGCTCCGGGACGACCCACTCGAAGTCCTCCCGCAACTCGTCGTAGCTCTCCCACGCCCGCTCGTGGAACCGGTAGGCGTCGAGCCGTCTCGTCGGTGCCATATCTCACCGTGACAAGGAATGACTAACAAGGCTTCGCTTCCTGCGAACAGGGCGGTAGCACGCCTCGGGCGGACGGGCCTTCTTGAGGCAGGCCGTCCAAGCAGTCGTATGAGCGACACGGACCCACTCGCGCGGAACCGCCTCGGGGGAGCGGCGTCGCCGTATCTCCGACAGCACGCCGACAATCCGGTCCACTGGCAGCCGTGGGACGACGACGCCCTCGCGGCCGCCGAGCGGGAGGACAAGCCGCTCTTCCTCTCGGTCGGCTACTCGTCGTGTCACTGGTGTCACGTGATGGCCGAGGAGAGCTTCGAGGACGCCGCTATCGCCGACCGGCTCAACGAGTCGTTCGTGCCCATCAAGGTGGACCGCGAGGAGCGACCGGACCTCGACTCGTTGTACATCACCGTCTGTCAGCTCGTCCGCGGACAGGCCGGCTGGCCGCTCAGCGTCTTCTGTACGCCCGACGGCAAGCCGTTCTTCGTCGGCACCTACTTCCCGAAGGAGTCGAAGCGGAACCAACCCGGCTTCCGTCAGTTGGTCGACCGGATCGCCGACGCGTGGAGCGACCCCGAAGAGCGCGCGGATATGGAGGAGCGGGCCGAACAGTGGACCGCGGCGGCAAAGGGGGAACTGGAGGAGGTGCCCGACGACCCTGGCACGGCCCCGGACGCCGCGTTCCTCGACAGCGCCGCCAGCGACGCGGTGCGACGGGCCGACCGCGAGTACGGCGGCTTCGGCCGGGGACAGAAGTTCCCCAACCCGCCGCGCGTCGACCTACTTCTCCGCGCCGCGGCCCGCGAGGACACGGACACCTACCGCACCGTCGCCCGCGAGACGCTCGACGCGATGGCCTCGGGCGGGCTCTACGACCACCTCGGCGGCGGCTTCCACCGCTACTGCACCGACCGCAAATGGGTCGTCCCGCACTTCGAGAAGATGCTGTACGATCAGGCGGGTCTTGTCCGGACGTTCCTCGCTGGCTACCAGCTGTTCGGCACGAAGCGATACGCCGAGGTGGCGGCCGAGACGCTCGGGTTCGTCGAGCGGGAACTCCAGCACCCCGACGGTGGCTTCTACGCGACGCTCGACGCCCGCTCGGAGTACGACGGCGAACAGGTCGAGGGCGCGTACTACGTCTGGACGCCGGAGGACGTGGCGGCCGCCGTCGACGCTGCCGACCTGTTCTGTGCCCGCTACGGCGTGAGCGACGCTGGCAACTTCGACCCCGAGCAGGAACTCGACGCGTCGGTGACGGGGTGGAACGTGCTGACCGAACAGGCGTCGATCCCCGATCTCGCAGCCGAGTTCGACCTCGACGAGTCGGCAGTCGAGGAACGGCTCGCCCACGCCGAGGAGCAGGCACGCTCCGCCCGCGCCGAGCGGCCTCGCCCCGGCCGCGACGAGAAGGTGCTCGCGGGCTGGAACGGACTGATGATTTCCGCGTTCGCAGAGGCAGGACTGGTGCTCGACGAGCGGTACGCCGACGTGGCGGCCGACGCGCTCGATTTTGTTCGGGAACGGCTGTGGGACGACGAGTCGCTGGCCCGGCTCTGGAAGGGTGACGGCGGGTCCGGCGGCAACGCCCAAGGTGACGGCTATCTGGAGGATTACGCCTTCCTCGCGCGCGGGGCGTTGAATACCTACGAGGCCACGGGCGAGGTCGAACATCTCGCGTTCGCGCTGTCGCTCGGGCGCGCGCTGGTGCGTGACTTCTACGACGAGAAGCAGGGGACGCTCTACTTCACGCCCGCGGACGGCGAGTCGCTGGTCGCGCGGCCACAGGAACTCGACGACTCGTCGACGCCGTCGAGCACCGGGGTTGCCGTCGAGACGCTCGACGCGCTGTCACATTTCACGCCGGACGACGAGTTCGCCACGGTCGCGGAGACGGTGACGGAGACGCACGCGAGCACGCTCGAATCGAGTCCGCTGGAACACGCCGCGTTCGTGCTCGCGGCGGACGGACTCGCGGTCGGTCGCCGCGAGTTGACCGTCGCCGCCGACGGCCTCCCGGACGCGTGGCGGGAGACGCTCGGGGACCGCTATCTCCCACTGCGACTCCTCTCGGTGCGACCGCCGACCGACGAGGGGCTACGGTCGTGGCTCGACACCCTCGGAGCGGCGGAGGCTCCACCGATCTGGGCGGGACGAGAGGCGCGCGGTGGGGAGGATGCCGACGTGACGGGCGCGGAGCCGACCGTCTACGCCTGCCGCGCTCGCGCCTGCTCGCCGCCGCGACACGACCTCACGGCGGCGCTCGACTGGGAGCCCTAGGCCGGGACGCGCGCTAGCCACTTCGCGGGGTCGTCCAGTTCCGCGTCGCTGGGCAGGTGGTCGGGCGACTCCCAGACGGCGCTCGCGCCGTGGACGCCTCGGTCGTCCGCGACGGCATCGAAGAACGCCTTGCCGCGCTCGTACTGGTCGCGCTTCATCCCGAAGCCGAGCAGCCGACGGACGAGCTTGCCGACGGGCGTGGTGCCGCCACGTCGCTCGTCGAGCTTCCGGCGCAGGTCGTCGTACTCGTCGTCGAACGCGCGGTCCATCACCAGCTCCGCGTACCCCTCGACGGCCGTCATGACGACGTTCACCTCGCGGAGCGCGTCGCGCTCGAACCTGCCCTCGGTGAGTCCCTCGACGCCCGCCTGCATCCGCTCTTCGAGTAGCTCCGAGAGCCACGGTGCGGTGCCGAACTCCGCAGCGTGTGCTACTTCGTGGAACGCGATCCAGCGGCGGAACCGCGACGGCTCCACGTTCAGCGTCGCGGCCACCCTGCCGATGTTCGGGTGGAGGAAGTAGAGTGCGTGGTCCGACTCGTCCGCGAGGAGGAGCGGGTCGTACTGCCCGAGCACGTTGCCGCCGAGGAACGCGAGCATCGCACCCGTCGTACCCGTGTTGACCGAGCGCGCAATGCCGGGAGCCGGGCCATCGAGTTCCTCGGCGACGGGGGCCATGACACGCCGGAACGTATCGACGTTTGCGTCGATCCAGTGGTGGCGGTGCTGGACCTCGACGGTCTCGGGCAGGTCGAAGTCGATGCCAGCGACCTCACGAACCCGGTCACGGGCGTCGCGCACGTCGGCGGCATAGCCGTCGCGCTCGCGTTCGGACAGCGTCAGGTCACCGGGCTGGACGGAGGCCTTCGCGACCTCCGCGGCGGCGTCCCAGTCGATAGGGCCGTCGCCGGAACTCTCCGCAACCGCCCGGACCGCACGAAACAGCGTCATATGATCGGTTGGAATCCGGCTCGCATATGCCTTCTCCCCAGCCGACAGGTAGTGTTCAGCTAGAAGTGACTCCGGGGATTAGGAGGATAACGAGGTGTAGAAAGCCCCCGGGCGCTACGGTCGCGCGGCTCGCTGCGCTTCTCGCTCACTACGTTCGCTGTGGTGCTTACGTCGCCGTGCTTCCCGTACCGCCCGGCCCCTTTCAGTCCCTCCCACCGCGACTTTTTGACCGACCGACGACCCGAGGATTGGCGAACCTCTGGACTTACTCGTTGGGCGAGTAGTTCGGCGCTTCGTCGGTGATCATCACGTCGTGCGGGTGGCCCTCCGACTGGCCGGCCTGCGAGATGCGGACGAACTCGGCGCGCTGCTTGAACTCGGGGATCGACGCAGCCCCGACGTAGCCCATGCCGGAGCGCATTCCGCCGACGAGTTGGTGGAGTTCACTTTCGAGCGACCCCTTGTACGGGGTAGCGGCCTCGACGCCTTCGGGGACGAACTCCTCGTCCTCCTCGGTGTCCTTGAGGTAGCGGTCGCCGCCGCCCTCGCTCATCGCGCCGACGGAACCCATGCCGCGGTACTGCTTGTACTTCTTGCCCTGCATGGTGATGACGCGGCCGGGGGCCTCGTCGGTGCCGGCGAAGTAGGAGCCGAGCATGACCGCGTCCGCGCCCGCCGCGATGGCCTTGATCGCGTCGCCCGAATAGCGGATACCGCCGTCGGCGATGACGGGCACGTCCTCGGGCGCGGCCACGTCGGCCACCTCAGAGACGGCCGTGATCTGGGGCATGCCGGCCCCAGAGACGACGCGCGTGGTACAGATGGACCCCGGGCCGATACCGACCTTCAGCCCGTCGGCGAAGTCGACGGCGGCCTCCGCGGCCTCGCGGGTGCCGACGTTGCCCACGACCACGTCCGCGGCCACCTCCGCCTTGATCTCGCGGGCGGCGTCGAGCACGTCCAGATTGTGCGCGTGTGCACAGTCGATGAAGACGATGTCCGCGCCGGCCTCGTCGGCCGCCCGAGCGCGATCAGTCTCGAACGGACCGACGACAGGATGCCCCGCATCGTGAGGAGCCCGGTGAGCCGGTTCGCGCTGTCGACAATCGGGACGCGCTCGATCTTGTGTTCGTACATCAGTTCGAGCGCCTCGCGAGCGGTGATGTCCTCCGTCGCGGTGACGACCTCGTCGGTCATCGCCTCGCGCACGGGGTCGTCCTCGCCGATGCCGATGTACGGCCGGATGTCGGTACCGGAGATGATACCGAGTACCTCGTCGTCCTCGTCGACGACCGGTGCGCCGGAGACACCCGACCGCCCCATCACGCGGTCGACCTCCTCGACGGTCATCTCGGGAGAGGCCGTCACCACGTCGCGGATGATGAGTTCGTCCGCGCGTTTCACTTCCTCGACGTTCGCGGCCGTCTCCGCTACGTCCATGTTCCGGTGGATGACGCCGAGACCGCCCTGTCGAGCCATCTCGATTGCCAGCCCCGCCTCGGTGACGGTGTCCATCGCCGCCGAGAGTACGGGGACGTTCAGTTCGACGTTGCGCGACACGCGCGTCGCGGTGTCCGCCTCGTCGGGCTCCACGCGCGACTCCTTTGGGCGAAGCAGTACGTCGTCGAACGTCAGCGCCTCCGGCACGTCGAGCTTCCGCGAGAATCGGTCGTCTACCATATAAACGGTGTAATCGCCCGAATCAAAAGCGTTCCGAGTGACGCGCGACCGGCCGGAATGCGTCGTGGGAACAGCTTTTCGTCGGCGATCTGTACGTTCGTACAGCACAGTGCGAGTTTAGTGCCCGGACAGCGGTTACGCGGTCGTTTCGCGGCGGTCTGTGCCGGCCTCCCACGCAACGTTTATGATAAATCCAACAGTCAATACGGGTATGGACGCCGCAGGTTCCATCGCATCGCGCATTGCCGGCCAGCCGAGCACCGCCTCCGGCAACTCGAAAACATGGAACTTTGCGGCTTGGTTCGCGTTCGATTGGCTCAAGTTCAACGGGGAACACCCACGGGGCCATCGTGACGCAAACCACCCACAGGCGACGGGGTATCGCCACTCCCCCTGAATGAGCGTCTCGCAACATCCGGTTGCCGTCCGCCTTGAGCAGCAGGTGGGCGAGGGGACGCGGCTCCTCGCTACCGTCATGGCGCTGCCGCTCGTCGACGGCATCTTCCCGGCCCTCATCCTCGCTGGCGCGCTCGCGTCACCGCTCGGTATCATCGAGGTCGGCCTGCTCGTGTTCGGCGGGTCGGCCACCCTCGCGGTCGTGCTGGCTGAGATGGAGGGCACTCGCCGCGAGCAGGTGACCTCCGTCCTCGCCGTGGGCGCGGTGGTGGTGGTCATCGCGGCCGTCGAGGCGGCGCTCGCGCCCACTATCGCAACGATGCTGAACATCGCCATCTTCGAGCGGTTCGCCGCGCTGGTGATCCTCGCCATCGCCGCGAAGACGGCCTCGGCGACCGTCGGCGAGTATCTCCCCTCGCCCGGCGTCATCGTCGGCTTGGGCCTGATCGCCTCGCTCCAGCCGGCCGGCTTCGAGTTCGTCCTCGTCGCCGACCCGATGGACGTGGTTCGAGGTGTGGCCGCGGCGGGTATGGGGGTCGTCTTCGCACTCGGTGCGGCAGTCTTCGGCCCGTGGCTCCGCGGCAACGTCGACCTCGACCGCTTCCGGTTCGGCAGTGCGGTCGCGCTGGGCGTGCTCCCGCTGTCGATCCTCGGGGTCATCGAGGCGAACGTCCCGCTCGCGCTCGCCGTCTTCGGCGTCACGTCGCTGCTCTCGCTCGACCCGGGCGACGACGCGGGGACGGTGCCGGTCGACCACCCGGATCGGGAGACGACGCCCGGCACCGACCCGGTCGACGGGGCACTGGCCGACGGCGGCGACGAGGAGGCGGAGCCGCCGGGGTCGGACGGCGAATCCAGCGACTCCGACCGCTCGACTGACCCCGACCGCGCCCCGTGGCTGTGACAGGTCGCCTCGCGCCGGGGACTTCGGCCCGTCGCTCGTCGCGCGACGGCAACGCTTAGGGGCGTCGCTCACCCGCTACGCACATGGCCGACAATCGCGTCGTCGAGGGGCGGATGGTGACGCCGAAGAAGCTCGCCGAGCTGATCGAAGGCGAGAGCGTGATGGACGCCGAACCTATCGAGGACGCCGACCGCACGTGTCCGGAGTGTGACGGCAGCGTCCTCGCCGTCGGCTACATGCCGAGCGTCACCGCGTTCGTCACCGGCTACAAGTGTCAGGACTGTTCGTGGAGCGAACGAGAGGACTAGAAATCGAGCTTTCAAGCCCTCGTACCGACGATTTGTGTCTATCTGGCGGTGTCACTGCAAGAAAGCGTGTAGAGCCAGCCACGAACACTGTACTCCCGAGAATACCGCATTGTCGGGCGATTACGGCTGTTCTACGCGACAGTGACACAATGTCCGATCAGATCAAGGGAATTCGACTGATTCCACACGGCACGGAAACGTATCTTAACCAACGACAGCACGAGGACTACAAACATCACCGACGGGAGTGGCTAACGTGGTGCCTCACTCAGGGGAAGTCTCCGCAGACGGGCACTGGGTACTCGGAATCGACGATGAACGTCCGGCACTACCGAGTCAACGACTTCTACGAGTGGGTGTGAGAGCAACGAGGATACACCCTCTCCGTCTCTCACGATGACGCAGACGACTACACGCGGGAAGTCGCGCTCGCCGAATACGCACAGAGTACGAAGGCGCACATCCAGAAGGCGCTCCATACGCTGTATCGCTGGCGTGAGCACAGGCACGACGAGTCGGCCTGGAAGCCAGAGCTCACCTTCACCGCCAGCGGTGGGGAAGCCAGCGATGGCGACTATCTGACGAAGCAGGAGCGGCGGGACATCCGAGAGGCGAGTCTCGAGTACGGGACGATCCCGAACTACAACAGCTACACGCCTGCAGAGCGAGATCGGTACAAAGCGTATCTCGCGAGCCGATTCACTATCCCAAAGGACGCCGTCGGGCTGGAGCACCGGGAGCGCGCGAACGGCTGGAAGATTCCCTCGCTCGTCGCAACCTCGCTGGATACCGGCCTCAGGCCTATCGAGGTTGAGCGCGCAGTCGTCAACTGGGTAGATACCAACGCCTGCGTGCTACGCATCGCACGCGAGCAATCATCGAAGGGGAACGACGCGTGGGCGCCCGTAATCAGCGCGCGGATAGCTGAACTTCTGGAACGGTGGCTGGCACAGCGCGAAGCCATAGAAGCCTACGACAGCACTGACACCCTGTGGATCACTACCAAAGGGAACCCCTACACCAGTCGCTCGCTCTCGTATCTCATGAATCAGCTCTGTGAGATCGCTGGGATCGACACGGCAAACCGACAGGTGACGTAGTATTCGATCCGACGGGGATTGGCGACTGGGCTCATCGACGAGGCGAATCTCAGTACTGCGCGCGAGCAACTGCGACACAAGAACATCGAGACGACAGCTCGCTACGATCAGTCGCTACCGGAACGACGGCGGGAGACTCTCGAGAACCTCAAGTAGGGGGCCGGCCTCCCTTCGCCTCCTACCACAGTCGGGCGATGCTAACGAGAACGCGTTTTGGGAATAATTAACGATATCGATATATACTAATAATGTCTTAAATTTTCCCCCGGTGCTGTACCTCATCGTGAAAGCATGAGTGGGAATCATAATTCAGAGACGCCACCGCCGAATCAGGAGTCGGAAGAGTCATTCGACGATGATGAGTCAGATGCGTCATCCAACTATGATGGGCCAGTGACAGATAGGAATCATAAAACGTTCTATCTGCGCGAGGATCGCCGTGAAATGCTCGGCGACGTGCGCATGCACGTTGAAACTGAGCTTCACTTCAACCGCGACGAGAAGCTCAATGTCGAGAAGAACCGCCACGTATAGCCACTGTGTCTCTACCTGGGCGCCCAGCAACTCCAACACATGAACGCCGACGTGATCGTCGCGATGCTCGACGCTGTCGATGTCTTGGACTCGTTTGAGACAGAGGAGTGAATCGCTGCGACAGGAACGGTACTGCGGGCGCGGTGGCGCGAGCGGTGCTCGCGCCTCCCCTCCACTGTGCCAACCGAGGAAGGGGGAAGCGGTGCGTACGATGGGGACAAGCATCGTCCATCTGATCCTGAGCCTATCGGCACCCTCGTCCACCCGGCCATGGGCAGTCTCATCGGGGACTCGTGAACTACTCGAGATCGTCCCACTCGAACTTGAGGGCGTCTTCGTCGTCGAGGTAAAGAATGAGTTCGTCGAGCCGTTCCATCACGATCTCGTGATGCTCGGACTCGTCGGCATCCATCTCGTCGAGCTTCTGATTCAGCGATTGACCGAAATTTATTACATTCGCTTCTGATAACCGGGTATGGTTGACATTAATATCTCCCTGTTAGTGCCATTGCTATTGCTGGTGACTATAACAATGACTGACGTATCGCGGCAAATCAAGATTGTCGAAGTATCGAACGAGGTCCATTCGGAGGTGTACCTACTCCAAGGTGGCCCTGTTGAAGCGGTCCTACGACCACTCTTTGACCTTTCTCTGTCGCCGGGTGAGAAAGCCTCTCAGCAGAAGGGAACCGAAGTCAATGGTGGTGCCGAGCCGAGGTTCGGTCGCTTCAATCATATCCACGCGTTCAATTCCCTGCTGCTTGGATTGGTACTCGTACTAACCGTGCTATCCGAGAGCAGTCTTTCGGGCGTCATCTTGGCAGTCGTCATCAGCGTGTTCTGGATGGTATTGCCGATTTTAGAGGTCAACGAGTACGATCTGATGATGCAGCATTTCGGACCGGACGATCCGCTCTATTCACTTTCGTTTCACATGATTGCGACCGCGATCCTCTGTATACCGTCGCTTGTGCTGTCATATGTGGACATGACTGGGTATGCTGTCTTATACAAGATCATGTGCATCATCGCCTATCTCGGAGCCAGTGTGTTAATAGGTAACATCTTCCAATCGTATCTCCGCGACGAAATCAATATACTACAGGAATACGGTGTCCGCGAAAGCATTTGAAGACATGCTCTGTCGTGCTGTAGTTACCGTCGGTGAACCCTCGTTGACAGTGCTGCGTACAGCCTCTATGTCTTGCACGGTGGTCTCAAACTTTATGAGAGTTGATAAAACAGAGGCGGTAACTTCGCATTCTGTACCTCACAAAGCATCCTCGGCTAGCTGTTTCTGCGGTCTGAGTTCTGAGTCGAAGCAGTTGCATTAACCGCTCAGAGTAGCGGTCGATATTATGAACGAGACAGGCGATGGTAAGTTCACGGAACTGTTTCCACCGGCGTCATGACCGGACGAACGCACCGTACTTCCGATTGAGTGTTGAGTTCACAGTCTCGGATTGACTCCGCTGGCCGTAGAGATCAGGGTCTAAGCGTACGTTCCATGTCTTGTGGAGCGATGTGAACTCACGGTACTTGATCAGTAGGCGAATCTCGTGGTGACGGGCAGGCCGTCTGATTTTCTGGTCGTCGTACCCTTTGTTACCGAGCGGGATGTCGATATTCTCGGGGTTGCGGTTGATCAACGACGGCGCAATCTGGCTATCGTGTTTTCGTGTCGCCGTCGTGTGTAAATTAAGGATGGCGTTCACTTTCGTATTGACCAACAGTGTCACCTTGAGCTGCTGAATCGTGACTTCAGCTCGTTTCGTGTAATGTTTTGAAGCGTGACTCCGGTTGAACCCTGACGCATCAACTCCAACAATCTCACTCGTCGGGAGTAGCGTCGCTGAGAGAGTCAATATGACACGCCATACAGCCATATTAAGCCGATTAAGCGCCTTACAGAGTATTGATGCCGTAGGAAGTTTGTTAACACAAGAACATGACGGATGTGTGGCATCTCAATCAACTCATCGGGCAGACCACGATAGGTCGTGTTCTTCCGAACTTTGAGATACAGCAGAGCTACGTGCTGCGGGAGTGTATAGCGGTGTTTGGAGAACTTCGAGGAGTATTGAGAGACAGCTCGGCGTGCCAAATGGATGGCCTTCTCAGTAAACCGGAGAATCTGCGACTTCGGGAAAGTCTTCATTTTATCGAATTACATGACGAACCGCTGATGAACTCGAATCGTCGGATTCCCGACAAACGTATCCCCCCGATTCAGTGGGCGAGCAGCCCGCTCAAGCCCGAATTGGAGATCTGCGTGCTCCCGCAATCGAATGCTGCGCGGAGCGACTGCCCGGAGTGTGACGGCAGCGTCCTCGCCGTCGGCTACATGCCGAGCGTCACCGGCTACAAATGTCAGGACTGTTCGTGGAGCGACGCCGAATCCTAATCACTCCCGGCGCGGCAGTAGCTGTCCCCAGTAGCGTTTCTCGATGAGCTCAACCGTCAGCGGTTGGTCGACCGTCAACTGACACGACAGCCGCGGGTAGCCGTACCGGGCGGCCAACGCGTCGTGCCAGTGGTCGGCGTCGGGTTCCTCACCCGCGCCGTCCCACACCCGGACGCCACAGGTCGCACAGATGCCGCGCCCGCTGCAGTTGGCCACCTTCGCCGCCGGTGCGTACACCTCGAAGTCGGCGTCCCGGAGCGCCCGGCGCAGGGTCGTGCCGCGCTCGACGGAGAGCGTCTCCTCGCGGTCGCCGTCGCGGACCGTCACGGGCACTTCCTCGGCCATACCGTGGTATCGGGAGTGGCCTGCATAACGGTCAGGATCGGGTGAATCGAAACCCCTTTACCCTGAATCGGCATACGGAGGAGCGAGGGGCTGTGGCCAAGCCAGGCATGGCGACTGACTCCAGAGGCCACGCGCCCGGTGACGAGACTCCAGACTGATATACCGAGCGGCCGGCTGATCACCGCCCGCGTTGACGACCCTCTGGAGACCCGAGGCGCACACCGGAGATATCAGTCGATCGGGGGTTCAAATCCCTCCGGCCCCACTGAGAACCCGCGAGCACCGCGAGCGGTGTTCGAAGCGTCCGGGGGATTTGAATCAGAGAGCGAGTGGAGCGAGCGACCGTGGTGAAAATCCCTCCGGCCCCATCGCGGACATAGCGAATCTCTGAACAACCACCAACCTCAGGTAAATCCGGCTCGTGCCGTGGCAGCCGGGGGGTCCCCCGTATCTGAGGAGCAATCACGGCTCCAAGAGTATGGGACCAGCATCGGCCTCCCTCACTTACGCCTCGTGAGCGTGAGATCGTCAAGTTGCTGCACTCACCCAGCGCGCTTTCACGTCGACATCGGAACTCACTCGTCAACGCTCGCCCCGTTCTCCTCCGTCACGTCACGGCTTCCAAGAAGTCTGAACGATCTGTGCGATCACATGTCCCTGCTAGACGCGCGTCCGCAACGAATCGGAAAATTGGCGGCACAACACTCTTAATCGCATATATCCGAGTATATCACATGGTCAAAACCATTCGCGTCTCGGAGGAGTATCACGAGTGGTTGCACGCCCACAAGAAGGACGACGAGACGATGGAGGAGACGCTGCGTCGGATGACGCGCGGGCCTCACCCGAGCGACGTTGCGGGCCTTCTGACCGAGGAGGAAGCCAAGGACGCCAAGGAAGCAGTCGAAGGGCTCCGGGCAGGCGACCGTGACCGTCTCAATGCCGCTCGCAACGCCTTCGAAAGGAAGGATTCAGACGAATGATCATCGACTCCTCGTACCTATTCGATCTGATGGCGGATGACCCCGGCGCGTTCTCGAAGGGCGCGGAACTCGTCGAGGACGGCGAGATGCAGTGGTTGCCGACGCCAGTGGTCGCTGAGGCGTATTACGGCATCGCCACCGCTCGCAGCGACACCACCGAGCAGGAGGTGCGAAATCGCATCCTCGGGTACCCCCGCATCGACGTCGACGAAGAGATCGCGCGGACAGCCGGCGAGCTACTCGCGGCGGCAGACGAGCAAGTCGGGGGAAACGCCGGCGTCGGGGCAAACGACGGATACATCGCTGCGATGGCCGACGCCCTCGGCGACGCGGTCCTGACAGACAACGTCGAAGACTTCGAAGCGCTGGGGGTACCGGTCGAGACCTACTGAGTGTGGCATTCTCTCCGCCGTGAACAGTCGTGCCCCCGCGATCTACGACCGCATCGTTCGTGAGCGCGGCGACAGCACTCAGGGCATCTCGTCGAGGAACGCCTGACACGAGTGGGCAAACTCGTGGAGCTGACTCGCAGCCGTCGGGTCCAGCGAGGCGAGCACTTGGGCGTCGCCGACCGGGAACAGGACGCCGACCGCCGACTCGTAGCACAACACCACGGCATCGAGGTCGCCGATGACTGCGCTGATACTGTCCGGTATCTCGGCTGCCGTGGCCTCGCGGATGTACGCGGCGAGATCGGCGATCTCTGCGGTGCGATACCGCTCTTGGAGATCGTCACGGGCGTAGGCGACGCGGTGCGACTCGGGCTCGCAAACCAACACCATCCGGAGCGCGGGCCCGGCCTCTCGGCCGACGAACTCCACGAACCGCTCGGGGTCAGTGGTTGACATTGGGGGGTGCTTGTGTAGTGAGGCTACCGACTGGAATCACTTCAAGAGCAGGAATAAAACGAGCCGGGTTCTTTGCCGTCAAATCTCGGTGACGGCGGTGTCTCGTTGAACAGGACACACTGGTAGCAGCCGCACTCACTCGGTGTTGTCGGCGTCACCGATGCTCATTCCGGGGGCGTCGGTCGGGAGAGAGCGCTCACACCACGTCCGTGACGGCCGAGATGATGTCGGCCGCGGCGAAGACGACGACGTGGTCGCCGGCTTCGATCACGGTGTCGCCGCGCGGCACGACGAACTGCTGATTCCGGGTGATCGCCCCGATGACGGCGTCGCCGGGGAGGTCGGCCGCGCTCTCGCGGATGGGTCGGCCGCTGAGCACGCTCGCCTTGTCGACCCTGATCTCCAGTACTTCCGCCTGTCGGCCTTCGATGAGCGAGAGGTTCTGAATCTGGCCACCCTGCGTGAAGCGGACGATCTCCTCTGCCGTGATTTCGCGCGGACTGACCGCCGCGTCGATACCGACGGTCTCGAACAGGTCGGCGTAGTCGCCCTGTTCGACCACGGCGACCGTTCGCTGGACGCCGATGTTCTTCGCGAGCAGCGAGATAAGGAGGTTCTTCTCGTCGCTGTCCGTCGCTGCGATGACTGCGTCGGCGCGGTCGACGTGTTCGCCGACGAGGAAGTCCACGTCGGTCGCATCGTGTTCCAGCACGACCGTCTCCGGGAGGTCTTCGGCGAGCCTCTTCCAGCTCCTTCGCCGTGTGATAGCCGATGTCGCTTCCGCCGATGATGACGATGTCGCGCGCGCTGTCGCCCATCTCTGCCGGCGCGACCGTCCGGGAGAAGGACTGTGCGCTGCTCGGCGTCCCGATGACGATCACTCTGTCTCCGGCTTCGATCCGCGTCTGCCCGCCGGCGACCGTCACCTCGCCGTCTTTCACCAGCGCGGCGAACGTCAGCGCCTCGAACTTGTCCGCCTGTTCCACCGTCTGGCTCGCGATCTCGCTTTCGGCCGTCACCCCGAACTCGGCCATCTGGACGAGCCCACCGGCGAACGGGTCAACGTCGACCGCTGCGGGGAGCGCCACCACCCGGACGATGTCGGCGGCCGTGAGGAGATTCGTCGACACCATGAACTCGACGCCGAATCCGCCCTCAGACTGCTTCCACGTGTCGTGGAAGTTCGCGTTCCGAACCCGAGCGATGGTGAACACGTCGCGGACGGTCTTCGCCGTCCCGCAGGTGACGAGATTCGTCTCGTCGTCGTCCGTGCTCGCGATGAGCATGTCCGCCTCGCCGATGCTCGCCTCCCTGAGCGTCTCCAAGGAGGTGCCGTCGCCCTCGATAGCCAGGATGTCGTTCGAATAGGTGAGCTCCTCTACCTTCTCGGGGTCGACGTCGATCACGATCACTTCGTGGTCGTCAGCGAGGCTGGCGGCGATGTTCGATCCGACCTCACCCGCACCGACGACGACTATCCGCATCTCTGCCCACCCAGCCGGGTCATGCCCACGAGTAACGAGTGAGACCGATTAAAAACCCTGTCTCTCGGCGGCGGCTTCACGCGACGCAGGTAACTCGGGGTAGCAACGCCGACGAATCAGTTCCACAGTCCGAACCGACGGCTCGCTGTCGGTCGTACGTCGCGAGCCACGTCTGTTATCAGTCGCCGCTCTTACCCGGGCTACCGTCGCCAGTAGCTCGGCGTGAGGATGACGAGGACGGAGACGATCTCCAGCCGACCGATCCACATCAGGAACACCATGTACAGCTTTGCGGGTGCGGAAAACGGGAGGAACGAGTTCATCGGCCCGACGATCCCGAACCCCGGTCCGATGTTACCGAGCGTCGCGATGGCGACGCTCATCGCCTCCAGCGTGGAGATGTCGAGCCCGGTTCGGAGCGCGTCGAGGTAGATCAGGACTGTAGACATCACGAACAGCAGGAGGAAAAGCAGGATGAACACGAAGATGTCCCTGATCGTGGACTCGTCGATTGCCCCGTCCGAGATGTGGATGGGGCGAATCGCCGCGGGGTGGACCGTCGTGAACAGCTGTCTCCCCATGGCCCGGACGGCGATGTACCAGCGGATGATCTTGATAGAGCCGGCGGCCGAGCCGGCAGACCCGCCGAGAAACATCGCGAACATGAGGACGATCTGCGCGGGCTCGCTCCACGTGTTGAAGTCCATGCTGGCGTAGCCGGTCGTGGTGACGATAGAGGCCGTCTGGAAGAGCCCCTGTCGGAGTGCGTCCTCCGGATTGCCGGGGATCACGCCGACGTTCTCCGGCAGCACCGCCAGTCCGAGGCCGGTCGCGAGCAGGCCGGCTAGCAGGGCACCGACGACGACGATGGTGATCAGATACGAGCGGAACTCCGCGTTCCCCGTGAGCCGCTCCGGGTCGCCGTCGAACACGTACCACAGCAGCCCGAAGTTCGCGCCGGCGACGATCATGAACGGCATGATCGCCCACTGGACGACCGGGGCGAACGCTTCGATGCTCCGGGCTTCGGGCGAGAAGCCGCCGGTCGGCATCGTCGTGAGCGCGTGGGCGACGGCGTTGTACAGCCCCATGTTCGGGGCGACCCCGGCGAGGTGCAGGCTGTAAAAGAGCGCGATTGCGGCCAGCGTCAGCCCGATGTATATCTTCCAGAGCGCACGGGCGGTCTCTTGGATTCCGGGGGTCAGCTTTTCGAGGGAGAAGCCGGGCGCTTCCTCGTTGATGATCTGCGCGCCGGCGACGGAGAGTTCAGAGAGGATCGCCACCATGAGGACGACGATCCCCATCCCGCCGATCCACTGCGTCAGCTGTCGCAACAGCAGTATCGACCGCGAGTGTCGCTCGAAGGAGATCTCCTGCAGGACGGTCGAGCCGGTCGTCGTGAAGCCGCTCATGCTCTCGAACAGCGCGTTCACCGGGTGAGCGACCGTGCCCTGACCCGCGATCAGATACGGAATGGTCCCGAAGATTGGGACGACCAGCCACGTCGCACTCACCATCAGCAGCGCTTCGCGGTTCCCCAGCGACCTGTTCTCGGGGAGCCGTTCGAGGCCGAGCCCGACCCCCACCATGGCTGCCGTCGCGAGGAGAAACGGGAAGAGGCTCTCGCCGTAGTACACCGCGACGAGAGCCGGGAGCAGCGGCGCGGCCGACAGCCACTTCAGAATCGTTCCGACGTAGCTGAAGCCCGACCGCCAGTCGACGTAGCTCTCCCAGCCGAGATCGAACCCCACCATTCAGGCACTCATTCTCGTGGGCACGGGCGACCGTCAAAAAAGATTCATACTTCTCCGCGACGCTGCCGAGCGACCGTCGAGGCTATCGGCTCAGTCGGCGTGTTCGGGGACCAGTGTGGCGCGGGTCACGTCCCTGCTCTCGGAGCGTTCGAGCGCCTCACCGACGTCAAGCAGGTCGAACTCCGTGTCGATGAGCCGGTCGTACGGGTAGTCGTCGGCGTGGTCGTCGAGGAAGGCGAGCGCCTTGCGCAGATACCACGGGTCGTAACGAACGGCCGACTCGATCCGGATCGACCGGCGGGTCAGCAGGCCGGGGTCGAAATCGGCCATCTGCCCGGGACTGACGTTCCCCATCTCGAGGTAGCGGCCACCCTTCCGAACGAGGTGGATGCCCTCCGCGAACGCGGCCGGAACGCCGGCCACCTCGATACCCACGTCGGCACCGACGCCGCCGGTCAGGTCTGCGACCCGCTCGGCGCGCGCCTCGACGGTGTCGTACTCCCGGAAGTCGACGGTGTGGTCGACGCCGAACGCCTCGGCCCGGTCGAGCCGGCGGTCGACGCCCTCGACGACGATGGTCTCGGCACCGCGTTCGTTCGCGACGGCGATGGCGTTCAGCCCGAGCCCGCCTGCACCCTGCACGACGACGGTGTCGTCGCTGCCGACGCCGATCTCGTCGATGCCGTACAGCACCTGCGAGAGGGCGCAGTTCGCCCCGGCCGCGATGCCGGGATCCAGCCCCTCGGGCACCTTGTAGAAGTACTGGTCCGGGTGGACGAAGTAGTGGGTGCCGAAGGTGCCGTGGAAGTGGGGCGGCTCCTCGGGCGGCTTCGACCAGTTCTCGTAGGCGTTCTCACAGAGGTTGAACTGTCCGCGCTGACACGCCGCGCACTTCCGGCACGTGATGAAGTACGCCGGGGCGATCAGGTCGCCTTCCGCGACCGGCTGGCCGGCGTAGTCGGTGTCGACGTTCGCCCCGAGTTCGGACACCCGACAGAGCGCCTCGTGGCCGAGCACGCCCTCCTTGACCTCCGGGTGGTGTCCCTTCCAGATGTGGAGCTCCGAACCGCAGACGTTGGCGCGGACGACCTCGGTGAGTATCCCGTCCGGTCCCGGCTCCGGCACCTCGTGTTCCTCGATCTGGATCTCCTCGGGCTCGTCGAGATACACCAGCTTTCCGGTGGGACGATGTGCCATGCGAGGGGATCGTCGCTACTCGTGATTAAACCACCGTCGCCCACCTCACGGCCGTTGGACGCTACGGTGTGGGGTGCTGTTCAGATACGCGGGTCGTCGCTTGACCGCGCAACTGCGGTGGGTGGGACTGAAAGGGGCTGGTCGCTGCGGGAAGCACGGCGACGTAAGCACTGCAGCCCGACCGACGGGAGGGCGAAGCGCGCAACGAGCCGCGCGACCGCAGCGACCGGGGGCTTTCGACACCTCGTTGCCCTCTTAGCCTCCAGAGTCACTGTTAATTGAATATCATCCGGTGAGGCGAGGCAGAAACTACACCTCGTCAGCCGGTGTTCCTCGGCGGCGTTCGTCAGAGGACGTTCAGCGCCCGCGTGATCCAGAAGCCGAGCGTGCTGGTCGGTGTGGTCGGGTCGGTGCCGACCGTCAGCTCCCGGTCGTCCGGGTAGCTGTCGCCGTCCGTGTCGGCGACGGTCGGGTCCGTCCCGAGGTTGACCTCGCGCGGGTCCGACACGCCGTCGTCGTCCGTGTCGGTCACGAGCGGGTCGGAGCCGATTTCGACCTCGCGGCCGTCGATGAGGCCGTCGCCGTCCGTGTCGGCGACGGTCGGGTCCGTGCCTCGGTCGAGTTCGGTCCCGTCGCCGAGCCTGTCGCCGTCCGTGTCCGTGGCAATCGGATTGGTCCCGATGTCGACCTCGCGGCCGTCGACGAGTCCGTCCCTGTCAGTGTCGGCGACAACGGGATCAGTTCGACCCTCCACCTCGGGGCCGTCGTCGAGGCCGTCGCCGTCCGTGTCGGCGGCCGCCGGGTCCGTCCCGAGTTCGACCTCGCGGACGTTTCGGATCCCGTCGCCGTCCGTGTCGACGGTCGTGACGGGGGCGTACGCGTCGCGGTCCTCGGGCACCTCGGGGGTAGCGACGCCGGTGACGTAGCGGTCGAACCAGCCGTCCAACTGCTCGCCCGACACCGCCTCGGCGGCCTGCTCGATGTCGGCGTTCGTGACCTGTCCGCCTTGGGCGTTGAGCCGCTGGATCACCGCACGGAGCGTCCGTTCGTCGTCCGTCGCCGCGCGGATCCGCAGATCGAGCGCGGCGGCGACGCGTTCGCCCTTCGTGTACGCGCCCTGTCGTGGCGCCGAGACGTCGGCCAACACGACCTCGGCGTCGTCGGTCGTGGCGACCTCGCCGCGGAACTGGTCGAACGAGATCCGGCCGTCGTAGTAGCCGTACAGGTTCCCGTAGTAGTCCGCCGTCCCTTCGGTGAACCAGATGGTCGAGTCGAACGGAGCGAACTGCTGTTGCGTGTGGATGTACTCGTGCACCCACGTCGTCGTGCCCGCGTTGCGGCCGTTCTCGGCGATCCAGAAGGCGTTCCCCGCCGCGTGGCCGCCGGCCGCCGTGTCGACCGATGCCGGAAGCGGGATGGCGTAGACGGTGTCCGACGCCGTCTCACCGTCGAACCGCTTCCGTGCGCTCGTGAGACGCTGTAGCGCGCGGTCGCTCCGCACGTCACTCGTCGCCGCCGGGAGGACGAGCCGGATTCGCTGGCCGTCAACGACCTGGCTCTCGGTCTCGTAGGCACCGAGATACGCCAACCGGTCGCCGGCGACGCCGGAGCCAGCGACCGCCGTCTCTCGTTCGATTGTCGGCTCGGTGCCGCGGAACCGGCCACTGATCCCCGTCGAGTGGCGCTCGACGACGGCCCACGATCCGGTGTCGACGCTCGACTGCCCGAACGGGAGCCGCGAACTCCCGTCGGGAACCGACACCACGGCGGTGATCGTGGGCGGTGTCGTCTCTCCGTCCCAGACGTATCGCTCGCCGTCACGGGCGAAGCCGTCCGTCGAGATGGCGGTCACGTCGCTGCTGGTGAGTCCCTGAATCTCGAGTTCCGTCACCGAGTCCGGAATCTCGTAGCGGAACGTTATCAGCACGCTCCCCGCTTTGGGCGTGAGCGTCATGGTCTGCGTCTCGCGTATCGTCGGCTGTGCGGAGGTGTTCGTCGCCGCGCGCTCGGTGACGACCGGAGTCGGTGACGAGGCAGGCTCGTCTGTCGGCTTCGCGGCCGCGCCCGGCGCGGCGACGCCGACGAGCAGTAGCAGCGCCAGTGCTATCGATGTCCCGCGATACCACCGGCGGGTTCGGGGGGCAGTCATTATCGACTGGGGAAGCCACAGGTAGTTAAGTACTCCTGCCGCTGTCGCGACATTTCGGCCACCGACCCACTTAGGAGACTCCGCGACACAGTAGCGGTATGAGCCGGCTGGTCGCGACGCTGACCTTCGGTCGGGAGCCAGCCGTCGGCGGCGGCATCGAGCCGACCGCGCTCGCGCACTGCTACGCCGACTCGATTCCCCGATTTCTCGGCTACGTCGTCGACGAGTCGGGGGTGTTCGAGCGCGTCCCCGGCGTCTACGCCCCGGACACCGACGCGGATCCGCCCTACCCGGTGACTGACCTCCTGCTCGCGCTCGCGCCGCAGCTGTCGAGCATCGCCGAGCGGATCGAGACGCTGGACACGAAGGCGCGAGCCAACTACGGCGTCGGGTTCCGCGAGAAGGCGTTCGACTCCGACGTGGCGTGGGGCTCTGACGGCTTCGGTCGCCACTTCGAGGCGCGGTCACAGCTCGAAGCGCACCCGCTCGACGGGGCCGTCGCCCTCGCCGTCTACGCGCCCGGTCGGCCGGTCGTCGACGCCGTGGCCGACAACCTCGCACGACTGGACGCCGTCGTCCTCGACGCCGGCTGACGCGGACCACTTCCGCCGCGGTTTACCAACCTCCAAATCCCCGTGTGGTGTACGTAGGGGTATGGAGGGGCCGCTCTCGCCGGACCGCGACCCCGAGCCCGACGACCGACGGGTGGTGTGTCACGTCGATATGGACTGTTTTTACGCCGCCTGCGAGCGACTGCGCGAACCCGCGCTGACGGACGAGCCGCTCGTCGTCGGCATGGGGTACGAACCCAGCGAGGATATCGGCGCCGTCGCGACCGCATCCTACGAGGCCCGCGAGTACGGCGTCGAGAGCGCGATGCCCATCTCCGAGGCGCTGGAACTGCTCCCGCGGAAGGTCGACGCCGCCCGCGACGACGACCTCTCCGTCGCCGACGCCGGTTTCTACCGCCCCGTCGATATGGATTTTTACGAGTCGGTGAGCCACGACGTTCGCGGACTCCTCCACGACGCCGTCGAGACGGCCGACCCGGACGGGACGGTTCGGGAGGTTTCCATCGACGAGGCGTATCTGGACGTGTCGGCAGTCGGGTGGACGGACGCGAGGGCGTTCGCCGCCGACCTCCGCGAGCGGATCGAGGCGTCGGCCGGCGTCACCGCCAGCGTCGGCGTCGCGTCGAACATGTCGACCGCGAAGGTCGCCTCCGACCACGACAAGCCGGACGGCCTCGTCGTCGTCCGGCCCGACGAGGTGCGGGCGTTCCTCGCGCCGCTTCCGGTCGACGAACTCCACGGCGTCGGCCCGGTGACGGAAGCGGAACTCAGGTCGCGCGGTCGCGCAATCTACCGACACGCCCGTGGCGTCGATGACCGCGAGGTGGAGCCGGTCGGCAAGCCGAAGTCGCTCTCCTCGGAGAAGGCGCTGTCCACGACCGACGAGGGCGTGACGAAGCGCGAACTCGTCGAGCGACTGGCGGTCGAGGTGGCCGACCGCGCCCGCTCGAAGGGCGCGCTGTACAAGACTATCGGCGTGAAGGTCGTCACACCGCCGTTCGACGTTCACACCCGCGCGCGGTCGCTCCCCGGGCCGGTCGACGACCCCGACCTCGTCGAAGAGGTAGCGCGCGATCTGCTCGCGGAGTTCGACGACGACCGGGTCCGCAAGCTCGGCGTCCGCGTCTCGAATCTGGACTTCGCCGCGGCCGACCAGCCGTCGCTGGCGAGTTGGGAACGCGACGAGGAGACGGAGCAGACGGTGAGCGAACACACCCGCGGCGAGGCCGGTCGTGACACGCGCGGGCAGACGACGTTCGGCGACTTCGACGCCTGACCGCCGCCCATATGTGGGCAGCGACCAGACGAGCGGTATGAACAAGCTCGCGCCGGCCGGCGACGAGCGGTGGGAACTCGCGCCCCACGCGCACGTCATCGTCTACGAGGCCGAGGACGGTGGCGAGTTGCTCACCATCTACGACTGCGGCGCGGCACAGGCCCCGCCTCGCGCGCAGATCCTCGGCCATCTCGTCCGCGTCGACGCCGAACACACGCAGGAGTACGGCGCGACGGGCTACGTTGTCAAGCTGCGCGAGGACGCGGAGCTGATCCGACAGGCCGGCGAGGGGACGGACCACTACGTGATCCGGGCGGTCGACGGATAGGGCATCGCCATCGTGGATGCCGGTATGCCGCGCGTCTGACGCGGATTTATCGGCCGGGGAGCGCACCCTCCGCGTAATGAGCGAGGAGCACATCACTATCGGGGAGGTGAGTGCCGGAGAGGCTGTCGGCGCGCCGGTCGAGGTACCCATCGTCGACATCCTCACCGGTCGCGGCTTCATCACCGGGAAGAGTGGCGGTGGCAAGAGTATCCTCGAAGGGACGCCGGTGTATACTGAGGACGGTCGGAAACCCATAGAGCGTGTCGACGAAGGGGAACAGGTTCTGTCGCTGAACAAGGAAACGTACGAACAGGAGTTTCAGCCCGTTCAGGCGACCATCCAACACGAAGCCGATGACTTGCTCCGGATCGAGCTGGAAGACGGGACGGAACTGATAGGGACAGAAGATCACAGTTTCCTGACCGTCGATGAGATGGAAATTGTTCCGATCCGCGGAAGCGATGTCTCCGGGGGAACCTGGTTGCCGCTCGCTCGACGGCTCCCCGGGCCGGAAACGCGGACACGATTCGACCTCGTCGACCACTTCGAACCGGCGAACAACACCGTGGTCAACGCGGACTCCATACGAAGCGCCGGCGTGACGGGCGAGCGATATCTCGACCTCGACGCCGCGACCGGACGAGTACTGGGATTGTATCTCGCGGAGGGCTCGTTCGACTCGGGGATGACGATGCAGATCTCGGCGACGAACCCGTCGATCCGTTCGTTTCTCGACGACAACGGGTTCAACGTCTACGAGCGGACCTGTAATCGCGGGTTCAAGCCCTTCACCGAGTTCGTCGCATCGGAGTTCGGAACTGGAGCGGGCGGCAAGGTAATCCCGGAATGGGTGTACGACGCGCCCGAGCCGTTCCGTGCCGGGCTCCTCGGGGGATACTTCGACGGCGACGGGAGCGTCGAAAAGAACAGAGTCACCGTGGTCTCGAAATCACCGGAGCTGATACGGGGAATCGCAGAACTCCTCCGACAGTTCGAGGTGTCGACCACCAGAAAAAATCGATTGACGCTGTACGGAGATGAACGACGTCAGTTTCGTCGGCTAGCTGTGGACGCGTTCTCGATTCCGGCGTTCGCCGACAGCGTAGAGCTACTGATCGACTCGAAACGAGAGCGCCTCGGGGCCCTCGTTGAAGAGTTAACGACTGGAGATCAGTACGATAGCAAAGACATGATACCCGAGTTCGGTGACGTGCTCAACACTGCGGCACGCGAGCGCGGCTGGACGACACGAGACAGCGACGAACGAACCGACGCTGCCTCCATACATCAGTTTACACGGAAGCAGAAGGTAGGGCGTCGGCAGCTTCAGTCCGTGCTCGACGATCTCGGTACTGGGGGGCGAATCAGGCAGTTCGCGGAGTCGGACGTTCAGTGGAAGCGAGTCGTGTCGGTCGAACCGCTTGACGCGTCCAGAACGGTTTATGATCTCGATGTAAAACGCCACGACAACTTCATCGCGAACGGGGTGTTCGTCCACAACTCCAACTCCGCGTCGGTGATCGCCGAGAAACTGCTCGACCGAGGCTACTCCCTGTTGTGCGTCGACATCGACGGCGAGTACTACGGGCTGAAGGAGGAGTACGAGATACTCCACGTCGGGGCCGACGAGGAGTGTGACCTCCAGGTGTCCGTCGAGCACGCCGAGAAGCTGGCGTCGCTCGCGCTCGAACAGGGCGTGCCGATCATCCTCGACGTGTCCTCGTTTCTCGACGAGAGCGACGCCCGCGAACTGCTGAAGGAGGTGGCCAAACACCTGTTCGCGAAGGAAAAAAAGCAGAAACAGCCGTTCCTGATGCTCGTCGAGGAGATACACGAGTACATCCCGGAGGGCGGTGGGATGGACGAGTGTGGCCGGATGCTGGTGAAGGTCGGCAAGCGCGGGCGGAAACACGGACTCGGCGTCGTCGGCATCTCACAGCGGCCCGCCGACGTGAAGAAGGACTTCATCACGCAGTGTGACTGGCTGCTGTGGCACCGGCTCACGTGGTCGAACGACACGAAGGTGGCCGGGCGCATCCTCGGCAGCGACTACCGCACAGAGGTGGAGGAGCTGGCCGACGGCGAGTGTTTCATGATGAGCGACTTCGGCGAGTCGCTCCGGCGCGTGCAGATGGAGCGAAAGCGGACCTTCGACGCCGGCGCGACGCCCGGACTGGACGACTTCGAGCGGCCCGAACTCAAGTCCGTCTCCGCGGACCTCGTGGGCGAACTCGAATCCATCACCGAACAGGAGCAACAGCGCAAGTCTCGGGTGCAGGAGTTGGAACGCGAACTGAAGGACAGGGAGGAGCGCATCAAGGAACTCGAAGCGGAATTAGAGGAAGCGCGGGACCTCTCGGAGATGGCCGAGCAGTTCTCGCGGGCGATGATGGCCCACGCGACCGGGCGGGCGTTCCGCGACGACATCACCGGTCGCCAGTCGGAACTCACCGAACACGAGGACAGACCCTCCGGTGGGACCATCGTCACGCAGACCGAGGAGAACCGAGACGAGTGGGAGCGCGAGACGGGAGACACAGCTACGGACGACTTCGACAGGGTGGACGACGCAGACGACGATCCGCTGCGTGCCGACGATTTCGGTGCCAGTCGGATGGCGGCGCAGACGAGCGAGTCGACGGTGGAGAGGGAAGACGGCGACACCACGACGGACGAGACAGAAGGCGACAGCGCGACGGCGTTCAAGCAGGACGCAGGAGCGACGGCGGTCGGAGACGACGTTCGGGACGCGCACGGCGACGTTGAGCCGGCCTTCGACGCCCCCGAAACCACCGGCGACGCGAACCGACCGGTCGTCGCCGAGTTGCGCGGGGCGATTGCGTCGCTCGACGACGTGACGCGTGGCATGCTCGCGCACTACCGCGAGCACGGCCCGGTGTCGCCGCTCGATGCTCACGTCGCCGCCGGCGGCGACGGCGAGCGGACGGAGGCGTACCGCCGGAACGGCCAACTCCGCGAGCACGGACTCATCGAGCACGCCGGCCGCGGCGAGTACCAGTCGCGGCTCCGCGCGTCGATACGGGAGGCACACGACGACCGGCTGGCGAAGGCAAACCTCGAAGCCGCGCTCTCACGCGTCATCGAACTGCTCCCGTCGGCGCGCTCGCTCGATCCGGTGGACGGCTCCGACGCGCACGAACTCAAGAGCTAAGCCCGGAGACGAGATCTTCGAGCGCGGCGCGGGGGTCGTCTGCCTTGGCGACGCCCGACGCGAGCAGCACTCCGGACGCGCCCAACTCGCGGGCCGCGAGCACGTCCTCACCCGTGGAGATACCGGCACCACAGTACACGTCGACGGACGGGTCGAATTCGGCGGCCGCGACCGCACCCTCGACGACCGCCGGGTCGGCCGAGGACACCGGCGTGCCGGTGCCGATGAGCGCCGGCGGCTCGACGGCGACGGCGTCGGGACCGAGCGCGGTGACGGCGGCGATCTGTTCGGGATCGTTCGCGCAGACGACCGTTTCCAGGCCGGCGCGGTCGGCGGCTCCGAGCGCGGCGTCGATGTCCGCGAGCGTGAGCCGTCGCTCCGAGTGGTTGAGCAGCGTGCCGTCGGCGTAGTTGGCGACGGCCTCGGCAAGTGTCGAGCCAGTGTGACTGCCGTGGTCGACCGGAGAGACGTGTTGCGCGAACGTCTCGACGCCCGTCTCCGCGACGGGTGGGAGGTCGGCCGTCTGCGGGGCGACCGCGACGCGCACGCCCGAGTCGTCGGCCACGTCCGCCGCGGCGCGGGCGATGGCGGTCGCATCACAGTCGTACGCCTTCAAATTGACGAGGACGAACATACGGACCGACGACCCGCCGCGAGCAAATAGCTGTCCGTTCAGTCCTTCCGTTCGTCAAGTAGTGAAAGGTGAGAAATGGCCTCACCCAATCCATCTTAATGTACGTCGCTCAGCGATATAGGCTTTTGGGACTTTTTGACCTTTGCGACGTTTCGGAGGGTTCGGTATTCTTAGTGGGTATAGTAACAATTTGACGACAGCTTTATGTGGCGGTAGCTCGTGTTTATACGTGAGGCCAAACATGGCCTCACCCAATCCACCACCCGAATGGCTAAAGGAATGGGCCGTGGTCGCCGCAGAGTTGACCGCGGTGGTCTACGTCCTGTTCCAAATCCTTCGGGCCGTTGCATAGGTCGGGCTGGTCGGCGGCCCGAACTCTCACATGCACGGTGGATAACGTTCGATACACATGACGAACACAAATCGCGACGACGGTCGGAGGTTCACGCGCACCGTCGGACGAGTCGCCGTTGTTGTCGTGCTCGCAACCGCGATGGTGGTCGAGCCGTGGCTGCAATCCTCCGGCTACGGTGTCGTTGCCCTCGCGATCTATGCCCTCACGGTCCTGCCCCTCCTCTGGGCACTCAGTAACGACATTCGTCGCATACGGGCGTAGCTCAGACTGAGGGACCGACCCGCCGCGAGCAAATAGCTGTCCGTTCAGTCTTTCCGCTTGACCACGTCGCCGAGCGTGTACGACCCGGTCGCGGAGCCATCGTCGCTGTCGAACTCGTACTCCTCGTCGCCGCCACCCTCCGAGAGCGAGACGCCGAGCGCGCTCTCCAGTTCGCGCTGCACCTCGTCCGTGGGAAGTGTGTCGCCGCGCTCCAACTTCCGGATCACGCCGACCTTCTCGTTGAGTTGGTCGGCCAACTCCTCCTGTGAGAGGCCTTCGGCTTCGCGGGCGTTTCGGATCCGGTCGTCGTAATCCGTCGCCACCTCGTCCATCTCGTCGAACATGTCGCGGCGACGGCCGCCGCCGGACGATCCGGAGGAAGCCGACGCTGACGACCCGGACGACGAGGAGGTGTCCGACGAAGAAGTAGAGTACTTCGTTGAGGCCGACGATGAGGTGTCCTGCCGCACCTCGGTCCCGAACTCGGCGCAGTCGCCGCACACGTCGAGTTCGGCCCCCTCGACCTTCACCGTCTTCGGGTCCGCGACCGCGGTGCCGCACATCTCGCATTGGACCATACCGTGCGTTTGCCAGCGCCGCGTATAAAACGTACGACGAGGCGGCTGAGCGCGCGTGAGCGACCGGGCCTACGGGCCGTCGTCCAGTCGCTCGAGCGCCTGCTCGAAGCCGTCGGCGGTCAACGTCAGTTCGTCGGCGTGGGCGTTTGCTGTCTCGGGGTCGCGGCCCTCGGCGACCGCTCGGATCGCGTGCATCGACGCCTCGCGGACGAGCGAGGACAGGTCCGCACCCGAGTAGCCGTCCGCCCGCGCGGCCAGTTCGTCGAGATTCACGTCGTCGCCGAGCGGCTTGCCCGCGGTGTGCACGTCGAGGATGTCCCGCCGGGCCGTCTCGTCCGGCTCGGGCACCTCGACGTGGGTCTCCAGACGGCCGGGACGTAACAGCGCGGGGTCGAGGTCGTCACGGCGGTTCGTCGCCGCGAGCACGACGAGTCGGGGGTTGGAAGCGGCGTTGTCGAGTTCGGTGAGCAGCTGCGAGACGACGCGTTCGGTCACATCCGAGTCCGTGCCGGTGCCACGAACGCCCGCTACAGCGTCGATCTCGTCGAGGAAGACGATGGCCGGGGCCGCCTGTCGCGCGCGGTCGAACACCTCGCGGACGGCCTTCTCCGACTCGCCGACGTACCGGTCGAGCAGTTCCGGGCCGGCGACGTGAATGAAGTTCACCTCCGTCTCGCCCGCGACGGCCCGAGCGAGCAGTGTCTTGCCGGTGCCGGGTGGCCCGTGCAACAGGACGCCCGAGGCGGGTTCCGTCTCTGCGGCCTCGAACAGCGGCGCGTACAGCGCGGGCCACTCGACGGCCTCTCGGAGCGTCGCCTTCGCATCGTCGAGTCCACCGACATCGGCGAAGTCGACGGCCGGTGCCTCGGCGACGTACTCGCGCATCGCCGACGGCTCCACGGACGAGAGTGCCGTCTCGACATCGGACCGCGTCACCGTGAGTTCGTCGCGGTTCTCCCGGTCGCGTAGCGCCGCCATCGCCGCCTCCTGTGTCAGTGTGCGCACGTCCGCGCCGACGAAGCCGTGCGTGCGCGCCGCCAGCCGGTCGAGGTCGACGCCCTCGGCGAGCGGGATGTCGCGGGTGTGGACGTCGAGTATCTCCCGGCGGCCGGCCTCGCCGGGCGCGCCAATCTCGATCTCGCGGTCGAAGCGACCGCCGCGACGGAGTGCAGGGTCGACGGCGTCCACGCGGTTGGTCGCGCCGACGACGACGACCTGTCCGCGCTCCTCGAGTCCGTCGAGCAGCGTGAGCAACTGCGCGACGAGCCGGTTCTCCATGTCGGCTTCCTCGTCGCGCTCGCCGGCGATGGCGTCCAGCTCGTCGATGAAGACCACCGCGGGCTGGTTCTCCGCGGCGTCCTCGAACACGGAGCGGAGTCGCTCCTCGCTGTCGCCCTTGTACTTCGAGACGACCTCCGGGCCGTTGATGACCCGGAAGGCGGCGTCCACCTCGTTGGCGACGGCCTTGGCGATGAGCGTTTTGCCCGTGCCCGGCGGCCCGTGCAGCAGGACGCCCTTCGGCGGGTCGACGCCCACCTCGCGGAACAGTTCCGGTCGGGTCAGCGGCAGTTCTATCGTTTCGCGGACGAGGTCGAGTTCGTCGTCCAGTCCGCCGATGTCCTCGTAGGTGACGCCGCCGGCGGCCTCCTCGGTTCCGCCGGCAGGCGGACTCTCGTCGCTCGGAGACGTCTCGGTGTCGAGGATCGGCGCGCCGCTGGCCCCGCCAGAGCGCCGGAGCGTAACGGTCGTTCCCTCCGTCGCCTTCACGACACCGTCGGGGTCGGTGTCGACCACCTCGGCGCGCAGACCGGCGCGCTCGACGCGGATCGCGTCACCGGCGCGCAGGGGCCGGTCGAGCAGCGCCCGCCGCAGCAGTTCCTCGGCGTTCTCCGGCGCTTCACCTTCCAGTGAGAGGGTGACGCGGCGCGCCTCCGTGACGGAGACGGGTCGGACGGTCACCTCGTCGCCGACTGTGACCCCGGCGTTGCCCCGCGTGTCGGCGTCGATGCGGACGACGCCCGGTTCGGTGCCCGGCCACACCTTTGCCACCGCCTGTCGCTCGCCCTCGACGACGACCGTGTCGCCCGACAGCACGCCCAGCGTGGCGCGGGCCGCCTCGGGAAGTCGGGCGACGCCCCGACCTGCATCGCGTTTTTCGGCTGGCTCGACCGGCAGCCGGACGATCTCCTCGTTCATACATACATCTCGTTGCCGGGTCGCTTCAACCCCGCGGTGTGTCTCGTCGTGACACGTTTGTCCGGGGCCGGACGACACCCGGTATGGTCACCCAGACGGAGCGGGGAACGGGACGTGGTTCGCCTGCGACGGATGCGAGATGCCGTTCGGCGCTCGCGAAAACGCAGAACGGCACAGACGGACTGCGACGGCGAGGAACCCAGTTAGATTCAGTGACGGTCGCGGTGGTCGGCGGCCAGCCGCTCGGCGTGGTCGCGGTTCTGCGCCGCCTCCCACCGGACCTGTTCGTGGTCGCCGTACGCCACGGCGTCCTTGACTGTGTCTCGGACGACACCGACCTCGATTGACTCGACCTCGCCGTCCGTGCCGAACTCGACGACGCCGTACCGGTTCGGCGTCGCACCGACGGCGTCGCGGTCGAGATCGCGCCAGCGTTTGGACAACGGCATCAGTCTTCACGCACGATCTCGTAGCTCTGTTCGCCCAGTTCGTCCTCGGCGAAGACGAAGACGCGACCGCGGGCCGCCTCGGGATCGGCACGCACCGTCACCCGGTGGCCGCTGTTCTCGGCCTCCACGCCCGGGAACAGCGAGGCCGTCTCGTCAGGGTCGACGGTGACGCGGCCGACGCCGGTCGACCGGAGTATCTCGTCGTCGGTCGCCCGGTCGTTGACGTAGACGAGGACGCCCTCCTCCTCGGTCGGATCGGTGACGAGCACGTGGACATCCTTGCCCGGCGCGGTGGTGACGCTGCCCTCCTTCTTCGTCGGTACGCCGCGGTAGAGGACGCTGCGGCCGTCCGTGTAGGTGACCTCGACCCCTTCCCGTTCGAGCGAGATCGGTATCGTGTCCGGGGCGACATCACTGCGAAACTCCATGCGCGACGTTCGGTGCGACTCCGCAAAAACCGCTCGGGACGCGATGGGCTGCCGGGTTTCGCCCCGACCGCCACGGCTTTAGGTGGCCGGCGGGGAGAGGTCGATGATGGACGGGTCCGCGCGAGCGCCCGCGGCCGGCACGGTGCTCAACGCGCTCGCCACCGGCACGGGCAGCGCGTTCGCGATAGACGAGTACGTCCACGCGAGCGTCGACCTCGACGACACCGGTGAGGTGACCGGCACGGTCGCGGGGGCCCCGGACGCCGACACGACGCTGATCGAAGCCTGCGTCCGCGCAGTCGTTCGGGAACACGGTGGCGGCGAAGGCGGCCACGTCCGCACGGAGACGGAGATACCGATGGCCGGCGGGCTGAAATCCTCCTCCGCCGCCGCGAACGCGACGGTGCTCGCGACGCTCGACGCGCTCGACGCCGACATCGACCGGGAGGCGGCGTGTCGGCTCGGCGTCGACGCGGCCCGACGGGCTGGCGTCACGGTCACCGGCGCGTTCGACGACGCCAGCGCGTCGATGCTCGGCGGCGTCACGGTCACCGACAACACCGATGACGCGCTACTCGACCGCACGGAGCGCGACTGGGACGTGGCCGTGTTCGTCCCCGAGGAGCGCGCTTACTCCGCCGACGCCGACGTCGACCGTTGCGAGCGGGTGGCCCCGACCGCCCGCGTCGTTGAGGAACTGGCGCTCGACGGACGCTACGGGGAGGCGATGACCGTCAACGGCTTCGCCTTCTGTGCCGCGCTCGGCTTCGACACGGAGCCGATGGTCGCGGCCCTGCCGGACGTTGCGGGCGTCTCGCTGTCGGGCACCGGACCGAGTTACGTCGCCGTCGGCGACAGAGCGGCCGTCGAACGGACCCGCGACCGCTGGAGCGACTACGAGGGTACTACATGGCAGACCACGACACAGACGGACGGAGCACGACCGACGTGAACGTCGAGGAGATGGAACTCGACCAGTTGCGCGAGGAGATACGGACCATCGACCACGAGATTGTCGAACTCATCGCCCAACGGACCTACGTCGCGGAGTCCATCGCCGCGGTGAAGCGCGATCAGGGCATTCCGACGACCGACGAGGGACAGGAACAAGAGGTGATGGACCGGGCGGGTGAGAACGCCGAGCAGTTCGATGTTGACTCGAATCTCGTGAAGGCGGTGTTTCGGCTGCTCATCGAGTTGAACAAGGTGGAGCAGCGCGAGAGTCGGTAGTGGAAGGACAGCATATTCAGAACCTCTAACTACGTATTAGTGATAGCGACGGCGGTTCTCGACGCCACCATGCGAATTTTCAGGCTCGGTGAGCAGCCGGAAGCTCCGACCCAAAACCGTTGCACAGGCGGCCACGACGACCACTTCGTCTTGTAAACAAGTTCGTTACACGATGGCCGATTATCGTTAAGTACAGGCTACGTTCGTACTTGAGGAACAGCCTCCGGGAGTGTCTTTCTGACAGTAGGACGTGTTGAGTCAGTCTGTGGTTCGCTGCTTACGACGATATTCAAATCCACCTACCACACCCACAAGGGCGACTACGCCGACCCAGAATAGAATATACAGACCGAATAGTGTCGGAACAGCAGATGGTGGACGAACTGGGCCCATCAGCCACGAGCCGAGCGTTGAAACGAGTAGGAAGGCAGTAATAATGATAGCGGGGGAGACGATTTCCTCACCAACGTAAAACAAGACTGGAATGAATCCGAGGAGAAACATCCCGAGAAGGATATACGCTCCGTTGAGTGGTTTGGTTACGAGCATTCCCCACAAGTCATCGAACCAATTATTCCACAGTAACACAGCTAAAACCATGTGGGCCAGTCCACCGACCGAGCTGCCGATAACTGAGGTTCTCGTTACAATCGGCTGATTTGAAGACATGTTATACTCGTCAGTTAACCACAGAAGCGCTTAACACGACGCTTGAGTCAAAATTGGTTTTGACAGACAAGGGTGTCGAGCATCTATCTGTTCCAGACCCACAGCAGGACGACCAGTCCGAGGACGAATAATCCACCGAGGAGAAATTCCAATCCGGGAAATGACAGTAGTTCCAGAATTGTCAGTTCGTCGCCTGCACCACCGGGGCGGCCAAACGCTTGGAAGCCGAACAGGAATTTGAGAAGGGCAAGGAAGCCAGTCTTGCGCTCTTCGGTTCCGACGAACACGACAACGGGATCGTCGGCAGGCGCGTACACACTCATCTCTCTTCCCTTCTCGGAGTACCGTGTATCAGCCACCCGAACAACGCCGGCTTCTTCGAGGTTGTCAAGATGGTAGGACACGTTCTGAAGCGACATGTCGAGTCGATCAGCAAGCCCGGATGGAGGAGCCGGCTCGTTGTAAATCGCAGTCAGGACACGCCGGGCCGTATCTGATGAAAGAGCCTCAAACACGTTAGCTGAGTCATCTTCATTAATACCAAGAACCTGAATCTCGCCTTCCTGCTCACCTGTCACGTCATCACTGGAAGGGAGTAGTGACACACCATATCTGTTGATTCGAGCCAGTATAAAACGTAGATTTTCGACCACTCTGACTGACCGATCACACTCTCTACTTTCAGGAGCATCCATGGTGGATTTCATCGGGTTGAACAAGTAGAACAGCGGGAGAGTCGGTAGCGACCTCAAGTCGAGTTTTAGTGCCTTTACCCCCGATTAGCATTCGAATATCGGTCTGCGGATTTCGACGCGTCCAATCAGATCGACAAGTAGCCGGAGGTCGGTGACTCAATCCAGCCCGAGACTCAGTTTCAGTGCCTCGTCCACCTCGGCCATCGTTGGCTCACTCAGGCTCCCAAGAACCGAGTGAATCCGCTTTTCGACAGAGACGACACGAATCTGATCGAGACGAACTGAGGAGTCCTTCTCGAACGGTGGCCCATTCGCTTCGACCAGCACCTCGAACGGGTATCCGCGATGCGTACTTGTTGCCGGAGCAACGATTGTCGTACCCGAGTTGCGATTTCCGATATCGTTCTGTACGATCACCGCAGGTCGAGTCTTTTTCATTTCGTGGCCTTCGGCAGGGTCGAGACGAACGATTACGACATCACCACGCCGAACCTCGGTATCATCGCTCATTCATCGAGTCCGTCCCACGCCTCGTGGGATGTGCCCTGCCACTCCTCAGCGAGCTGGTCGGCACTCTCGGAAGCCTCGCGGTATGCGGCGGCCAATTCGTCCTCGTCGGGGCGGTCGGACTCGACTTCGACGACGGCGACGGTCACGCGCTTGTTGGCGTACTCCGTCCCGAGATAGATTCGGCCTCGGTCGTCGGTCTCGTTGGTTTGCAGGTCGCGAGCGTTTACTTTCGGCATGCTACCCACTATGACCCACTTCTGAATAATCTTTGCCCACTATTGCCCATGGAGCATCTTCGTGTGAATCTGTCATATATTTCATTTAATTGAAAAATAAAGCAGAATAAAGTGAGTTTCGGTAGCATACACCTCGTTGGATAGAGTTCGGAACATGAAGCTAAGTCACACAACGGTAGTCGGTCTTGACCCAGAGTGTGTGAAAAGATAATCACTGATCTCTGACACTCGGAGATGGAACGTACGACTGGTCACGTGCGACGACCGTCTCGGGGTCGAACCGAATCATGACCATCTCATCGCCCCACTCGCACGGGTCGGGAAAGCGTGATACGTCCCATTCGGTCTTATCCGGGCCGAGGTAGCGAGCGAGGAGGCGTTCGGCTCGGGATGGGTCGTGTGGTTCGACGGTCGCATGACCACGCATACCTGCGTGCTGGACGGTTCCGGTTGTCCAGTCGAAGTCCACAATAGCGAGTGCCGTCTCAGGATTCTGCTCTACGCGACTGGGATACGTCTTCTCTGCGTCTGCAATAATCCAGATAACGTCGTCTTCCCAGAGGAACCAAAGTGGCGAAATTCGGGGCAAATTATCCTCTATTGTCGCAAGAAAGCAAAACAGTGGACGATTGAGGAACGTATCTATATCCGTATTGAGCGTGTTCTCGACGACATCCATAGGCGATATTACAGGCTGAGGTTGATAGTGGGTTCGTCGTCACTCATCTGGTGCCGAAGCGCTCGCGGGGTTTCTTCGCGCTCACCTCCTCCTCCTCGAACTGGCGTGTGCCTTCCAGCAGGTCTTTGAGCGCCGGCAGATCATCGACACTGCTGGAAAGTCATTAGTGTCGGCCAAGTCACCATCCGCTCACGGGAAGCTATGGCAACCGAGAGGACGGTCCAAGCGGACGAATTGGATGGACTTTTGAAACTGTATCAGATGCTCAACCCAAACGACCCACCATTGGAGCAAACCGAACGACTCCACGAACAGTGGCAGAATATGCTCCGCGACGAGTCGCTCAAAATTATCGCCATCGAAGACGACGACCAACTCGTCTCGTCGTGTGTGCTTTCGATCACGGAAAACCTGACCAGAAACGCGAGACCGTTCGGCGTGATAGAGAACGTCATAACTCATGAAGAACACAGGGGACGAGGATTCGGCAAGCGCTGTCTGGAGAGAGCAATCGAGATAGCGGAAAAAAGAGACTGCTACAAGATCATGCTGTCAACAGGGTCCGACAAGGAGTGGAAACACGAATTCTACGAAGATTGTGGGTTCGATAGATATGAGAAAACCGGGTTCGTGTTCGACTTGCGGGAGTAGTCGACATTGACCAGAGACACACAAACAGTATCTATAACTCGCCCGTCGGGTCGGTGCATCCGTGGTAGAAATATGGGAACGTGCGGCCGTCGAGCAGTTCTCCTCCCGTTAACTCGCGTGGACCGACGACGAACGAGGCGTTGCCGACACGGTCGTGAAAGGAACTCTGAAACCGTGTTCCTCGTAGACTCGATTCCGGGTTCGATGAGGCCCGTCTCTGCCGCGTCGAAACGGGATGGATATAACCTCTCTCAAATGGAACGGTCTCATACTGATAATGACGCTATCGAACGAGACGTTCGGGAAGGTCGATATCCGTCTCTCCCCCGTGAGTGGTCACCGTGCAGCTTGAGGGGACGATCATCGCTGGGGACAGCTTAGAACCGATCCGGGGCCGGGTCGTCGTCGAGGAGGGACGTATCCGGGCAGTCGAGGAATGCGCCACCGACTCCACGGACATGATCCTCTCAGCGTTCGTCAACGCGCACACCCACATCGGTGACTCGGTAGCCAAAGAGGCCGCGGTCGGTCTGTCCTTGGAAGAGGCCGTCGTCCCGCCGACTAGCCGAAAACACCGCCGCCTGCAGGCGGCCTCGCGACAGGAGTTGGTCACGGCGATGCGGCGAACGATGGCGTTCATGGAGACGACAGGAACCGCCGCGTTTCTGGACTTCCGAGAGTTCGGCACTGAGGGGGCGCTCGCGCTTCGAGACGCCGCGACCGAACAGACTGTCCGCCCGTTCGTGTTCGGCAGCGACGACCCGGACGTGCTGGACGTGGCAGACGGCTACGGTGCGAGCGGTGCCAACGACTCCGACTTCACCCGGCATCGCGAGGCCACGCGGGCCGCAGGGAAGCCGTTCGCCATCCACGCCGGCGAACCCGACGCGACGGACATCCACCCCGCGCTGGACCTCGATCCCGACCTGCTCGTCCACATGGTTCACGCGGAGTCGGAGCACCTCTCACGGGTCGCAGAGGGGGATGTCCCCATCGCCGTCTGTCCTCGTGCGAACCTCGTGCTCGGCGTGGGCTCGCCGCCGCTTCGAGAGCTACTGGACCACACCACCGTCGCGCTCGGAACGGACAACGTCATGCTGAACGCCCCGTCGATGTTCCGCGAGATGGCGTACACCTCGAAGGCGTTCGATGTCACGCCCCGCGAGGTGCTCGAAATGGCGACGAAAGCAGGCGCGACCGTCGCCGACCTGAACTGCGGCGTCATCGAACCCGGACGGGACGCGAAACTGCTCGTGCTCGACGGTGATTCGGACAACCTCGCCGGATTCGACGATCCGATTGCTGCGATTGTTCGTCGGGCGAGCGCTCAGGACGTGCAGCGCGTAATCCTGTAGCGCAGCGACGAACGCGCCCTCGCCGGGCAACTCGACCAGTGGCGGGTGACCAGAGAATATATGACGCAGTGGTATTACCTAGTTGTGTATGAAGCGAACACAGATTCAGCGAGCGCGGGCCGGCGAGGTGACGCCCGCGATGGAGCGGGTCGCGGAGCGAGAGAACCGCGACCCGGAGTTCGTCCGTGAGCAGGTCGCCGACGGACAGGCGGTGATCCCAAACAACCACGCGCACGACTCGCTCGACCCGATGATCATCGGCCGGGAGTTCGCGACGAAGGTGAACGCGAACATCGGCAACAGTGAGACGACGAGCGACATCGAAGGTGAACTGCGAAAGCTCCACACGGCGGTCCACTACGGCGCGGACACGGTGATGGATCTCTCGACGGGCGGCAACCTCAACGAGATACGCGAAGCGAACGTCGACCACGCGCCGGTGCCGGTCGGGACCGTCCCGATCTACGAGGCAATCAAGCACGTCGACGACCCGGCGGACCTGACACACGAACTGCTACTCGACACCATCGAGAAGCAGGCCGAGCAGGGCGTCGACTACATGACGATCCACGCCGGCATCCTGATGGAGCATCTCCCGCTGACCGACGGCCGCAAGACGGGCATCGTCTCGCGTGGCGGTTCCATCCTCGCACAGTGGATGGAGGAGAACGGGATGCAGAACCCGCTGTACGCGAAGTTCGACGCCATCTGTGAGATATTCGCAGAACACGACGTGACGTTCTCGTTGGGTGACGGCCTCCGCCCCGGCAGCATCGCCGACGCGAGCGACGAGGCGCAGTTCGCCGAACTCGACACGCTGGGCGAGCTCACGCGCACCGCGTGGGACCACAGCGTGCAGGTGATGGTCGAGGGGCCGGGCCACGTGCCGATGGACCAAGTCGCCGACAACGTCGAACGTCAGCAGTCGGTCTGTGACGGCGCACCCTTCTACGTGCTGGGCCCGCTCGTCACCGATGTCGCGCCGGGGTACGACCACATCACCAGCGCCATCGGCGCGACCGAGGCGGCCCGGGCCGGCGCGGCCATGCTCTGTTACGTGACGCCAAAGGAACATCTTGGACTGCCCGAGGAGGAAGACGTTCGGGACGGCCTCGCGGCCTACCGGATCGCGGCCCACGCCGCCGACGTTGCCAACGACCACCCCGGCGCGCGTGACTGGGACGACGCGCTCTCGGAGGCCAGATACGAGTTCGACTGGCGGCGGCAGTTCGACCTCGCGCTCGATCCCGAGCGCGCACAGACGTACCACGACCAGACGCTCCCCGGTGACAACTACAAGGAAGCGCGGTTCTGCTCGATGTGCGGTGTCGAGTTCTGCTCGATGCGAATCGATCAGGACGCGCGTGACGCGGACGGCGAGATGTCGGCCATCGACGACGAAACCGACCTCAGGGCCTCGGCGGCCGCGGAGGTGAATCTCCCGCCGGTTGGTAGCCACGACACCAGCGGCGTCCCCGAGAAGGTCGAGATCGACGGCGTCACGTTCACGCCCGAGGAGTCACACGCCGACGACTGACCGTCAGTACGTCCAGAGCCGGTCGATCCGGTCTGCGATCTCCGGATTGTCGTCCCGGAGCGTCGTGGGGTCGGTTTCGCCGTCGACGTTGACGACGTGGACTTCTCCGCGGTCGCCGCCGTACGCGTCCTGAAAGTCGTAGACGGCACCGACGAGTTCGACGGACGCCGGCACGTCGTCGCTCGCCGCGAGGAACTCCACCTGTCGGTCGACGTTGTACTCGACGAGGCGGTTGATCGCCGCTGCGCGGTCGGTGTCGGCCGGGAGTCGTTCGACGCCGGATTCGAGATGTGGCTTCAGCAGGTCGATACAGTGTTCGATGCCGGCGGCGTCGGACAGTTCACCGGTGAGCGCGTCGTAGGTCGCGGTGACCGCGCCACAGCCGGTGTGGCCGACGACGATTGCCGTCTCGGTATCGGTGTGGGCAATCGGGTAGAGCACGTCGCCGGAGACGGCCTCGCCGGCCGCGGTGCGTTGCACCACGCGGTTGCCGATGTTGCCGCAGGTGAACAGCCGGCCGGGGTCGGCGTTGTCCCACATCGCGTCCTGCAACACCCGCGAGTCGGAACAGCAGACCGTGACGGCCTCCGGGTGTTGGGCGTCCTGCACGTCGTCGAACCGGTCGTCGAAGGCGGCCGCGTGCTTGGCGTTGCCGGCGAGCAGGTTAGCGAGCGTGTCCATACCTCAGCGTGTCGGAGGCGACTCAAGAGGACTGAATTAGCGGCAAGACCTGTCGGCTCAGTCCCGGTAGCCTTCCGCGAGCCCGTCAAGTGCTTCGTGGTGTTCGGTGGTGTGTGGGGCCGTCAGCGGCGAGACGGAGATGCGTCCGTCCATGACTGCGCGGCGGTCGGTTCCCGCCGGGTCAGGTACGTCGCCCGCGGCCATCCGCTCCCAGATGTGATCCCTGATGTGGACCGTGTCGCCGTCGCGCTCGGCGTCCATGTCGTAGACGTGGCTCGGACGGGTCACAGCCATCGGAGCCGGCTCGTCGCCCGGCACCGGACAGTTGACGTTGAGATAGTCGGCGGTGTCGAAGAGGCCCGCCTCGACGGCGTGACGGGTGAGATAGCGAGCGGCGCGGGCGGCCTCCCCGTAGGCACCGTGGTCGGGTTCGAACTCGGCGAAGTTCAGATCCTCCGCGGCAGGCACGTACAGGGAGACTGCGACGGCAGGAATCTCGAAGAAGGCGGCTTCGACGGCCGCGGAGACGGTGCCGGAGCGACCGAGCACGTACTCGCCGAGGTTCGCGCCGCGGTTACAGCCGGAGACGACGAGGTCGGGCGACATGTCGAGCGCGCCGACGGCCGCGACGACGCAGTCCGCCGGCGTTCCGTAGACGGCGTAGCCGAACTCGTGTGGTTCGACGTCGGCCTCATGGCTCAGGGCGCGCCCGACCGCCGACTGGTCGTCCGCGGGAGCGACGGCCGTCACGTCGAGCGAGTCGACGGCAGAGAGCGACTCGTAGAGCACGCCCAGCCCGTCCGCCTCGATGCCGTCGTCGTTGGTGAGCAGTACGTCCATACGGTCGACAGGTGCGGGCCGGCCAAAAGTCTGGGCTACCCGGCCACCCGGTCGACGACCGTCTCGTCGTCGACGACCAGATTGTACGACGCCTCGTCGTCGTTCCACAACACCAGGACGTTCTCGAAGACGAGCGGGTCGCCGTAGTCGGCGCGGGCGAGGTCGGCGTTGAGCGCCGATTCGCGCGTGAGGACGGCGTAGTGGTCGACGGCTTCGGAGCCGTCGCTCATCTTGTACAGCGGGTTGCCCTCGTCGGCGAGATCGGTTGAGAGCTTCAGCGCGAGACAGTCGACGCGCTTGGAGACGTGGTCCTCGCTGTCGGCGAAGCGCGCGAACCGTGAGGGGTCCGGCTCTATCGCGACCATCTGCGCGTCGTCGCGTCGGAGCACGCTGAACGCGATCGAGCGCGCGCTGGAACGCCGGCACCGCGAGGTCCGGCTGCACGTCGAAGGTCCACCCCCAGTCGTCCGGCCGGCAGTCGGGCCACAGCCGCACCTGCGGACCCCAGACGCCGTGGCCGTCTGACTCCAGTGCGCGCTCGACTTCCCGCAGTCCGATGGCTGCCTCCCGGTCGGCCGGCGCAACGGCGACGAACGAGCCGTCGGGCGCAACCGCGTCCACGTAGTCGGCCGCGACCGCACGCGGGTCGTCAAGTTCCGAGAGCACGTTCGCGAACAACACGATGTCGAAGGTACCGTCCGGGTCGTGGGCTTGGGCCGTCTCGCGGTGGAGATCCGTCCGGAAGCCGGGTCGCGTCTCCTCGGCAAGCACCGCGAACACATCCGCGGCGGCCGACGGCTCGACGGCGTGGTACTCGACCACGCTCTCGTCGGGGAGCAGGTCGTGGACCCCGAGCATCGGCCCGCCGACGCCGGCACCGACATCGAGCACGCGCAACTGCTTCGGGACGAGGTTCCGACGAGCGAGTCGCGCGAGGACGTACTGGACGACGGCGTAGTTATCTGGCAGGTGGTAGATGGCGTACGCGAGCGCCGTCGCCCCGTCGTACTCGA
>PXSB01000088.1:0-7193 GCA_003023185.1 Halobacteriales archaeon QS_9_67_17 | reverse complement strand
CCGTCGACGTACTCCCAGATCTCCTCCGGGTCGACGGGCCGGACCCCGCGCAGATACCGGGCGTTGTCGACGACTGACTGGCGCTGTGCGTCGGTCACCGTCCGGCCTCCTCGACCAGTTCGGCGAACGTCTCGGCGTCGGCCTCGGCCACGAGTTCTGCGGCGGCCGCGAGTTCGTCCGCGCCGTCGAATCGGTCCTGAATCTCGGCGTACACGCCCGATTTGCCGGTCGTCACTCGCTCGACGAGATCCGACAGCGGGCCGGAGACGGGCGTGTGGAACGGCTCCGGAACATCCTCGGCGGCGAGCGCGTAAGCGATGACTGCCGCGTGGGTCTTGGCTTGGACCGTCTCCATCGCGCGGTCGTGTTCGTCGACCGTCGTCTCGTAGAGGTCGTTGCCGGCCGCGGCGACGGCATCGAGCGCGGCCTCGGTTCGGTCGTCGGGCGCGTCCCGAACGACTGCGACGGTACCGGGGACGTTGTCGGGTGCGAACAGCGGGTGCGTCGAGACGCGCGCCGCGTCGGGGAACGCCTCGCGGACCGCCGCGACGGTGTCGCGCATCTCACCCACCACGTCGATGACTGCGTCACCGCGACCGGCGTAGGCGGCAGCCGCGTCCGCGACGGCGGACATCGGCACCGCGAGCGCGAGCAGGTCGTACCGGTCCCCGTCGTCCGTCTCGACGCCGAGGTCGGCGGCGAGGTTGCTCGCTCGCTCCGCGTCCGCGTCGGCGACCGCGACCGCGTGGCCGGCGTCGTCGAATACGCCGGCGAGCCATCGCCCCATCGTCCCGCTCCCGACGACGAGCACTCTCATGCGACGGCGTTGTCTGTCGGTCCGCAAAAGGGGTTCGTTCGGGCTCGCGTGTCGGTCGCGACGCTCGCCGGCTCAGACGACCAGCGACTCCTCGTAGTCGGTGTAGTTCTCGTAGCCGTCCTCGCGGACGACGACGATGTCCTCGATGCGGACGCCGCCGACCGCGGGGTCGTACAGCCCCGGTTCGATGGTGACGACCGTCCCCGCTTCGAGTTCGTTCTCCGTCGTCGACACGCGCGGATACTCGTGGATGTCGAGGCCGACGCCGTGCCCCGTCGAGTGGATGAAGCCCGTCTCTGCCTCCGGGTCGTCGCGCAGCGTGTCCAGCCCGGCGTCCGCGTACACGTCACAGACGGCATCGTGGACCTCGCTCCCCGAGACGCCCGCCTCCAGCACGTCGAAGGCGGCCTCCTTCGCCTCCTGCGTGAGGTCGTACCACTCGCGGACCGTGTCGCTCGGGTCGCCCTTTAGGAAGGTGCGCGTCATGTCCGCGTAGTAGCCCGTCTGCTTCGACCGGGGGAAGATGTCGATGATTATCGGCTCGTCCGCCCGCAGCGTCCCGGAGCCGCGGTCGTGCGGGTCGGCGGCGTCGGCACCGCAGGCGACGATGGTCGTGTCGAGCGCGTACCCCTCCCGGAGCAGTGACACCTCGATTTCCTCCTTGACGCGCTCGCTGGTGAGCGGCTCGCCGTCGTGAACGAGGGTGCCGTCGTCGGCGATGTCGGCCGCGCGGAGCAGGCGCTCGGCGGCCGCCATCGCGCGTTCGTTCGCCGCCTGCGCGGCGCGCATGTGTTCGATCTCTGCCTCGTGTTTAGCCGCGCGGATGTGCTCGATAATTCCCTCGTGGTCGGCGGTCACGTCGATCCCCGGCGACCGACTCGGCGCCGTACTCGCGACAGAACGCTGCCAGCGTCCGGTGGCTCCCCTCCACGTCGCCGTACTCTTCGGTTTTCGCGGTGGCGTCGTAGTCTTCGCCGCGCTCGACGGTCGCCGCGCGAGCCTCGCGCTCGGCGCGACCGTACTCTAGTGGGCTGACGAGGAGGTGCACGTCGCCGTCGTACAGGGTCGTGAACGGGTCGGGCGCGGTGAACCCGGAGAGATACCGCTGGTTCGCGTCCGATTCGTCGGCCTGCACGAGATACGCGTCGAGACCGTTCTCGTCGAGATACGCGTCCAGCCGTGAGAAGTCGGGTTCCATACCCGCCGTCGGGGTGGATTCAATAAATGCCTACCGCAGCGGGGCGACGACCCGACCGCATCCGGTAGGCTGATTGTCGCGGCCGCGGATTCACGGGTATGAACGTTACCGTCACGCCGTCGCGGGTCTGCGGCACTGCCCGCGCGCCGCCGTCGAAGAGCTACACCCACCGGGCGCTGCTCGCGGCCGGCCACGCCGAGCGCGCGCGAGTCCTGAACCCGCTGGATTCGGCCGACACTCGGGCGACTGCTCGGGCGGTGGAAGCGTATGGCGGTGACGTGATGCGCGATGAGGACGCGTTCACAGTCGAGGGGTTCGACGGTCGGCCCAAGACGCCTCCTGACGTGATCGACTGCGCGAACTCGGGGACGACGATGCGACTGACGACCGCGACCGCGGCGCTCGGTGACGGTCTGACGGTGCTCACCGGTGACGATTCGCTCCGGTCGCGGCCGCAGGGACCGCTCCTCGATGCCATCGACGACCTCGGTGGACGCGCCGAGTCGACGCGTTGGAATGGACAGGCACCGCTCGTCGTCGGCGGTCAGGTCAACGGCGGGATGGTCGCCATTCCCGGTGATGTCTCCTCGCAGTACGTCACCGCGCTACTGATGGCCGGAGCCGTGACCGACGAGGGCATCACGGTCGAGTTGACGACGGAACTGAAGTCCGCACCGTACGTCGACATCACGCTCGAAGTGCTCGCCGACTTCGGCGTGACTGCCGAGGCGACCGACGACGGGTTCCGCGTGCCCGGTGGCCAGTCGTACGAGCCGGGCGGCGGCGAGTACGCGGTGCCCGGCGACTTCTCGTCAATGTCGTATCTCCTCGCGGCCGGCGCGCTCGCGGCGGACGATGAGCTGGTCGTTCGCGGGGCGCGACCGAGCGCACAGGGTGACGCCGCAATCGTCGAGATTCTCGACCGGATGGGCGCTGATCTGTCGTGGGACCGTGAGGTCGGCGAGATAACCGTCGCACAGTCGGCACTCTCCGGCGTTGAGGTCGACGTGGGTGACACGCCCGACCTCCTGCCGACGCTCGCCGTGCTCGGCGCTGTCGCCGACGGAACGACCCGGATCACGAACTGCGAGCACGTCCGCTACAAGGAGACCGACCGGGTCAGCGCGATGGCTGAGGAGCTGACGACGCTCGGTGCGGCCGTCGAGGAGACGCAGGACACGCTCACCGTCCACGGCGACGAGTCGGCGCTCTCGGGCGGGAGCGTCGCGGGCCACGACGATCACCGGATCATCATGTCGCTGGCCGTCGCGGGGCTGGTCGCGGACGGCGACGTGACGATCCGCGGTGCTGACCACGTCGACGTGTCGTTCCCCGGCTTCTTCGACACGCTCCGAGGGCTCGGCGCGGACATCGCATAGGCGCGCAACGTGGGCGAACAGGCGGCACGCGCTCGCAGGCTGATCCGGCCGGTGTGCCACACACCCGTCTCGTCCGACCGGAACGTTGCTCAGGTCACACCGCCGTTGGTCGAGTTATCCGGTATGAATCCTCGCCCGGACTGCAAGGTTCAAATGGCCGCGCCACCGACTGCGTGGTAATGAACGGCAATCGCTTCGGGCGGCTCTTTCAGTTCACCACGTACGGGGAGAGCCACGGGGACGCGATGGGCGTCACCGTCTCCGGCTGTCCCGCCGGCGTCGAGATCGACGAGGAGACGATCCAGCGCGAACTCGACCGGCGGAAGCCGGGCCAGTCGATGATCACCACCTCGCGGGGCGAACCCGACGAGGTGACGATCAACTCCGGGACGCTGGAAGGGTACACGACCGGCACGCCCATCGGGATGGTCATCCAGAACAAGGACGCTCGCTCGGGCAAGTACGAGCCGTTCGTGACGGCACCGCGCCCGTCCCACGGCGACTACACCTACTCGGCGAAGTTCGGCACGCGCAACTGGGGCGGCGGCGGTCGGTCGTCGGCCCGCGAGACGGTGAACTGGGTCGCTGCCGGCGCGGTGGCGAAGGCGGTCCTTGACCAGTCCGACCACGACGTGGAGATCAAGGCCCACGTCAACCGCATCGGCGACATCGAAGCGCCGGCGGTTTCCTTCGAGCAACTGCTCGAACACAGCGAGGAGAACGAGGTCCGGTGTGCCGACCCGGAGACGGCCGAGCGGATGCGCGAAGCCATCGACGAGTACCAGCAGGAGGGCGACTCCATCGGCGGCGCTATCTACTTCGAGGCGCGGGGCGTGCCGCGCGGGCTCGGTGCGCCGCGGTTCGACTCGTTCCCGGCCCGGCTCGGACAGGCGATGTTCGCCGTCCCGGCGACGACGGCCTTCGAGTTCGGGTTGGGTCGCGAGGCGGCCTCCGTCCGGGGTATCGACCGCAACGAAGACTGGGAGTTCGACGACGGCACGCGCGACGAGGTCGTCAGCGAGGCGGGCGACCCGGTCCCGGTCGGCAACGACCACGGAGGGATTCAGGGCGGCATCACCACCGGCGAACCGATCTACGGCGAGGTCACGTGGCACGCGCCCACCTCGATTCCGAAGAAACAGGAGACGGTCGACTGGGAGAGCGGCGAAAAGAAGGAGGCACAGGTCGTCGGCCGTCACGATCCGTCGCTCCCGCCGCGGGCCGTCCCTGTCGTCGAAGCCATGCTCTACTGCACGGTGTTGGACTTCATGCTGCTGGACGGCCGCATCAATCCCGACCGACTCGACGACCGCCCCGGCGAGTACGAGACCGACTACCACCCGACCTCGCCGCGGGACGACCCCAACGACGCGGAGACGAAGGCGGAGACGCTCGACGACTGATCACCAGTAGCCGGGGTTCCGGAGCCACTCGCGGCCCCGAGCGCCGACCGCAGTCGCGGCGAGGAGCGACCCGATCACGAGGATGACGACGACGCCCGCAGCTGTCCCGAACGAGCTGAGTAGCGTGTTCCCGGCGAGCGAGACGAGCGCGCCGACGCAGAACACGACGACACCGACACCAAGCAGTCCGACAAGCGGTCTCACGGCGTCCATACCGGCGCGTTGCGTCGGCGAAATAAAAAACTCAAGACAGTACCGCGAGTCGGTGACGGTATGACCACCATCGCCGTGCTCGTCGCGCCGCCGCGTCCCGGCCTCGTCCTGCCGCGGCTGGCCGCCCACTCGCCGCTCACCGAAACGGAGTGTGCGGAACTGTACGCCGCCGCGACGCGCGATGTCTGCCGCGCGGCGGTGGACAGCGGCGGCGACCTCCTCGTGAACTACCGCCCAGACGACTCGCTCCCGGCGGAGTACGCCGACGGCGACGCCGAAAGCGAGGTCCGCGAGGCCGTCGCGCCCGTCACCGAGGACGCTCGCTTCGAGGTGCAGGTCGGCGAGACGTTCGCCGGCCGCGCGGGCAACACCGTCACGCACCTAATTGAGTCCGAGGGCGTCCAGTCGGTCGCCGTCACGACGCCCGCGGCAGCGTTTCTCACCCGCCAGCAGGTCGACGAGGCCGCGATGAAACTTCGCCGGAGCGAGGTCGTTCTCGGGCCGACGACCGACGGCCGCGTCTACTACGCCGGCTTCCGCGAGCCGGTCGACTTCGAGGCCGCGTTCACCGACCCCGCCGTCCAGACGCTCACCGACCGCGCGCTCGACGCCGGACTAAAGACGGACTTCCTCCCGTATCGCCCGGTAATTGAGACGACGGCCGACCTCGCGGACGCGCTCGTGTCGGTACGGACGCGGCGACGCGCCGACCGCATCGTCCCGAAGTACACGGCCGACGTGCTCGACGATCTCGACCTCGTCGTCGAACCGACCGCCGGCGGCTACACCATCTCGCGATAACCGAAAGACGAAAACCCTGTCCGGGGCTACCGACGGGTACGGTGGGATGGCAGAGTGGCCGATTGCGCCGGTCTTGAAAACCGGTACCCGTCAGGGTTCCTGGGTTCAAATCCCAGTCCCACCGCTATGCTGTCGCGACCAACATTTTTGACTTAGACGCATGGGTCATTTCGGAACGAACACCCGCGGGCTCGCCCGGCTCCCTGTCGGTCCATCGCCCTCGGCGTTGAACTTCCGTGGCCAGCGTCCGAGCAGGTCGTGAATGCGCTCGTACGACAGGAGATTCTCGCGGGCGAGCACGAGATCGAATCGTTCGCGAAGCCACTCGCCGTGCTCGTCACTGTCCTCGGCCGCTCGTTCAATAGTCGCGGGCATCGTCCGGCTCGGATAATCGAACACGAGGTACCCACCGTCAACGACGAGTTCGTACAGGCTTCCGACTGCCTGCTCGATGGCGCGAACGTACTGGAGCGTTCCGTAGGAGAACACGAGCTCGAATTGGCGCTCGGCTTCGATTTCGGGGAGGGTCTCGACCCCGAATGTGAGGTTATTACGTCCCGTTCGTTCTGCGCGCTCGCGGTTCTCGATGATGACCGACTCGGCAGTGTCGTAGCCGACGAACTCGACTTCCGGGTATCGACCGGCCAGCTCGAACAGGACGTGTGCAGGACCACAGCCGATTGACGCGACGGAGTCGGAGATACCACGTTGTTCTATGAACTGCGCTAGCGGCTCGGCCTGTCCGTACTGTCCGGTTGCCGCCATCGCGCGTCGCTCGTCACCCGCCTCGGCCCAGAAGGTATTCCAGTCGATACACTCGTCGCCATCGGACATCGTCGCCTCTGTCGCACTCTGTGGGCTTAGTTCCCGGTTACTCCGGCGCGGGCACCGTTTCGATGCGCTCCTTCAGCCAGTCGATTGCCCCCGCCACGGCCTCCGTGTCGGTACCGGTCACCTTCAGCCGGTTCGGGGTCTCGATGTCCGCTGGGTAGCTGCCCACTTCCACGTCGAAACGCTCGCGGACCTCGACCAGAGTATCGCCCATCGCCCCCTCCGGCGTGGGGGTGTACAGCGTCTGCGAGACGACCTCGCCGTCGAACTCGTCGGCCACGAGGTCGAACATGGCCTGCATCTCCTCAGGGATACCGGGGAGGACGTAGACGCCGTCAACCGCACAGCCGGGGGACCATCCAGCGTCCGTGACGAGCGGCCGCGCGCCCTCAGGGAGTCGCGCCGCGGCGATGAAGTCCAGATCGAACTCGTACTCCTCGGCGAGGTCCGGGTTCTCCTCGCGGAATTTTTTCGCCTTGGCGACGAGGCCCTCGCGAACGTCCTCGAAAGTGACGAGGTCACGGTCGAGTCCGTCCGCGACGGCGGCCATC
>PXSB01000087.1 GCA_003023185.1 Halobacteriales archaeon QS_9_67_17 | reverse complement strand
TCCCCGGGTTGTCGGCCGCGCCGAAGCGCGCGGTGAGCAGCGTTCCGACGCCGAACGGAATCGCGGCGGAGACGACCATCGCCGGTATCGCGTAGTACTCGGCCCAGAGTATCGGTATCAGCGTCGAGACGACGAGCATCCCGCCCAGCGCCTGAAACATCCGGCCCAAGTCGCGGCCGATAGTCGCACGCGAGCCTCTCATGGGCAGATCGAACGGGTCGAGCGGCTACTGCACGTCACGGCCGGACGGCGACTGCTCGCGTTCATTGGCCGAAGATGTCGGTTATCTCCGGGGGCGTACCGACGGCAGAGTACACCGTCAGGAGGTCGCCCGCCTCGACTCTGGTGTCGCCACGCGGCGTGATCGGCGCGTCCTCGCCGCCGCGCTCGATTGCGACGACCAGCACGTCTGCCGGAAGTAGTTCCTCGGCGGCCGCGCCGGTGAGGGTCTTGCCGGCGATGGGAGCGCCCTCCGTCACGGTGATCTCGAACACCTCGGCGGTTTCGCCGACGCGCATGTAGTCGACGATGGCCGGCTGCGCGACGGACCGGTACAGCGACTCGGCGATCAGCTGCTGGGGGTTCTCCATCGCGTGTACGCCGATCCGGCTGAACAGTTCCATGTGTTCGGGGTTGTGGACGACCGAGACCACGTCCGGCACGTCGAGGTCCGTCGCCAGCAGACACACCATGATGTTGGTCGCGTCCTGTTCCGTCGTCGAGATGACGGCGTCGGCCCTCCCGACCCCGGCATCGAGGAGCGTCTCCTTGCTCGTCGCGTCGTCGTTGACGACGAGACAGTCGAACGCCGAGGCGATCTCCTCAGCCTTCTCCGTGTCGCGCTCGATGACGATCACCTCGTTTCCCTCCGAGGTGGCGACCTCGATGAGCGGCGTCCCGATGTTGCCCGCCCCGACGATGACGATGTTCACTGGCGATCACCCCGAGCGAGGCAACCGTCGTCCGACGAGACGTTTCGTTGGGTCGCGTGTCCGACCGACGCCGCGAAGCGACCACGGTGATGGCGTTCGTGCCCGCCGTCACGGGCGCTCGGTCCGTCGACAGTCCGCGAGGACCCGACACTCATACTCCCCGATACACACAGTAGGTGATAAAATCCAGCATCTTCCGTTCGACACCGCGCACCCCACCGAATGCAGCACGTGCGCTCGAAATACGCCGCTTCACGACGTATGTGGAACTTTGTCCCGTTAGTGACACACGACACTCGGTCGTCTGCCCCCGTGACTCACAAGCGATGCCTCCGAACGTCGGCGCATGAGCGCTGAGTCGGACGAGGAGCCGGCCGACGTTCGTGTCACGGTCGAGCGACGCATCGACGCGCCGCCCGCCGCCGTGTGGGACGCAGTCGCCGACATCGACGTGACTGAGGCGATGTTACCGGGTTGTCGGGAGTTGCGCTTCGGCGTCGACCGCGACCACGTCGAGGCGGGCGACCGCGGCCGAGCGACGCTGGCTATCGACATCGGCCCGCTCGCGCCGTCGTTCGAGACACAGGTTGAGGTGGTCCGCCGCGAGTACCCCGAGATGTCGATCACCGCGACCGGCGACGCCGCCGGGTCGACGTTCCACACGACCGCCGACCTCAGTCTCGACGCCATGAACGACGGGACCGACGTGACGTGGGTGGCGACCGCCACGGTCGACGGCCGGGTCGCCGCGCTGTCGGGGGCGCTCCGACCGGTCGTCGCCGAGGTCGCCGACCGCTTCTTCGAGCGGCTGGACGAGCATCTCGCGTGAGACGACCGAGTGTGAGAGTGGCGGCCGCCGGCCACCTGCGAAACGGCCAGATCGGCATCGAACCTGCGCCGGTCCAGCGCGCTATGTAACTATTATTGGTTACACCATATGGACAACGACTAACACATCTCGGCCCCTACAAATCAGTGTTATCTAATCATGACTGAGTTAGGAGGATTCCACGACCGTGTTGGCCGCGTCGACCTGTCGGCCGGTGAGGTCAACTACGAGAGCATCGATCAGGACGACGCCGAGAAGTACATCGGGGCACGCGGGCTCGGTGTCAAGTACGTCTTCGATAAGGGACCGGACGTTGACCCGATGGGACCGGAGAACCTGCTCGCGTTCATGAACGGCCCGCTCACGGGCACGCAGGTGACGATGTCCGGGCGACTCGCCGTCTGTACCAAATCGCCGCTCACCAACACCGTCACCGACAGCCACATGGGCGGCTGGTCGGCGGCGCGACTGAAGTGGGCCGGCTTCGACGGCCTGCTGTTCGAAGGGAAAGCCGACGACCCCGTCTACGCCGTCGTCGAGGACGACGAGGTGACGCTCCACGACGCCTCCGACCTGTGGGGCGAGGGTATCCACGAGACCCGAGAGGTCCTCGAAGACCGGCACGAGGGCACCTACGGCAGAGATCTCTCGATGATGGCCATCGGTGAGGCCGGCGAGAACGGCGTCAAGTACGCGTGTATCGTCAACGAGGACGACCGCGTCTCGGGCCGCGGCGGCACGGGCACCGTCATGGGATCGAAGAATCTCAAGGCAGTCGTCGTGAAGGCCCAGACGGACATGCAGCAGCCGGCCGACTCGGAGACGTTCAAGACCGGTCACCGGCAGGCGATGGAAGTCATCACCGAGTCGGAGGTTTCGACGCCGAGAAGGTCTCCGGCGAGAACGTCCGCGAGAACATCCTCGTCGACGAGCCGACCTGTCACTCCTGTCCGGTCGCCTGCAAGAAGGAGGTCGAGGTCGACGTGATGCACAAGGGCGAGGAGATGAACGTCCGCACGGAGTCCTACGAGTACGAGTCCGCGTGGGCGCTCGGCCCGAACGCCGGCCACACGGACCGCGACGAGATCGCCGTCATGCTCGAGAAGTGTAACGACCACGGTCTCGACACCATCGAGGCGGGCAACACCCTCGCCATGGCGATGGAGATGAGCGAGGAAGGGAAGCTCGACGAGCTCGACGACGGTATCGACTGGGGCGACAGCGAGGCCATGATCGAGATGCTCTCGCGTATCGCCCACCGCGAGGACGCCCTCGCGGAGCATCTCGGCGAGGGGCCGGACCACCTCGCGGAGCGGTTCGACGCCCACGACAACTCGCTGGCCGTCAAGGGTCAGTCCATCGCGGCCTACGACCCGCGCTGCATGAAGGGGATGGGCATCGCCTTCGCCACCTCGAACCGCGGCGCGTGTCACCTGCGCGGCTACACGCCCGCCGCCGAGATCCTCGGCATCCCGGAGAAGGTCGACCCGTACGCGTGGGAGGGGAAGGGCGAACTCACCGCCACCTTCCAGGACATGCACGCGGTGTCGGACTCCTTCGACATCTGCAAGTTCAACGCCTTCGCGGAGGGCGTTGAGGAGTACGTGCTCCAGTACAACGGCATGACCGGCCGCGACGTCGGCGAGGAAGAGCTGATGGAGGCCGGCGAGCGCATCTACACCCTCGAACGCTACTACAACAACCTCGTGGGCTTCGACGGGAGCGACGACGACCTGCCGGCTCGCTTCCTCGAAGGCGACGAGGCGGTGCCCGGTCAGGGCGCAAGCGAGGGCGAACTGGTCGAACTCGACGCGATGAAAGACGAGTACTACGAGGTGCGCGGCTGGGTCGACGGCGTCGTCCCCGACGAGAAGCTGGACGCGCTGGACATCGAAGTCGGTCCCGGCACGGGCGTCTCCTCGAGCGACTCGGCGGCCCCGGCAGACGACTGACGGGCGGACACACAGCGCGACTCAACCGACGTACTCTTCTTTATTAATAAGCGAGCGTAGGAAGAACTTGTCAGTCGGACACTTTTCGTATCGCTTCGATACCATGCTCAGCAACGTTTGGTTCGAATGTATCGGTCCGTAATTCATCAATCGAGTACCACTCCCATTCTGAAGCGGTCACTTCGTCCGACTGTGGCTGTATGTTCGTATCGGTGGCCTCCGCATAGTAGATATGGTCAATGTGCTGATGCCCCACATCTCTATTATGGACGTTAATATCGACTAGCTGAATGGCTTCCGGGCGTGGAATTGGCTCAACGGTTTCCGACCCTTCACCGACAGGTTCAGAAACAATCGCCACATCAAGCCCAGTTTCTTCACGCGTTTCTCGTAATCCAGTCTCGAACGGAAGTTCACCTCGCTCTACGTGCTGGCGGAAGCCAAAGTGAATGTCGCTTGTGGTTGTGTAGTGCCGTCTTTCCGTCACAGACAACGTACACAGTTGCCGTCGTGTGCCGCGTCGTCTCCATAGTCCCCACTGTCAGACATGTATAAAGAAGATCACGGCACATTCGGGAAAGAGGTCAGAACAAAAAATTTGGTCATTGACAACTAGACCACAGTCGGTGCTATGCGTCGCAAATCGTTGTTGCTCATCGGCGTCGCAGTTGGACTCGCCGCGGTCGTGAGTTACAGTGTATTTCTGGTCTTTCCATCTACGCCGGCCGACTGTGGGTTGGGGATGGGTGGTGTCCATCCGGTCGAAAACTTGAACACGACTGTCGACTCTCCTGACGATGCTCGGCAGGCGTTCAACGCGAGTTGGAACGACTCGGACGGGCGTACGATCCACGACGAGGCACGGGCGAACTTTTCGACGTACGAGCGCCTCAACCTTCCTTCCAGCTTTCGAGAAGACATCCGGGATCGCGCCGAAGGCAACGTGTTCGCCGACTCCGAGGCAGTGTACTACTTCGCTGCCAACGGTACGACGAACGGGTACAGCACCATCGGGGTGACCGAGTCTGGAGTTGTTTTCGTAGCCCGATACGGGTCGTGTTGACCATCTCGCCCGACTCATGCGAGTGGAACCCGACCGGGAACCCGTACTTACAACGGCCACTGTACTGTCCGCTCTACGATAGATTCAGCTTTTTTCGACGGTCGCGAGCAGGTCCGCCAGCGCCCACCGCGCAATCTGCTCCTTGATCTGCAGGCGGTCACCGTCGAACTCGTAGCGCTCGACCCGCGCGAAAGAGTCACCGGTGCCCCAGTCGCCACGGTAGGCGACGCCGACGTAGACGGTGCCGACGGGCTTCTCGTCGGTGCCGCCGGTCGGCCCAGCGATGCCAGTGGTCGAGAGCCCCCACGTCGTGCCGGCCGTGTCGCGTACACCGCGTGCCATCTGCCGAGCGACTGGTTCGGAGACGGCCCCGTGCTCGTCGAGCGTCTCGCGAGCGACGCCGACGAGGTCGAGCTTCGCGTCGTAGCTGTACGTCGCCAGCGTCCGGTCGAAGTAGTCCGACGATCCGGCCACGTCGGTCAGCAGCGAGCCGATCAGCCCGCCCGTACAGGATTCGGCGGTCGCTACCGTCGCGTCGCTCGCTCGGAGCGCGTCGCCGACGCGTTCTTCTATCGGCGGGTCGGCCGCGAACTCGCGCATGTGGGTGGATTGGCCGGCGTCGGCTTGAAACCCGCCCTGTCGCGTCGGGTAGTGGTCACACGAGAGTGATTCCGGAGACTATGAGGACAACGAGGTGTAGAAAGCCCCCAGTCGCTCGACCGTCCGCGGCTCGCTGTGCGCCTCGCTCACTGCGTTCGCTGCGGTGCTTGCGTCGCCGGGGCCGGGTCGAGCGACTGGCCCCTTTCAGTCCCGCCCAGCACGGTTGTTTGATCGAGCGACGGTCCGTTTATCTGAGTACTACTCAATCCACGAGCGGAAAATTCAGCCTCCGTCCTCCTCGCTCAGGTCGATGCGGTCGACGCGCTCGGGGAGGTGGTCGAGCGCGCTCGCCGGCCAGCCGAAGTGGCCGACGGTGAACTCGACGTCGGGGTTCGCCGCGACCAGTCTATCGACGCCCTCGGCGGCCGCCTCGTAAGCCGGCCGCGAGGGACGGTTCGGTACCTGCGCGGTGAGCGGATACGTCTTCGAGAGGCCGCGCGGGAACGGGCCAAAGGGCGGTTTCAGCCGCCACGTCTCGTCGAAGCGGTCGTTGTTCCCGCCCTCGGTGAGGAGGACGGTGTCGGCGTCGACGGCGAAGCGGTCGAGTCGGTCGTGGTGGCGGCCCACAGCCGGTCGGCGGGCGCTCTCGGCAGAGACGTGGAAGAACGTGCTCTTGCGCGTCGGGTCGGTGCGTTCGAGTTGCTCGGCGTGGTCGAGCAGGGCGCGGTAGCCGTCGGTCATCGCCGGGTGTGCGCGGGCGCGCTCCTCGACGAGTTCGAGCAGGTTCCCCTGCCGGATGGCCTGCTTCACGCGGCGTATCTCCGCGTACGTGACGTGGAGGTTGTGTCGCGCGAGCAGTTCCTCGCGGCGGTCGTCCCCGTGTGCCGCGAGTCCCGATGGCGTGTGGTCGGTGCAGATCGGACACGAACAGGGAAGATATTCGAGATCCGCGAGGTGTTCCGTGCCGCGGACGGTGAGATACCGGTCGTCGCGGGCGTACAGCGCGTACGCCGCGGAGTCGAACAGGTCACAGCCGGCGGCCGCGGCGAGCGCGAACATCATCGGGTGGCCCGCGCCGAACAGGTGGACCGGCGCGTCAGCGCCCAATCCGCGTTTCGCGGCCGCGACGATGTCCACCATCTCGGCGTACCGGTAATCGTTGAGCAGGGGGACGACCGCGCCGACCGGGAACACGTCGAGTCCGGTTCCGTACGCGTGGTCGGCCGCGCGCTCGCGGAGGTCGGGGTAGGTGGCACCCTGTATCGGCGCGTTGACGAGCATGTCGCCGGTGTCGACACCTGCGGCGGTTTCGAGGGCCGTCTGCGTCTCGTCGAGTTCGCGTTCCGCCTGCTCGCGACTCGCTGTCGGCGACGTCGGGATGTCGACCGGCGTGGCGATGTCGCTGCCAATGTCGCGCTGGAAGGAGAGGATCTCGGGCGTGTCCACGTCGATGTCGCCGTACTCGGCGAGCTGGAAGGAGCCGGAGTCGGTCATGATCGCGCCCGAGAAGTCGTACAGGTCGTGGAGGCCCTCCGAGAGCGCGCGCTCGCGGTACTTGTCGGAGTTGTAGAGGATGTAGCTGTTCGTGATGAGGATCTCGGCACCGAAGTCGCGTTCGAGGGCGCGAGGCGTGACCGTGCGGAGGTGCGGATTGATGACCGGGAGCAGTGCCGGCGTCTCCACGGTGACGCCCGCCCGTGGGACCCGCAGTTCGCCGATCCGCCCGGCGGCGTCGTAGTCCCGCACCTCGAAGTGGTCCATGCCCGCCGTCCGGCCGAGCGTCCGGTAAGGCTGTCGTTTACTCGTCGTCGATGTCGATGCGGTGTGGCTCGTCGGTCCCGCCGTGGTCGTCGTCGCCGAGCAGTCGCTCGCGCAGGTCGGCCGCGAACGACTCGACGCGCGTGGCGAACGTCTCGACTTCCTCGCGGAACTCGCCGACCGACCGTTCGACGTGGTGGACGCGTTCACGCGGGATGCGTCGCACCGTCACGCCCTCGTCCGTCTCGCCGACCCGGACGATCCAGTGGTCCTGAAAGTAGGCGATGTGGCGATTTTCGACCGTCAGTTCCGTCGGTTCGCCGTCCGCTCCCTCGTACACGATGGTCGCCTCCTGTGTGTCGTTTCTCGACATATTCGGCCCTTGGCGGACGACACGCTTGGGCGCTACGCCTCGTATTTTTATTGGAGAACAGCACGAGAAACAAAACAATGAGAATAGAGCCACAGGAAAGCGTCGATCCGGGCGTCCTGCTTGATCGGATGACGGACGCGTTTCTCGGACTCGACGACGAGGGGCGTCTCACCTATCTGAACGAGCGGGCCCGCGAGATCGTCTGTGCGGCCGCGGAGACGGAGTACACCGTCGAGGAGCTCCGCGGGCGAGCGCTGTGGGACATCGTTCCGGAGGCGGACGAGACAGAGCTGTACCGCCGGCACAGCGAGGCAATCGGCCGACAGGAGCAGATCTCCTACGAGAGCTACTATCCGCCGCTCGACGCGTGGTTTCACGTCCGACTCTACCCCTCACAGTCCGGGCTCTCCGTGTACGTTCACGACGTGACCGAGCGCCGCGAGCAGGAGGAACGGCTCCGCGAGCAGAAGGAGCGACTGGAGGCGGTCGCGGCGACGCTCTCACACGATCTTCGCAACCCGCTCACCGTCGCGACGGCCCGCCTCGAACTCGCGCAGGAGACCGACGGCGACGCGACCGAACACTTCGAGGCCGCCGAGCGCGCCCACGAGCGCATCGACGCGCTGCTATCCGACGTGATCGACGTGGTTCGCGCCGGGAGCGACCCCGAGCAGTGCGAACCGACCGACCTCGCCGGCCTCGTTCACGACGCGTGGGAGACAGTGCCGACGGCCGACGCCGATCTGGTGGTCGAGACGGGCCGAACGGTCGAGGCCGACGGCTGTCAGCTCCGGCGACTGCTGGAGAATCTGTTGCGCAACGCCGTCGAACACGGCGGCGAGGCGGTGACCGTGACCGTCGGGGACACGGACCGCGGCTTCTACGTCGCCGACGACGGCGACGGCCCGCCGACGGACTGTGACCAGTTGTTCGAGATGGGCTACTCCGGCGGCGACGGGACGGGCTACGGGCTCGCCATCGTCCGTGGGATAGCCCGGTCACACGGCTGGGAGGTGGCCGCTCACGCGAAGTAGTCGGCGAGCCGGTCGGCCGCCTCGGTCGCCCGCGGCGTCACCAGCGCGAACCGGAGCCAGTCCTCGCGCGCGCTTCCGAACGCGTCGCCGGGCATGCCGGCGACCCCGGCCTCGTCGATGAGTCGCTTCACGTTCTCCAGCGTGCCGGGGAAGCCGTCGAACCGCGCCAGCACGTAGAAGGCACCCTCCGGCCGGGTGTACTCCGCCTCGGCAGCGTCGAGTGCCGCACAGAACGCATCGATGCGGTCGCGCAACAATGCCCGCGTCTCGGCGTAGTAGTCCTCGGGCGTCTCGCGGAGCGCCTTCAGCACGGCGTGTTGCCCCGGGGCGGTGACGGCGACGTTCGTCAGCATGTGTCGCGTCCGCACCGGGTCGATTAGGTGCTTCGGGAGGATGCCGTAGCCGACGCGCAGCCCCGTCGTCGCCATCGCCTTCGAGAACGAACTCGTCACGGCGACGTTCGACGACTCGAAGTCGAGTGCGGTGTGAAACCGACCGGTGTAGTCGAACGCCGCGTACACCTCGTCGCTGACGTACAGCGCGTCCGTCTCTTCGGCAATTGCCGTCAGTTCTCGTTTGATCTCCTCGCCGTAGACGGCTCCCGTCGGATTGTTCGGCGAGCAGGTGACGATCAGCGCGGTGTCGGCGCTCGCGGCGTCGCGCACGGCTACCGGGTCGAGTCGACCGTCGTCGTCAGCCGGCACGTACCGCACCTCGGCGTCCAGCATCTCGGCACGGTTCGCGTAGTACGGGTAGACGGGGTCGGCGAGTATCACCTCGCTGCCCGCGTGTGCGTCCAGTCCGCAGGCCATCGCGAGGTGGTTCGCCTCGCCGGCACCGTTCGTGACGACCACCCGTTCGACCGGCACGTCGTGGCGGGCGGCGATGGTCTCGCGGAGCGCGGTGTCGCCCTCGCTCGGCGGATACTGGTAGTCGTCGACGGGCGCGTCGGCGAACTCGCGGAGCCCCTCGCGGAGCGCGGTCGGCGGCTCCCAGTCCGGGTCGCCGCTCACCATGTTGATCACGTCGCCGTCCGCGGCGTCGGCGTAGGCCATCACGTGAAAGAAGAGCGGCCTGTCGTCGTCCATGCGTCCACGTGTGGTTCCCGCGTGTTCGACCTTGCGCTTCCGCGGGGCCTCGCGGCGCGGGTCGCCGACCGCCGCGTCTAAATTCGGGGCGGTCGTCGCTCGGACGAATGCCATCGACCCGCCGGTCGTACGCGCTCACCCTCGCCGCCGCGTTGACGTACACCGGCCTGCTGTTCTGCTGGTTCACGCTCCCGGCGTATCTGCCGACGATCCGCGCCGAACTGAGCCTCAGCGGTACGGAGGCCGGCATCGTGACCGGTGCGGTGCCGGCGACGTACATCCCGCTGTCGCTGCTGTCGGGGCTGGTTATCGACCGCATCGGCGCGGAACGAGGCCTCACGATTGGGCTGGGACTGGTCGGCGCGGCACAGCTCCTCCGGAGCGTCGCGCCGGGGTTCCTGTGGCTGCTGGCGGCGACGGTGCTGCTCGGCGTCGGCGGCACGGCGATCACGTTCGGCCTGCCGAAGCTCGTCTCGCGGCTGTTTCCCGCCGACGAGACCGGACTGCCGTCGTCGCTGTATCTGCTCTGCGCCTCGGCGGGGACGGCCGGCGCGTTCGCGCTCGGGCGGCCCGTGTTCGGCCCGGCGCTCGGCGGCTGGCGACCGCTGTTCGCGTGGAGCGGGGCCGTCGCGCTCGGATACGCGGCCGTCTGGCTGCTGGTCGCACGTCGCTTCCTGCCGCGAGGCGACACGGACGAGGGGTTCGACGCCGACTCGCTCGGCCGTGACCTGCGGGCCGTGCTCGGCAACCGGTCGCTCCGGTTGGTGCTCGTGCTTGGCGTCGTCTATCTGTCGGCGATCCACGGGCTACAGGGGTGGCTCCCGACGGTGTTGGAGGCGCGCGGCTTCCCGAGCGGTCGGGCCGGCCGGACGACGGGTCTCCTCGTCGCGGCGAACGCCGCCGGCGTGCTTGCGGTGCCGGCAGCCGCAGACCGCTACAGCGCCCGGGGCCGCGCGGTGATCGCCTGCGGTGCGGCCGTCACGCTCGGGTTGACCGGGATCGTCGCCAGCGCGCTCGGCCCGGCCCTGTTCGCGAGCATCGTCCTCGCCGGATTCGGCGTCGGCGGGCTCTCGCCGCTGGTGCGGGCCATCCCGCCCGAACTCGACGGCATCGGCCCGCGTCTCACGGGCGTCGCTGTTGGCTTCATTTTCGCGGGCGGAGAGATAGGCGGCTTCCTCGGACCGGTCGTCGTCGGTGTGTTGTTCGATTTGACCGGCACGTACGCGACTGGACTGGGCGTGCTCGCGGTCGGCGGTCTCGCGGCTATCGCGGCGGGGACGCAGCTACGCGTGTGAACTCGCGGGTTCGCTGTCGCCCTCGTCGATGCGCGAGACGACCTCCTCGATGTTGGCCGCCGACTCGATGTCCTCGATGAGCGACTCGCGACGCCGGATGTCCTCGGCGTCGGCATCGTACGCGCGGACGTACTCGGCCCGCGAGTGCTCCTCGAAGGCGTGCCGGATGGCGAAGTAACCGTCCGGTAACAGCGTCCCACAGACGGCACACTGGACCCGTTCGTGGTCCGTCGCCTGATGGACGAGCAGGTCCTCGACGTGTTCCGCTCCCGCACCACACCCCTGAATCGCACACGACCACATACCACCTCCCTACTGCTCCTTATACATAGAAGTTCGGGGGCGGGGATAATCGCTGATTAACTAAGTATCATGACGATGAGCAGGGTCGGAGCCGAGCCCCGGGGTCTGTTGCGAGCGAGAGCGGAACCGCTAAACCCTGACCGCGCGAGCATCGGCCGTGTTCCGGGTCGACCCACACGTGAAGCTGCTCGACGACCGGGTCGTCGAGCGGGCGAAGCGGCGCGGCCTCGACGCCATCGTCTACGCTCCACATTTCACCCGTCTCGGCGAAATCCGTGCGCGGGCACGCCGCTTCTCCGACGAGGATCTGGTCGTCGTGCCGGGCCGAGAAGTGTTCACCGGCACGTGGCGCGACCGCAAACACGTGCTCATGCTCGGCCTGTCGGAGCCGGTGCCGGACTTCATCACGCTGTCGGGCGCGATGAACGAACTCCGCCGACAGGGCGGCGTCGGTCTCGTCCCGCACCCGGACTTTGCGACCGTCAGCCTCGGCACGGAGGAGATCGACCGCTACCGCGACACGCTCCACGCGGTCGAGACGTACAATCCGAAACACCGCGCGAGCCACAACGAGCAGGCCCGCGCGGTCGCCCGCGAGACCGGACTGTCGGCGTTCGGCTCCTCGTACGCCCACCTCCGGGGGACGGTCGGCGAGGTGTGGACGGAGTTCGACGCGCCGCTACGCGGCCGCGAGTCGGTCGTGACCGCGTTCCGCGAGGGGGCAGACCGCCGCGTGCTCCACCGCGACGGCCCGGCCCACGCCGTGCGCCGTCACGCCGAGTTCGCCCACCTCGCGTACGAGAACTCGTGGAAGAAGCTCGACCGGATATTCCTCTCGGGGACGGAGCCGACACACCCGCACAACGTCGCCTACGAGAGTCGGTTCGACGACGTGGCCGTCTACTGAAACACGTTCGTCCCGCTGGCGGGGTCGAAGGGGAACGCGCCGATGATGGTCTCCGTGACGCCGGGCACGACGTGAACGAAGACGGCGACGACCGCCAGTTCGAGCACGGTGATGATGATCGTCACCAGATTGGCGTACGTCGAGGAGGTGGTCACGCCGGTCGGGAAGCCGAACTCCGACGACGAGAGCGGATAGAAGAGCGCGATGCCGCGCGTCGATCCGACGACGTCGAGCACGTAGTGGGTGAGAACGCCGACCCAGACGTACTGGAGATTGCCGAAGTAGATGGGATACGCGAGGAACACGAACAGGACGGGGAGATTGTGGAGGGTCTTCCGGTGTTTGCCGAAGGCGGTGTCCACGTCCGGGAACAGCGCCCCGAGCGTGACGGGCACGAGCGTGGCGGCGATGGTGCGAAACGTTGCGATGTCGCCGGCCGGCTCCAGCACGTAGCCGAGCCCGACCGCGAGCAACACTCCGTTGAGGACGTGACCCTGCTTGTTCACAGCGAGACGACGCGGGCCCCCCATACAAGTCTACCGCAGTCACCGCCGAACCCGACGACGGGGCCGCTACGGTCGGCTTGATTGGCACCCCCGAGTACTCTGCGGGCCGACGAACCGTGAACGCTCTTAGGCTCGCGGATCGTTGACCCGGACATGGACACCGCCGAGGAGTGGGCGCGGGCGGAGGGGTTCGAGACCGGCTTCGTCGACGCGCCGGGGGCACAGCTCCACTACGTCGCCGCCGGGCCGGAGTCCGCGCCGCTGGTCGTCCTTCTCCACGGCTTTCCGGAGTTCTGGTACGCGTGGCGCGACCACCTCGGCCCGCTCGCCGAGACGTACCGGGTCGTCGCCCCCGACCTCCGGGGGTACAACCGCTCCGACCGGCCGAGCGGCGTTGACGCCTACGGCCTCGACCGCCTCCGCACCGACGTGTACGAACTCATCCAGTCGTTCGGTCGCGGCGAGGCGCATCTGGTCGGCCACGACTGGGGCGGCACGGTCGCCCTCTCCTTCGCCCGTCACCACCCCGCCCACGTCGACCGACTCGTCGTCGCCAACACGCTCGACGTGGAGCGGCTGGGCGCCCAGCTCCGCGGGACACAGCTCCTCGACTCGTGGTACACCGCCTTCTTTCAGCTGCCGTGGCTCCCCGAAACCGTGCTGTCGGCGGGTGACTTCCGCGTCTTCCGCTCGATGTACGATGAGACGGCAGTCGAGGACGCGTACACCGAGACGGACCTCGACCGCTACCGTCACGCGTGGGACCGCGACGGCGCGGTCACCGCCGCGCTCAACTACTACCGAGCGGCCGCCCGCGGCGCGGTTCGCGGCCTGTTCTCGCTCGACCCTGCCGACCGCATCTTCGTCCCGACGCGCGTGCTGTGGGGCGACGAGGACGCCGCGCTCCAGCCGGCCGTCGCGGACGCGCTGTGTCGGGGCATCGACGACCCGGACCTGAAGCGGTACGACGACGCCACCCACTGGCTCCACGCGGAGTATCCCGACCGGTTTACCGACGACGTGTGCGAGTTTCTCGGCTGATTCGCCGCTCAGTCCGTGCCGACGACGACGGCCTCCCGGAGGTCGAGCGCGTTCTCGAACTCGCGGCGACGGTCCGCGCCCTTGCCGGCCTGAAGGAGCTTTTGTCGGTGGGCGCGGGCGACTGCCTCGTGGTCACGACGCCGCCAGTCGAACTCCTCGCCCAACTCCGCCCAGTGGCCCTCGTTGACGAGAAACGCCTCGAACGCGGGCGTCTCCAGCGGTCGCTCGTACCGTCGCCGGTACGTCTCGCGTCGCTCGACCAGCGCGACCTGTGCGTCGGCCAGCAGGTCCGACAGCCGGCTCGGCGGGACGCTCGCTCGGCTGGCCGCGAGCATGAACGCCGTCCCGTCGACCGGGTGGATCGGGTCGCCCATCTCAGCCGCCGGCGCGCATCGCCTTCCGCGAGAAATCCTCGATGAGTGGCGCTATCGTCTCCTCGGCCCCCTCGAAGGTGATCGTCACCTCCGTCAGTTCCATCGACCCGGCGACGTTGATCACCTCTGCGGAGAGGTCGGCCGACCAGTCCTCGCCCGCGATGTGGTCGTCCGTCTCTCCCTCGCCGCCGAGATTGCGGAGATAGTGGGCGGCGAGTCGCTGGCTAATTCCCCGGAAGGACTTCTCGCGTCTCATCCGCCTGCCACCGGTGGGAAGACGCTCACCGTGTCACCGTCCGCGACGGCCGTCTCGGTGCCGTCCAGATGCGTGACCTCGCGGCCGTTCTTCAGCACGCTGAGCTGCGGGCGGATGGCACCGTCTTCGAGGATGTCGCCCGCCAGCTCCGGCCACTCGTTCTCGATAGCAGCCAGTACCTCGCCGACCGTCCCGGCGTCGTAGTCCCGCTCGACGGTCTTCTGTCCGACCGCCGCGCGGTACGTGGCGAAGAACCGCAGTTGTACCATACCCGGTACTGACGGGCGAGCCGATAAAGAGTGTCGGACAACAGCACCCCCGACACCTTTGGCTCGCCGGGTCACCCCTCCAAGCATGGACCCGACCGTCCACGTCATCGACCGCGGGACGATGCGGATCGACCTGAACTATCCAATCGAGGGGGCCGTCACGGCCACGGAGTCGGAGCCGAACCCCGACGCCGTCCAGACCGATGGCCCGGTGTTCAATCTCGTGATCGAAACGCCGGCGACGACCCTGCTGTGGGACACCGGCTCTCATCCCGACGCGGCCGACGGCCACTGGCCGGCCGACGTGTACGACGCGTTCACACACGCGGACGCCGACGATCATCCCCTGCCGGCCGCACTCGACGAGGCCGGCTTCGCGCTCGACGACATCGACGCCGTCGTCCAGTCACACCTCCATCTCGACCACGCGGGGAGCCTCCACCGATTCGCCGGCACTGACGTACCGGTGTTCGTCCACGAGCAGGAGTTGAAACACGCTTACTTCGAGAGCGTCACCGGCGAGAGCAGTGCGTACGTTCGCGCGGACTTCGACCACGACCTCGCGTGGCGACCGCTGTACGGCGACGACGGCCGTCTCTATGAGGGTATCGAGTGGGTCCACCTGCCCGGCCACACCCCCGGGATGATCGGCCTGCTGGTCGAGGGCGGTGCCGCGGACGACCGCGACCTGCTCGTCGTCGGTGACCTCGCGTACACCAGCTACAACTACGAGGACGGCCACCCGATGGGTCGCGACCTGCTTCACTCGCGGCCCGACTGGGCGGCCAGTCGTCGGCGCGCCCGCGACATCGAGGCGCGACGCGACGCGCTCGTCGTCTACGGCCACGACCCAGAACAGGTCGAGCAACTGCCCGAGCGGCTTTAGTCGCGGTTCATCCGGATGCCGTCGTCGGCGATCCGGTAGTTGCGCTCGCGGTCGAGTCGGTCGCCGAGATCGGCGTGCTCGTACAGCTGGTCGATGACCGCGACACAGAAGTTGCGCCACGCGATAGCGTAGATCGGCGACTGCCCCCACGCGCGGAGTTCGGGAATGAACTCGTCGTAGCGTTCGGCCCGCGATTCGAGATGCTCGACCAGATCGAGGGCCTCGCTGGCGACTTCGGCGTCGTCTGCGGCCGCCGCAATCTGGCTGTTCACGCGCTGCTGGTAGCCTTCGAGCGCTCGCTCCATGTCCGGGGCGGTCGCCTCGTCTTCCGGCAGCGAATCGAGGATGCTCCGCGGGATGGCGAGGTCTATCTCTTCCATGCAGACGGATGGGCGAGCGTGCGCAAAAAGCCGGTGGTGATCACCGCTCCGTCGCGTGGCGGACCTGGACGGCGACCCCCCGCGTCGACTCGCGCATCTCCGGGCCGGACATCTCGGCACGGCCCACGGCGAACGCCTTCGGCCCCTCGACGACGACCTCGTCGCCGACCCGGATGTCCTCGCTCGCGCCGGTGACGCCCGGCGCGAGCACGCTCCCCTGTGGCACGAACGCGTCGATGTCGACCCGCTTCGTCGGCGCGTCCGAGTCGACCCAGTGGCGCGCACCCGCCAAGGTGAAGGAGAGGGTCCCGTACTGGGCGACGAGCGTGGCGAGTTGCTCATCTTCGTGGCTGACTCGGAGCTTCGGATAGCGGCCGCCGGTCGCCACGTCCGCGAACAGCTCGTCGCCAGCGCCGTCACCGACGAGGAAGTCCGCGACGGCGCGAACGGTCGCGTGCTCTCTCTCTCGCTTCGAGTACGACTCGTAGCCCGAGAGCGCGTCGTCGAGATTCGCCAGCGAGGCGTCGGTCGTCGGGTGGTCCTCAACCGTGTAGGTGAACTCCACGTCGAGCGCGTCGGCGACCCGTTCCGTGATGGGTCGGTAGTCGTCGGGGACGTGCGCGACGAGATCGGTGTAGGCGTCGCGGTTCCGGTCGAGGTAGCGTTCGAGCACCGCGGCGACGAACTCGTCCTCGCCCTCGGTCCAGTTGCCCGTCACCACCGAGTCGTAGTGTTGGGCCGGATAGGTGAGTTCGAGTTCGTCCGGGACGACGCCGATGGGCGAGGTCATCGAGACGACGTGACCCCGGTAGCCGACCGCCCGCGAGAACTGCTGGTGGCTCTGTGACTCGCTGTACGGCTTCCGGGCCGAACAGGGGACGAGCACGAGCGGGCGGTCGGTCAATCGCGGGCGGTATCGCGAGGTCACGCGGTCGGCGAACCGCTGTATCTCGGCCCGTCGCAGTGTGTCCTCGCTGGCCGCCAGCAGTTCGCTCCGCCGGAGGATCGGCGTCTGCTCCTCGACGTACGCGTATTCGTCGTCGAGACGACGGAACGTCGCCGTCGTCCACGCTTCGTGGCGCGCGGCCCCCTCGACGTAGGCGCGGAGGCGGCCGTCGCGGATGCGCTGGCGGACGCGCGCGAGTTCCGCGCGGAGCGCGTTGACATTGTGTTCGGCGCAGTCACGCCGGCCGAACTCCTCGCGTGTGGTCCGACACGCCTCACAGGCACAGGGGAGTTCGTCCAAGTCTTCGAGGAACTGTTCGCCGTCGGTGTGGAGATAAAACCCCTCCGTGCCACGGACGTAGGCGTAGTCGGTGTCGAACAGGTCCACGCCGGCGTACGCGAGGGTTGCGACGTTGGCCGGCGTTGCGACGCCGGAGAGATACAGCGCGCTGTCCGGCGGGGTGTTCCGCTTCGTCGTCAGGAGCGCGTCGACGAACCCCTCGGCGTAGCCGCGGAGGCCGGCCGCGTTCGAGAGGACGTACGCGTCCGCGCCGTAATCCGCCGCCGTCTCCGGCGCGACGACCGCCGCGCTCGGAAAGGAAACGTCGTCGTATTCGACCTGAAACGACGATTTCACGCGCTCGTCAGTGCCCGCCGGGAAGGCGCGGTGGGGGAGTACCGTCAGCTCGGATTCGTCGCCGTCGGGTCGTTCCCGCTCCTCGCGCCACAGACTCCCGGCGTCGCGGAGTACGCTGTTCACGAGTGCGGGGGTTCGGAGCGACTCCGAGAGCCGGAGTTCGCCGATGCGGGCCGGCCCGTCCCGCGCATGCACCTCGAAGTAGTCAGTCATTGTCGGGCTTCTGTCGTCGTCGCTTAACTCGCTTCCCTCTCGGAGTGGTTCGTATTTGGTTGAGTGATTGCTGGCGAAGAACCCGGTTGGGGTGGGACTGGAAGGGGCCGTCGGCTCAACGAACTCGGCCGACGTAAGGACCGCAGGCCGACGGCCGAGGACCGCAGCGAGGCCCGGGAGTCGAGCCGGCGGGGGCTTCCAAAATATTCGCCGCTCCTCTCACCGCAACTCCACGACCTCACTAAACAACATCATCGGAGCTGTGTGGACCGGACGGCTTTAGTCGCGGACTCCCCCGCTTTGGAACATGCGACAGATCGGGTTCGTGGTGAACCCAATCGCCGGGATGGGCGGTCGCGTCGGGCTGAAAGGCACCGACGGCAAGGTCGAGGAGGCGCGCGAACGTGGGGCAGTACCACGCGCGCCCGACCGGGCCGTCGAGGCCCTCGATGCACTCAGCGATACGGACAACATCGAACTGGTCACGTACGGCGGTCGGATGGGGGAGATGGAGGCGCGCGAGGCCGGCTTCGAGCCGAGGGTCGTTGACACGCCGGCAAGCGAGGACACGACGGGCGAGGACACCCGCGCGGCGGTCCGGGCGTTTCTCGACGCGGCCGTCGATCTCGTCCTGTTCGTCGGCGGTGACGGCACTGCCGTCGACGTAGCCGAGACGATAGCGGACGCAGACAGCGACACGCCGATGCTGGGCATCCCCGCGGGCGTGAAGGTGTACTCGTCGGTGTTCGGGGTGACGCCGCCTGCAGCCGGGCGGTTGGCGGCGCGGTTCGACCGAACCGAGCAACGGGAGGTGAACGACATCGACGAGGACGCGTTTCGCGGCGGCGAGGTGCACACGGAACTCCGGGCGCTCGCGCGGGTGCCGGTCGGGGAAGACCTCCAGTCGTCGAAACAGACTGGCGGCGGCACGGTCGAGGGGCTCGCGGAGGGCGTGGCGAGCGAGGCACAGAGTGACGAGGGCGTCACCTACGTCCTCGGTCCGGGGTCGACGCTGGCGGCGATCAAGCGCCGACTCGGATTCGACGGCACGGCGCTTGGCGTCGACGTGTGGCGCGACGGCGTGCTCGTGCGGGACGCGACCGAATCCGAGGTACTCGACGCGCTGGGCGAGGAGAACCGCATCGTCGTCTCGCCCATCGGCGGACAGGGGTTCGTGTTCGGGCGCGGCAACCAGCAGCTCTCGCCGGACGTGATCCGACAGTCGACGATAGAGGTGGTCGCCTCGCGGCGAAAGCTGGAGGAGACTGGCGTACTCCGCGTGGACACCGGCGACGCGGATCTCGACGAGGAGCTACGCGGCTGGCTCCGCGTCCGGGTTGGCACCTACGAGCGCCGGCTGGTGAAGGTGGTGTGACCGAGCCGTATTACCACCATTAGTCAAGACTAAGGTGGCCGGAAGCCTGTTGGACACATATGGAGACACGGAAAGTCCAGCGGCTCGGCCCCTCGACGCTGGCGATGACGCTCCCCGCGGAGTGGGCGAAGGCGCAGAACGTCGAGAAGGGCGACGAGGTGTCGCTTCGGATGGGTGGGAAGGGAACGGTGACGGTGATGCCGGAGTCCGTCCAGCAGGAGGAGTCGGAGGCAGTCATCCACGCCGACGAACTGCCGTCCGAGGCGGTCGAACGGGCGATTCTCGCACAGTACGTGCTTGGTCGGCGCGTCATTCAGGTCAAGATCGACGAAGACGACACGCTCGACTCGCGCACCATCAACGCGGTGTACAACGCCGAGACGCAGCTAATGGGACTCGGCGTCATCGAGGAGACGCCCGAACACATCGCCATTCGCTGCTCCGTCGACCCGGAGGACTTCACGCTCGACAACCTGTTGCAGCGGCTCGAATCCACTGGTAGCACGATGCGCAACGAGGCGGTCAAGTCGCTCGCGCACGGCAATCCGGACCTCGCACAGCGGTCGCTCAACCGGGAGCGACAGGCGAACAAGATATTCGTCCTCCTGTTGCGACTCATCTTCACCGCATACCAGAACCCGAATCTCGCGCGGGCCGTCGGTCTCGACTCCGGCTTCCCGCTCATCGGCTACCGGTCGGTCGCGAAGAACCTCGAACTCACCGCCGACAACGCCGAGGACATCGCGGACATCGTCCTCGAAACCGGCGACCACACGCTCGATGTCGACGACGCCACGATGCGCGAGATCCGCGACTTCACCGAC
>PXSB01000086.1:3635-4562 GCA_003023185.1 Halobacteriales archaeon QS_9_67_17 | reverse complement strand
GCGTGGCCGTCAGCCGCGCGAGCAGCGCGGCGAGCACGTGACCGCCGTAGTAGTAGCGGACCGACTCGCCGGCGAACCACATGTCCTCCGGCGGGAGGGGGTCAGCCCGGAGCAGCGACTTCAGCAGGCCGAAATCCAGAAACTTCTCGCCGCCGAGCGGCGTCACCGCCGGGTCAAGCGCCCGGATGCCGACGATGAACAGGAAGGCGAGGGTGAACACGGTCGCCGGAGCCGCGGCGCGTCGTAGGTCGATGTCGGCGTCGCCGGCCCGATAGCTCCCCCCGACGAGCAGCGCGAGACCGACGACGAGCGCCGGATAGCCGAAACCGCCGGGAACCTGCCCGACGAGGTAGCCGACGAGACCGAGCGTCGCCAGCGCCAGCGGCACGGCGAAGGCGGCCCCGCGGTCGTGGAAGTCGCGCAACAGGTGTGCGACGGCGGGAAGCGCGGCCGCGCCGAGCGCGAGGTAGGCCACGAGCCAGACGGCGACGTACCCGTACTCCATCACCCGGCACACGGACCCCCCACGAGATACGTCTTATGGACCCGTCACAACGCCCGCAGTCGACAGCCACCGGCGGCCAGCAGTCGAAACGAACTATCGCTCTCGCTCGACGAACGGCTCACCGACTTCACGCGCCGACTGGGTGCGGACGCAATAGGGTCGCCGCGGCCGGCCTCGTCGCCTCCGTGTCTTCGCGCTCCCCCCGACCGACGTTCGACTGACCAACCGGACGACGGTTCCAACAGATTTTCACCTGCCACGGGAAATTCGTCGCCATGGCTCGCCCGCTCGGCATCGTCGTCCCCGCCTACGAGCCCGACGTGGGCCGGCTCGAACGCTATCTCCACGCCCTCCACGACCGGCTGGCGCCGGCGACGGTTCGGATCGAACTCGACGCGCCCGACGACGCCACGCTCGATGCC
>PXSB01000086.1:2425-3592 GCA_003023185.1 Halobacteriales archaeon QS_9_67_17 | reverse complement strand
CGACGGCTCGACGCCGCCCGACGCCGCCGCCGCTGTCGTCGACGCCCTCGACGACACAGAGTTGGCCGTCGGCTCCCGTCGTCACCCGGACGCGCGGGTCGTTGGCCACCAGACCGTCGCCCGGCGACTGCTGGGCGACGGGTTCGCGTGGGTCGCCCGCCGACTACTGGACGCGCAGTTGTACGATTACCAGTGTGGTGCGAAGGCGCTCACCGCGGAGACGTGGACCGCCGTCCGCGACCACCTCTACGAGCCGGGGTTCGCGTGGGACGTCGAACTGGTCGCGATGGCGGCCGCGCTCGACTTCCGGCTTCGCGAGGTGCCAATCGAGTGGGAGGACGCCCCCGGCTCGACCGTCGACCCAATCGACACGGCACTCGACATGACGCGAGCGCTGTTCGTCGTCCGCCACCGGGCGAAACGGCTGCAGGATAGCCGACTGCACGGTGCCTTCGCTGCGGGCTCTGAGCCGGTCGCGCTCGTCGACCGCGAGGAGATTGGACGGTCGACCCCCGGTGAGGAGGTGGAGCGGTGAGCGTCGCCGACCTGCTGGCGTCGCGGCTCCGGGCCCTCGCGCGAGCCGACCGCATCGGACAGTTCGTCTCCGTCGGCGTCGCCGGCGCGACGCTGGAGACGGCCATCGTGTTCGTCCTCACCGGACTCCTGACGGTCGGCCCGCTCCCCGCGAAGGCCGTCGGCGCGGAGGCGTCCATCTCGCTGATGTTCCTGCTCAACGACCGCTGGACGTTCGCGACCGAGGGAGCCGCCGGGGTTCGGTCGCTAGTCGGGCGCTTCCTGAAGTCCCACGCCGTCCGGCTCGGCGGGCTGGCCGTCGCCTTCGCCACGCTGTACGCTCTCACCGCGTGGACCGACGTGCGACTCGTCCTGCTGGGGGCGGACCTGTGGCCGACGGTCGCTAACGCCGTCGGCATCGGCGTCGGCATGACGCTCAACTACGTCGCGGAGAGCCTGCTCACGTGGCGCGTTGGACGCGAGTAATCAACGTCCGGCGGCCGAATAGCAACCCTTATCCGGAACCCTCCGGTACGGAGCAGTAGCGGGATGGGATAGCCAGGAGATTCCGCCGGGCTCATAACCCGGAGATCGGTAGTTCAAATCTACCTCCCGCTACTACCCACTTTTTGCACCTCACTCGTCGCTCGCTTC
>PXSB01000086.1:0-2403 GCA_003023185.1 Halobacteriales archaeon QS_9_67_17 | reverse complement strand
CGACTCTCCCTACGGTCGAGTCTCGGTCCCGCGCCTCACTTCGTTCGGCGCGGCAGAACCGTGAGCGCTTCGCGCTCACGGATGCTCGTGACTGTTTTTGCCTAATCTGCTTAGAAATCTTACCCCAAGGAGTCAGGTGACAGTTGTCGGGTTAGGCTTCCGGCGTCTCGACACCCAGTTCCGCGAGGAGCGTCTCGGCGGCGGCAGACGACGACCCGGGGCCGCGTGCGGTGACGAGGTCGCCGTCGACGGTGACTGACGTGTCGGCGTCGAGTTCGGCGTCCCAGTTCCCGCCGGCGGCGATCACCTCGTCCTCGACCCAGTTGGGTAGCTTCCGCCCGTCGGGCATCAGGTCGTGCTCGTCGACGATGCCCTCCTCCCACTCGTTGGGGAAGCCCGTCACGTCACGACCCGCGACGAGGAACTCGCCGTCGTCCGTGCGCGTGAACCCGAGGATGCCGACCGCGTGACAGACGACGAGCGCCGTCCCCTCGTCGCCGGCGACCGCCTCGCGCAGCAGCGCCCGCGCGTGGCGGTCGGTGTTGATGTCCCACTCCGTGCCGTGTCCGCCGGGGAACACGACCGCGTCGTAGCCGTCGGCAGAGACGGTCGCGAGCGGTTCCGGGTCGTCGAGCGCGGCGTTCTCCTCGTCGACCGTGGTCACGAACTCGGCGGTTTCCTCGCCGACGTTCTCCGGGTCCGCCGAGCGCTCGTCGATGACCGGCGGACCGCCGGTCGGCGTCGCGACCGTCACGTCGACGCCGGCCTCCTGTAGCGTCGTGAGCGGCTCTGCACACTCTTCTCCCCAGTAGCCTTCCTCGCTGACAACGAATAGCGCGGATGTCATGCGTCGGCACTCCGTCGTTGGCAGGTGAAAGGGGCGTGTCGGCGGTAGAGGTTGCCGCTACGACGGAGGGTAATGCCGCGACGAAGGTGGCGCGATCAGTCGTCCGCGCCGGTTGCTACAACGGCGTGATCAGTCGTCCGCGCCGGTTGCTACAACGGCGTGATCAGTCGTCCGCGCCGGTTGTCACGACAGCGCGATCAGTCGTCCCCACTCGCGTCGGCGACGACCACCTCGCCATCGGCCACGTCGACGTTGATCAGCGTCTTCGCGCTGTACGCGGAGTCTTCGAGTTCGTTCGCTCCGCTCACCTTCTTGATCACGGCGACGATATCCCGCACGTCGGCCCCGATGTCGTCGAGCGCGCCACAGACGGCCGCCAGCGTCCCGCCGGTCGAGAGCACGTCGTCGAGGACGAGCACGCGGTCGCCCGCCTCCACGTCGTTGATAAACATCTGCGACTCGGAGTAGCCGGTCTGCTGGAACAGCGGCGTTTCGCCCGACAGTCCGTACTCCCGCTTGCGGATGACGACCAGCGGAATGTCGGTCATCAGCGAGACGGCCGTGGAGATGTGGATCCCCATCGCGGCGGGCGTGACGATCTTGTCGACGTCCTCCAACTCGGCCTTGCGGATGATCTTGACGACGATCTCGCGGAGCAGCGACGGCTCCAGCATCGGAACGCCGTCGGAGATGGGATGGACGAAGTAATGGTAGCCGTCTTTCTCGATGATGGGCGCGTCACGGAGCGACTGAGCCAACTGGTCCATATCGCCGATGTGACGAGAGCGCGGTAAAGCCTGACGACTCGGCCGCTCACTCCCCGACCGTACCCGTTCCGATGGTCGTCGAACTCTCGCCTTCCTCGGGCTCCCAGACGATCCGCACCGTGTCCTCGTCGGCGAGGTCGGGGCCGCCGTTGTCATTGTAGGTGTACGTAGTTCCCGCCTGCACCTTCGTCGTCGGCCACGGACTCGATAACTCGGCTCCCTCAATGAACACCGTCAGCCGCGACCGGTCGATTATGTCACCCGACTTGTGTGTGATCTCCACCTCGTCGCCGTCGACTCCGGCGAAGCCGTTGCCACCGCTCGGCGTGAACTCGAACTCGAAGTACGCGTTCGGCGCGGCTGGCTGCGTCGACGACCCCAGCCCCAGCACGAACGTGCCGATGACCGCCGCGAGGATGACCGTGATCGCGACCATCAGAATCACGCCGATAACCGGTGAAACTGCCTGTTCGCTCCGAATGAGTTCCCCGACTTTCATGACTCTGTAACGCCCCGGCGGCAGAGACGACGGGCGTTCCCCACCCCATCTAGCCCGCTCCACCGCCTTCGGGCGTGCCCGGTTACGCCTCCGGGCATAATCAATCGTCAAGGGCGTTCTCACAGCGTGAGAGACAGCCGCCCAGTCGGGCGGAGAGAGAATCATTAAAGGCCGGCGCGCTCCGCCATCGAATGTGCAACCGAGCCCCGTCGCGCTGCTGGTCGCGCTCGCCCTCCCGTTTCTCGGCGCGGCAGCGGCGCCGCTCGTCTACCGACTCGTCGGTGAGCGGA
>PXSB01000085.1:26853-30301 GCA_003023185.1 Halobacteriales archaeon QS_9_67_17 | reverse complement strand
CGGCGCTCAACCCGTGGGCCGACGAGGTGGTATCCGCGATCAAGACCGACGAGAAGGATGACGAACAGGAGCGGATGACCGAGCGGGCGTTCAAGGCCGGCTCGCTCGTCCAAGGCCACGGGAAGAAGGCAGTCATCGCGCTCGCGGCCCGCGGCGTCGGCCCGCGCAACGCCGCCCGCGTCATCAATAAGCTCCGCGACGACGAAGACGACTTCTACCGCGACATCCTCGCCCGCGAGCGCGAGTACGCCCGGACGAACGCCTTCTGGGACTGACTTGTACAGGCACGGGGTTTATCGCCGCCGGAACCGACCCCCAGATATGCGAGCGAAGGACATCCGCGCGAAGGCGGGTGAAGAGCCGATCACGATGCTGACGGCCTACGACGCGCCGACGGCCGAGGTGGTCGACGACGCCGGAGTGGACGTGATCCTCGTCGGCGATTCGGTGGGAAACACACAACGGTCGCTCGGGCGACTGAAGATGCGTTCGTCCTCGCGGATATGCCGTTTCTCTCCTACGGCGCGAGCCTCGACACGGCCGTCAAGAACTGCGGCCGGATGCTGAAGGAAGCGAAGGCCGACGGCGTGAAGCTCGAGTCTGGGCCACACACCGTCGAGTTGACCGACCGGCTCACGGAGCTTGGTATTCCGGTGCAGGCGCATCTCGGCCTCACCCCACAGCGGGAGAAGGAGACGGGGCTGTTCCGGCAGGGCACAGACGCCGAGAGCGCCGAGGAGATACTGGACCTCGCGCTCGCACACGAGGAGGCCGGCGCGTTCTCGCTCGTGCTCGAACACGTCCCCGCCAACCTCGCGGGTGAGGTGACTGACCGGCTCTCGATCCCGACCATCGGTATCGGGGCCGGCCCGGAGTGTGACGGACAGGTGCTCGTGGTCGACGAGGTACTGGGTCGAACCGAAGACACGGCACCGTTCTCGCAGGCGTGGGGCGACGTGCGCGGCGAGATGGAGCAGGCCGTCGACGGCTATCTGCACGACGTGGAATCCGGCGAGTTTCCCGCCGACGAACACTCACACTACGAACCGGATCTGGACGACGTGTACTGACCATCATGTCGCCCTGACAGCCGGCGGCGGCGACCGACAACCCGGTTGTCGTTCCCCCGCCGGACCCGGCGACCTTCGAAGCGCACTCTTTGCCCTGAACCACGAACAGTCGATTGTTCGCTCTTATTTATACTGAGGCCGCACACCAGGACAACATTCATATACTACTATCGCTTACGTAGAGTTATCATGGAGGGCTCACACGAACTGTTCAGCCACAGCGAGGGTGTCGTCAGTACCCGGTACGAGGACGGTAACACGGTCGTGTTCGTCGCCGACTTCGGCGCGAACGATGTGGCTGTCGACGTGGTGAACGACACGGTCATCGTCGTCACCGACGACGACCAACACGAGTTCGAGGTGCCGGCAGGCGAGACGACGGCGTGGGCGAACAACGGCGTGGTGACCGTGGAGGTGCAGTTATGAAACTCGTCGTCAAGCCGATGCCACAGGACAAGGCAGGGCGCGGTCTCGCGATGCTCGACCCCGACGCGATGCAGGAATTGGGCGTCGAGAACGGCGACTACCTGCTCTTGAGCAAGGACGGCGGCCGCGCGGTGGCACGGGCGTTCCCGAGCTACGAGGAAAGCGGGTCCGGCGTCATCCGGGTCGACGGACGCCTTCGCTCGGAGGCAGGCGTCGGCGTTGACGACCGCGTCGAGGTCGAGAAGGCCGACGTGAATCCGGCGAAGTCGATCACCGTCGCACTCCCCGCCAACCTCCGAATCCGGGGCAACATCGGCGGTCCCATCCGCGATAAACTCAGCGGGCAGGCCGTCACGCGCGGCCAGCAGGTACCGTTCTCCTTCGGCTTCGGTGCCTTCTCCTCGCGGGGCGGCCAGCAGATCCCGATGCAGATAGCCGAGACCGATCCGTCGGGGACGGTCGTCGTCACCGACTCGACGGAGGTGAACGTCTCCGAACAGCCGGCCGAACAGATCGTCGGCGGCGAGACGGGCACCCAGCCCACCGAGGGCGGCACGCCGAACGTCACCTACGAGGACATCGGCGGGCTCGACGACGAACTCGAACAGGTGCGCGAGATGATCGAGTTGCCGATGCGCCACCCGGAGCTGTTCCAGCAGCTTGGCATCGAGCCGCCGAAGGGCGTGCTCCTGCACGGCCCGCCGGGCACGGGCAAGACGCTCATCGCCAAGGCCGTCGCAAACGAGATAGACGCGTACTTCACCGACATCTCCGGGCCGGAGATCATGTCGAAGTACTACGGCGAGAGCGAGGAACAGCTCCGCGAAATCTTCGAGGAGGCCGAGGAGAACGAGCCGGCCATCGTCTTCATCGACGAGATCGACTCCATCGCGCCCAAGCGCGGCGAGACCTCTGGCGACGTGGAGCGGCGCGTCGTCGCACAGCTGCTCTCGATGATGGACGGGCTCGACGAGCGCGGACAGGTGACGGTCATCGCGGCGACGAACCGGGTGGACGCCATCGACCCGGCACTGCGCCGCGGCGGCCGCTTCGACCGCGAGATCGAGGTCGGTATCCCGGACAAGCCGGGCCGCAAGGAGATCCTGCAGGTCCACACTCGGGGGATGCCGCTGGTGGACGGGATCGACCTCGACCAGTACGCCGAGTCCACGCACGGCTTCGTCGGCGCGGACCTCGAATCGCTGACGAAGGAGGCCGCGATGAACGCGCTCCGGCGCGTCAGGCCCGACCTCGACCTCGAAGCGGAGGAGATCGACGCCGAGGTGCTCGACAGCATCGAGGTCACCGAGTGCGACTTCAAAGACGCGCTGAAGAGCGTCGACCCCTCGGCGCTCCGTGAGGTGTTCGTCGAAGTCCCCGACGTGACGTGGGACGACGTGGGTGGACTCGGCGAGACGAAAGACCGGCTGCGGGAGACGATCCAGTGGCCGCTCGACTACCCCGAGGTGTTCGAGTCGATGGACCTCGACGCCGCCAAGGGCGTACTGATGTACGGCCCGCCGGGCACGGGGAAGACCCTGCTCGCGAAGGCCGTCGCCAACGAGGCCGAGAGCAACTTCATCTCGATCAAGGGGCCGGAGCTGCTCAACAAGTACGTCGGCGAGTCGGAGAAGGGCGTCCGCGAGGTGTTCGAGAAGGCGCGGTCGAACGCGCCGACCGTGATCTTCTTCGACGAGATCGACGCCATCGCCGGCCAGCGCGGTCGCAACATGGGTGACTCGGGCGTCGGCGAGCGCGTCGTTTCCCAGCTGCTGACGGAACTCGACGGGCTCGAAGAGCTGGAAGACGTGGTCGTGGTCGCCACGACCAACCGGCCGGACCTCATCGACTCGGCGCTGCTGCGGCCCGGACGGCTCGACCGCCACGTCCACGTGCCGGTGCCCGACGAGGAGGCGCGCCGCGCCGTGTTCGCGGTCCACAGCCGCGACAAG
>PXSB01000085.1:0-26728 GCA_003023185.1 Halobacteriales archaeon QS_9_67_17 | reverse complement strand
TCATCAACAGCGTGGACCGCGACGACGCCGACCGCTCGGTCGGCAACGTCCGCGTCACGATGGCCCACTTCGAGCAGGCGCTCGACGAGGTGGGCGCGAGCGTCGACGACGAGACGCGGCGCCGCTACGATGATCTCGATGCCGGCGACTTCGGCACCGACGGGCAGGACGAGGCCGAAGTGTCGCGCACCTTCCAGTAGCGACGCGTTTCGTCGGGCGGCGGCGTTACCGTTTTGACCCTGTGGCCGAACTGTTCGAGTATGAGTTCGGCCGAGACCGCGCCACCAGTTGATATCACCGAGTCGGCCGCCGAGCAGGCGGTCGACCTGCTGGAGGGTGAGGGCATGGACACCGACGAGGCCGGTCTGCGACTGTTCGTTCAGCAGGGCGGCTGTGCGGGCCTCTCCTACGGTATGCGCTTCGACAACGCCCCGGAAGACGACGACACAATCGTGGAGGGTCACGGCCTCCGCGTGTTCGTCGACCCCGCGAGCCTGAAGTATATCGGCGGCGCGACCCTCGACTTTGAGGGGGGCCTCCAGGGCAAGGGGTTCTCCGTCGAGAATCCGAACGCCGAAAGCGAGTGTGGCTGTGGGGAGAGCTTCAGAACCTGACGGGTCGGCTTACTCCAGCTCGAACGCGACTTCGACCTCTGCTTGGTACTCTCGTCCCTCGACGGACGCGACTTCGACGCCGAGTTCCTCGACTTCCATCCACATCACGTTGTCGAGCGTCTCGTCGGCGCGATCCAAGGCGTCGTCCACCGCGTGGTCGAAGCTCTCGCTGCTCTGGCCGATCAGTGTGATCTTCTTGAACACCATCGTAGTTGGCTTGCTCCGGCATCCGGGTAAAGCTACTCCCGACTCCCGTCGTGCGTGATGGCCGAGTTGGGCGTCGACTACGCCGGAGAGATGCACCGGCTCTGTTTTCACGGCTCGATCCCGCGTTAGGCCCCCGACTCGCCGTGGCCGTCCTGCGTCGCCGGGTCGGCTTTCCGGGTCCACTGCTTTTCTATCTCGGCGTTGCCGCGCACGACGGTGTCCCCGTCGACATCCAGTCGCGTCTTCCGGAGTTCGATGGCCTGCACCTCCCCAACGGTGCCGCCGATGTCGACGGTGTAGCCGGGGTTGAAGTCCGGGTCGCGAAGCAGATAGACGCCGGCGACGGCGTCCGCGAGCATCTCGGAGAGCGCGTAGGAGACGCCAAGCGCGAGGAAGCCGGTCGCGGTGCCCAGCGACGCGGCGATACCGTCGAGGCCGACCACCGACAGGAACGACAGCCCGACGCCGAAGGCGAGAAAGACGAACACGACGGTCGCAACGAACCGTCGGTACACCGGTGATTCGTCGGCCAGCGTCCGGCGGAGCACGAACCGGACGACCGCCATGACGAGCTTGACCAGCACCGCGGCGACGGCGAGGAAGACGACGCCGGCGATGATGTCGGGGAGCGCCGTGACGAAGCCAGCGACGAACTCGCGCAGTGCGCTCTCGACGACCGTCGTGAGGTCGCCGGTCGGCGTTTGCTGTGTCAGCATACCGGTGGCTCATCCGCTCCGATGGAAAAGCTACTGGCGTCAGGGGGCTTGGAGGGTTCCGGCGTCGGGGTGGAGCACGTCGTAGTCGTCGTCGCTCACCGCGACGACCGCCCAGTCGTAGGGGTGGTCGCCCGCCCGGAGTTCCTCGCGAACCGCCTCGGCGCGGTCAGCCTCTACGGCGAAACACCGGAACTGTCCTGTGTCGGGGGCCTCTTCGGGGGACTGGGTCGTCACGTGGACGGTCCGCCACTTCCGAGTGGCGCGCAGTTCCTCGCCGTACCGTTCCACGTCGTAGCCGAGGTCCCGGAATATCGATTCTGCTCGGGCCGCGAGCCGGGTGGTGGCTGCTGCCATTCGTTCGAACTTTTCCGCGTAGTGTGTTAACAGTTTGCAACTGTCACAAAGCCGTGACTACTCGTGGGCGGCGTCCCACTCGTCGGGCCGCTTGAAGTTCTCGCAGTCGTCACATCGGAGTCGGCCCATCGAGTCCATCGCGTGCGTGAACGTCTGGCAGTTGCCACAGAAGTAGCCCCAGCGGCGTTCACGTTCGGGGTCGACGAACGCCGCGAAGAAGGGCGCTTTCGATCCGGATTCAGCCTCGTCGCGGGCGACGTACAGCGTCTCGTCGTCCGGTCCCTCGCGCGGCGTGAGCCGCTCCGTCTTGGTCATATGTTGGGTTCGGTCCGCCGTAGCGATAACGCTGTGGGAACGCGAGCACGCTTTGAAAATCAGATTGGGACGAGTCAATCGCCCGATGGCAAACATACATATTGGCTCCGCCCTACTGCAGATTATGACACGGACAGTCCCGGAGCCGCCGGACCCGGGTGTGGTGAACGCGCTTCGATTCGGTAGCGACACGTTCAGATTTCTCGAAGGTATCCAGTCGCGGTTCGACGACGCGACGCGCATCCCGGTGCCGGGTGCGCCGGACCTGGTCGTCGTGACGAACCCGGCGCTCGCCCGCGAGGCGCTCGACCAGCCGGACGTGTTCGGTCGGGTACCAGCACAGGATTCGGCTGCGCTCATCTCCGAACAGGGGCTCGTCCAGAGCGACGGCGAGCTGTGGCGACAACAGCGGTCGGTGATGGGCCCGGCGTTCGCCGGCCGGCAGGTCGCCGCCTACGCCGACACGACCGGGCGGCGCGCAGAACAGATCGCAAGCGAGTGGGCAGAGCGGGGCGAACGAGAGATAAACCTCCACCGCGAGATGACCTCGCTGACGATCCGCGTCGCCTCCGAAATCCTGCTAGGCGAGGACATCGGCCGCGAGCGGGCCGCCGACTTCCACGAGTGGATGGCGACGGCCGGCCGCGAGTTCGAGTTCGGGCTGGAGGTGGCGACGCCGGAGTGGCTTCCCGAGCGCATCTCGCCGGAGTTCGAGGAAGCGGCGGCGAACATCCGCGGACTGGCGGAGGAACTCATCGAGCGTCGCCGCGCGGATCTCGCCAACGGCGACCACGAGGGACCGCCGGACATGCTGACGATGCTGATCCGCGCCGAGGACGACCCCGACGTTGAGTATCCGGAGAATCAGATTCGCGACGAGGTGGCCACGTTCCTCATCGCTGGCCACGAGACGACGGCACTCAGCCTCTCGTACACGCTGAGCCTGCTGTCACAGCATCCGACGGCGCGCGAGGAGGTGCGGGCGGAAGCGCGGGAAGTCGTCGGTAACGGGCCGCTCACACACGAGGACGTGGACGCGCTCCCGGCGACGATGCGGGCCTACCGCGAGGCGTTGCGGCTGTATCCACCGGCATGGTCGGTGTTCCGGCGCGCCGACTCGCCCGCCGACCTCGGCGAGTATCGGCTCGACGGCGGGTCAGCGTTGATGATCCCGCTCTGGTCGATCCAGCGCGACGGCCGTTACTTCGACGAGCCGGAGCAGTTCGACCCCTCGCGCTGGGAACGGCGCGACCCCGGCGGCGTCGAGGCGTACATGCCCTTCTCCGTCGGCCCACACGCCTGTATCGGGCAGGCGTTCGCGCTACAGGGCGCGACGCTCACGCTCGCACGCCTCGTGAGTCAGTTCGATATCGACGTTGCGCCCACAGAACTGGACGACCTGCGAGTCACGCCGACCCTCCGTCCCCAAGACGGGGTATCGGCGACCGTGACGCCCCTCGACTGACGTTCAGAGGAACGACTCGATGTGGTCGGCGACCTCGTTCGGCGTGTCGCCGACCGGGACGCCAGCGTCGTCAAGTGCCTGAATCTTCGACTCGGCGGTCCCGGTGCCGCCGCCACCGGAGACGATGGCACCGGCGTGGCCCATTCGCTTGCCCGGCGGTGCCGTGCGCCCGGCGATGAAGCCGGCGACCGGCGTGTCCATGTGGTCGCCGATGAACGCGGCGGCCTCCTCCTCGTCTTGGCCACCGATCTCACCGCACATCGCGACCGCCTTCGTGTCGGGGTCGTCCTCGAAGTACGCCAGCGTGTCGACGAAGTCCGTGCCGATGATGGGGTCGCCCCCGATGCCGATTGCGGTCGTCTGTCCGATGCCGCGCTGGGTGAGGTTGTCGACGACCTGATAGGTGAGCGTGCCGGACCGGGAGACCAGCCCCACGTCACCCTCCGCGAAGATGTTGCCCGGGAGGATGCCGAGCTTCGCTTCGCCGGGGGTGATGATGCCCGGACAGTTCGGGCCGATGAGGTCGGTGTCGGAGGCTTCGAGCCGGGCGTACACCTTCGCCATGTCCTGCTGTGGGATGCCCTCGGTGATAGCGACGGCCAGATCTACCGGCGAGTCCAGCGCCTCCAGCACGGCGTCGGCGGCGAAGGCCGGCGGGACGAAGATGACGCTCGCGTTGGCGTCCTCCTCGCGGGCGGCCTGCTCGACCGTATCGTAGACGGGCACGCCGTCGACCTCCTGTCCGCCGCGGCCGGGGACAGCTCCGGCGACGACGTTCGTGCCGTACGCCATCATCTGCTCGGTGTGGAACTGGCCCTCACCGCCGGTGATGCCCTGTACCACGACGCGGGTGTCGTCGTCTACGAGAATACTCATCGGTCCCCCTCCGTGTATTCGACAGCGCGTTCGACCGCACTCTCCAGCGTCTCCTCGACCGTCACGAGGTCGGTGTTGAGTATCTCCATGCCTTCGGTCGCGTTGGTGCCGGCGAGTCTGACGACGACCGGCTTCGGTATCTCGTCGAACTGCGCGAGCGCCTCGTTGATCCCCTTCGCCACCTCGTCGCCGCGGGTGATGCCGCCGAAGATGTTGAACACGACGCTGTCGACGTTCTCGTCGGCGAACACCATGTCCAGCGCGTTCGTCACGCGCTCGGCCTTCGCGCCGCCGCCGATATCGAGGAAGTTGGCGGGCGTCCCGCCGAAGTGGTCCACGAGGTCGAGCGTCGTCATCACGAGGCCCGCGCCGTTGCCGATGATGCCGACGTTGCCCGACAGCCGCACGTAGTCGAAGCCGTACTCGTTCGCCTTCGCCTCCAAGTCGTCACCCGCGGCCTCCTCCTCCATCGCCGCGAGTTCGGACTGGCGGAACAGCGCGTCGTCGTCGACGTTCATCACGGCGTCGGCACAGACCACATCGCCGTCGGCCGTCACCATCACCGGGTTCACCTCGATTTCGGTGGCGTCCCGCTCGGCCCACAGGTCATACAGCGTGGTGAGCACGCGCGCCACGTCCGTCGCCACCTCGCGGTCGACGCCGGCCTCGAAGACGGTCCGACGCGCCTGATACGGCTGGAGACCGGAGTCAGGGTCGACGTGCTCGCGAGCGATGGCGTCCGGGTTCTCGGCGGCGACCGCCTCGATGTCGACGCCGCCCTCCGTCGACACCATCGCGACAGGGTCGCCCTTCGCGCGGTCCATCGTCACGCCGGCGTACAGCTCGTCGACGAAGTCGACCGCCGACTCGACCAGCACGCGGTCGACGTGCAGACCCTTGAGGTCCATGCCGAGGATGGCGGCGGCGGCATCGCGCGCCTCCGTCTCGCTCTCGACGAGTTCGATCCCGCCCGCCTTGCCGCGGCCGCCGACCTGTACCTGCGCCTTGACGGCGACCGGGTAGCCGATCTCGTCGGCCGCCGCGACCGCCTCGTCGACGGTCGACGCGAGTCGGGACTCCGGCACGGGGAGCCCGGCGTCGGCGAAGACACCCTTCGCTTGATACTCGTGTAGTTTCATCAGACGGTTTGCCGTTTTGCCGACCCCGAGTTAGTAGTGTCGGAACCAGCGTCAGGCGTACAGTCGCACGAGTCGGCACTCCGGACAGAGATACGCGTCGACGTTTCGCTGGTCACCGATGCCGATCCGTGCCAACACACCGTCGGCCTCGGGGTCCTCGATTCGGAGTTTGTGTTCGATGCCGTAATCCTGTGTCGTCGTGGAGTAGTCGACGCGTTCGAGGGCTACGTCACAGTCGGGACACTGACGAGCCATGGCATACGTTCGGCCGGGCTAATAAACGAGTTCCGGCCTGAACCCCATTGAGTATCGGCTCCTTGTCGCTCGCCGCGGAACGGTAGGCCGTGCGACCCGAGCCCGGCGCGTGGTACTGTCGCGGTTGAGCGATACTCGTCGACGAGCCACAGGAGATACTGTTCTGATCACGCACCAGCACACAGTTATGCTCCAGCGCGTCCCACACGTCGGTATGGACCGTTCGACCCGCGATATCCTCATCACACTCGTGGTTGGTGGCGGCGTCGCCGCCGGCGTGTACGAGATAGCCGGCTATCCAAGCTTAGCCGGCGTCACAGGACTGTGCTGGGCTGGTGGGATTGCACTCGCGCTCCGTCTTGACCACCTGTATCCAGCGTATTGGACGGGCGAAGGGTGGGCCGACCGCCGGTGGAGAGGGCTCGCAGGCGGTACGTTCGCCCTCGCTGCGACGATAGGCGTCAGCCCGCTGCTCCCGGTGACGAACGAAGTGCGGTTTGGACTCGGGACGCTCGTCGTCGGTGTCGCGTTTGTCACCCACTTAGCGGGGATGCTCGCTGTGTTGGAACGGACGGACATCGAGACGGGAGCGGCCTCGTCGGGTTCCGACGAGGGCCAGCAGAGCGGGGACACTGCCCACGGAAGTCGTGGGGACGGGCTGGAAGGACCGTGAACTGACGGCTGCCGGCCGCGGTAGCTATCTCGCGGTTCTGAGACGAAAATGCGTTGTCGTAGAGGAGACAAGCATCGGTGGCTGGCCGTGCACTCATCTCTCGCCGATCAGTTGAGTTCCAATCGTCACGAGGCCGTCTTCCGTCGTAAATATAATCGCGAGCGAAGCTACCGTTACAGCGACTGTAATAACGACTCCCCCTTCGCCGACAGTGCCGAACACGAGTGGCGGAAAGACGAACGCGGCCCCGAGAAATGCACCAGCGGCCACGAATACGAGGTAGGGGAAGAGGAGAGCCAGCAGTTTCACCTCCTGATACATACAGTAAGATACGTTGTCAGGAAAATAGACTTATCGGGCAGCATCCCGTTTCTGCATCCAGTCGCTCATTCGTCCGGATCACTCGGCAGCGGATGCGGTGGCCGTGGCAGTTCCTCCGCCGGCGACAGCTTCACGCCGCCCTGTTCCCGGCTGTTCCGTCGGCCAGTGACTTCACCCACAACTTTTTCTATTCGCTGACGAGACACCGGCTACAAGCCCCCCGAATGAAGCTACGCAACAGGCTCGTTATCGCGCTGTGTCTCGTCGGACTCGTTCTCGGGACGACGACGTACGTCGGCTTCGAGCTGTTTCAGGATCGGTCGGTCGAGCAGTCCCGAGCGAACGTCAACGAGACGGCGGCGATGAGCGCGGACATCGTCGAGGGACAGGTGCGCGAACGGAAGGGACAGGTCGCGTACGTCGCCGCACAACCCGCCGCTCGGGGTGATAACGTCGACGCGTACATCGAGAGCTTCGTCCAGAACAGTCGGTTCGTCAGCGCGCACACGCTCTCCGAGGACGGGACCGTGCAGTCGGTGTATTCGGCACCCGGCACGCCGAAGCCGGTCGCCGAGGGTGACCGACGCGCGACAGCGCAGTACGCCGAGCGTGCGCTGGACGGGCGAACGTACATGTCGCCGGTGTTCTGTGCCAAGGAGGGGCGGTGTCGCGTCCGCATCAGCGCGCCGATCATCGACGCCAGCAGCGACGGCGGTAGCGTCGTCGGCGTGCTCGCAGCCACGATCCCCGTCCGGGGCGGCGTCTTCTTCGAGGCGTCGGAATCCGGCACCCCGAACACGGCGGTGTACGTGGTCGCTCCCACCGACGACGGCGATATCATCTTCGGCGGCGAGCCGCCGAACTTCGCCGCGAGCATCACCGGGAAAGCGACCGTCGCCTCGACGGACTGGACGGTGCGCGTTACGCGGAACCGCGCCGGGCTGAACACCCGGCTTCGGACCGCCTTCTACGCGCAGTTGGTGAGTCTGCTCGTCGTGCTCGGGTCGGTGGCGATGTTCGGGGCGTGGGAGTACCGGACGAACCTCCGGCACGTCGACCGCCTGCTCGACGGCTTCGATGCGCTCCGCGACGGCGACTACGACCACTCGCTAGATTTGTCGGACGCCGACGAGTGGTCGAGCATCGAGCGCCGCTTCGCGGGGTTGGCCGCGACGCTCGCCGAACGGGAGACGGAGGTCGAAGAGCAGCGACAGCGCCGGCGCATGCTGTACCGACTGCTCCGGCACAATCTCCGGAACGAACTCAACGTCGTCATCATGGAGGCGGAGCGCATTCCGGACTACACGGAGGACGCCGAGGTAGCTGACATCGCAGACAACGTCGTCGACACCAGCCGGCGACTGATCGATCAGGCGGACAAGGCGCGCAAGCTCGAACGGCTCATGGCCGACGCGGCGAAGACCGAGCCGACCGAGGTGACGGCGCTCGTGAGCGCAGAACTCGCCGACCTGCGGACGGAGTACGACGCGACGGTGACGGCGGAGATGGTCGACGAGGCGTGGGTGGAAGCGCCGTCGCTGCTGTCACACGCGATCCGAGAGCTGTGTGAGAACGCGGTCGAACACAACAGCGCCGACCCGGTCGTCGGGGTCGCGGTCGAGCGAGCCGACGAGTCGGTACTGCTTCGCATTCGCGACGACGGCCCGGGGATCAACGCACAGGACCGGCGAGCGCTCAGCGACGAGACCGAGACGCGACTGGAACACGGGAGCGGTATCGGCCTCCGCTTCGTCTACTGGACCGTCGAGCGGATGGACGGCTCCGCGGCCGTCATCGACAACGATCTGGGCGGGACCACGATCACACTACGATTGCCGGCGATACCGTCACCGACGGCGCAGGAGCACGAGACCACCGAGCAGGAGTAGCCCGGCACCGACCGCAAGTGTCAGACTCGGCACCGTGGAGGATGTCGCCGCGCGTTCGGTCGTCGTCGCGGTTGCAGTCGGCGTGAACTCCTCGACCAGCACGTCGTTCACGTACACGCTGTACGTACCGCCGTCCGGCACTGGCCGCTCGAACACCACTCGTCTGGCTCCGTCCATCGGCACGCGCACGTCGCGGCTGGCGACCGTCTCGCCGTCCGTGGCGAGGTCGACCTCGTAGGACGCGTCGGTGTCGCCGCGGTTCGTGATGCGAACGTCCACGGTGAGCGTGCCGTCCGCGGTGTCGGTCGTCACCATCACCGACGCCTGCCCGGTCGCCGCGGCACCGACCACCCCGGTCGGAAGCGCACCCACAACTACGAGGACGGCGAGCGCGACGGCGGTTAGGTTCCGGATCATGGTGTCGTGGACTGCGGTAACGTCACGCGGTCAGGGTCGCTGTTGGACCGTGTCGCTGTTCAGGTCATCGAGGACGGCAGCGAACGACGAGTCGCTGAGTCGCTCTGCTGGCGTCTCCGACTCCTCACGGAGTTGTCGCACGCGGTCGAGCAGTTCGACGTAGGTGTCGTTCACGCCGAGCCCGACCGCGACCTCCTGCAGCGTCGACAATTGCTGTAACAGCGCGTACTGCTTTCGGACCACGTCAGACTGTGACGACAGGGTCGACAGTTCCGCCACGGTCTGGCGCAGGGTCTCGCCGTCGACCGGCTTGACCAGATACGCGTCGAACAAGGTACCGACGGTGTCCGCGTCGAGGTCGATAGCCGACACCATGGCGATGCCGCAGTCGTATCCCCGTTCTCGGATCTCTTCGACCAACTCGTCGCCCGACATGCCGGGCATCCGTCGGTCGATCAGACACACGTCGACCGTCTCGTCTATCAGCTCGGCTCCCTCGGCTCCCGACGAGGCACACTGTACGTCGTGTCCGTCGGCGAGATACAGCTCGTACATCTCCGCCAACTTCGGCTCGTCGTCGACGACGAGCACTCGCGTCGCGTCGGTGTCAGTCATGGTCGTCCTCCTCGTCCCGTCGGGCCGCGTCGGTCGTCGGCTGTGATTCGGTCACCGTCTTCACACTACTGAATTCGATCCGCGCGCCCCCGTGGCGGCTGTCCGTCATCTCGACGCGCCAGCCGTGGTCGTCGGCGATCCGTCGGACGATAGCGAGTCCGAGTCCCGTCCCATCGGCGTCCGTCGAGTAGCCGCTCTCGAACACCTCCTCGTGGTCGGCGGACGAAATCCCCACGCCGTCGTCGGCGACGTAGAAGCCGTCGTCGAGCGAGCCGACGCGCACGGTCACGTCCCCGCCACCGTGTTCGACCGCGTTCGACAACACGTTCTCGAACAGCGTCCGGAGTCGCTTCTCGTCGGCCCGCACCCGGGGCATCTCCTCGTCGACCACCAGTCGGGCGTCGCCGTCTGTCTGCTCCGTGCCGACCGTCGTCCACGCGTCGGTCGCGACCGTCGACGGCGACACCGGTCCCATCTGCTCGGCGACGGCGTCGTCCTGCGTCAGCGTCAACAGGTCGTCCACGAGGTCGGACATCCGCTCGTGAATCGCCCGGAGGTCAGAGAGCTGGTCGGTCGGCTCCTCGCTCATCTCCGCGAGCTCGACACACGCGTTCGCCGCGTTCAGCGGGTTCCGGAGGTCGTGGACGAACATCCTGACGAACTCCTGCCGCTCGGCGTCGCGACGCTTCAGTTTCGCCTTCTGTCGCTGCAGTTCGGCGACCTGTCGGAGCGACGTTTCGTCGTCGCTGCCGAGTCCATCGAGCGCGGCGGCCACGTGTGCTGCCAGCTCGCGGACAAACGGAACAAGCGGAACGTTCTCCGTGCCGTCGCCCGTCACGGCCAACAGCGCATGGTCTGCCGCTGGGGCGAACAGCGCCGTCGCCGCGCCGGCTTCCTGACCCGCCACGGTCCCGGCGTCGAACGCGTACCACGCCGCGGACTCCTCATCGGTGATCGGCGCGAGGTCGGCAGATTGCCCCGCCGCCCTGACGACCGGGAGGAGCGCGTCGTTCGATTCGTTCGGGACGTACACTACGGCGTCGTCGACGCCAGATACGTCGTGAGCCTGCTCCACCGCACGCTGGTACACGCTTTCCCGGTCGGTCGCACGGAGCAGCGATCTGGCGGCGGACCGGAGCGCTGCCTCGTCTTGTCTGCAGTGTGATTCCTGATCGGTTGGGGGGGACGTTCGGCTCATGGGTTGTCTTCGGTGTCTTCGCCGGTCGTGGACTGTTGGAGGAGGACGACTGCCGCGGCGACCAGTGCCACCGGCACGCCGAACCCGGGGGTCGTCGGCCGCGTCGACGGCGTCCCGGTTATCGTGAGGTCGTATCGGCCCGGACGGTCGAACGTGTGTGCGAACGCGACCGTCGTCGACCCGCCGGCGGCGAGCGACACGGTCGACTGCTCGACGACGACGCCGTTGATGCTGGCGGTGATGGTCTGCCGTCCGGAGACGTTGCCGACGTTTCGGGCCGCGACGCTGACCCGAACCGGCGTTCCCGGTTCGACCTCGCTCCGGTTGAGCGCCACCTCGCGAATCTGAATGTCGGGCCGCCGGTCGGGGCGGGGCGGGCCCGCCCAGACCGAGTACGACGAGAGCGCCGCCGCCTCGACGCGGTACTGGTAGGCCGTCGCCGTCTCGCCGACGAGTTCGGTCTCTTCGCGCCGCCAGTCGCCGTCCTGCCGATAGTACAGCGAGACGTTCCGCGGGCCGTACTGCGTCTCGGCGAGCCGCGACTTGGCGACGGTGAACTCGACGGTGACGCCGGCGACGTTGCCTTCGCTGTGTTGGAGCGTGAGTTCGCCGAGCTCCTGCCCGCGAACGCCGGCCGGGGTGGGCACGTCGCCGCCGCTCCCGACGACGACGCTCGAACTCGCGTTGCCGAAGGCAATCGAGAGCTGCTGGAGTTCGACATCGCTCGACCCGACGGCGTCGAGCGAGACGTTCGCCGACCCGGCCGGCGAGGCGCGGACCAACTTGCGGCTCTCGTTGTTCGACTCGAACTCGAACACCTCCGCGGTCGGCTCGCCGACCACCAGCGTCGCGCGCTCGGCCGGGCGGTCGTCGAACCGAATCGCCGTCGCGTACGTTCCGAGCGACGGATTCCGGACCGATTCGAAGCCGACGACGAACATCTCGCCCGCGCGGAGTCGCTGTCGGTCCGCGAGGGTGACCGTCACCGCGTTGGCGTCCGTCTCAACCGACTCGACGGCCGCGGTGAGATTGCTGTCGACCGCTCCATCACCGTTCGTGTCGACGCCGAGCGTCGTCAGGTCCGACTGGTTCAATCCGCCAGCATCGATGGCGGCCGGATAGCTAACGGTCACCTGCGTCACCGACACGCCGGTGTCGGCGACTGCGTACGCGGTGTGCGTGGCGTCGGCCTCGGCGGCGGGCGGCGAGGCGACGAGGAACCCCTGTCGGATGGCGTCGCCTGTCTCGGGACTCGACTCGGTGGTCGAGAAGTTGTCGGTCACCGTGAGGTTCGTCGACCCGAGCGTCGCGACGACGCTGACCTCGTGATCGCCGGCTGGCGGGTTGACGACGCCCTCGAAGACGAACTGTAGCACGTCGTCCCTGTCCGGCGTGTACGCACCGTCGAACCCGACCCGGATGGTCCCGTCGCTGTTCACGCCGACCGACTCGACGCGGTCGTCCAGCGACGTGTCGACGTCGCCGTCGCGGTCGGCATCCACGCCGACGGAGACGTTGCTGAACGAGACGGCCCGCAGGTCGGCCTGTTCGTAGCCGACGACGACGCCCTCGATTGGTTCACCGGCGTTCGCCGACCCGACGTGCAGGCGTAGCTGGTGGGTCGCGGACGCGCTGGCTGTCTCCGGTAGCGTGACGAGTTCGACGTTCGGTTGGGTCGGTTCCGGTTCGCTCTCGCCGCCGGAGTCTGGGTCGTCTGGCGTCGGTGTCGGAGTTGGCGTCGGCGTCGAACCGCTGGTGATTTCGAGACCGGCCGTCGACGGCGTGCCCGCGCTCTGGGGGTTGATCGTGACGTTCACGTCGAACGTCCCCGCGCTGTCCGGATTCACGGTGTCGTTGTACTCGACGACGACGGTGTCGTTCTCGGCGAGCGAGTAACTGCCGCCGAAGCCGAACTTGACCGTGTGGCCGTTGTTCGAGACGCTCGCCTCCCCTAAGTCGTCCGAGACATCCGTGTCGATGGTGCCGTCGCCGTCGGTGTCGATGCCGACCCGGACGACGTCGTCCTGACCGACGTTGCTCACGTCGGCGGATGAACTGGAGACGGAGTAGTCGACGGTAAAGCCGTTGAGCGAGTCGCCGACGGAGTCCGGGCCGACGACGGCCACCGCCGTGTGCGTGGCGCTCGCTCCAGCGTCGGTCGGCGCGGCGGTCACGGTGGCGTCCCCGGTCCCGCCGGCGTCGACGATAGAGAGCGTCGCGGTCGGTGGCGCGCTGCTGCTGGTGTTGAGTCGGACCGCCACGGGGTAGTCACCGCGGACGGCGGGGTTGGTGACGCTCCCGAAGACGAGTCGGATCTCGTCCCCGGAGTCGAGCGTCCGCGACCCGTCGAAATCGAAGACCGCCGTCTCGCCGCCATCGACCGTTCGCACGCCGGTCAGGTTCCCCGAGAGGTCCGTCTCGTAGGTTCCGTCGCCGTCGGCATCGAGCGCGGCGGTCGTCACGTCGCCGACCGTGACGTTCGAGACGTCGGCCGGATGCGTCGCCGTCGAGTAGTTCACCTCAAGCGTCGTGAGAGACGTGGCGTGGTTCGCCGTGCCGACCGTCCGGGTGACTGCGTGGGTCGCGGCGTCGCCGTCGGTGTTCGGGTCTGCGGCGACGCTCGCCGCCGCGGCGGTGGCGTTGATCGACAGGCCGGTCGTGTACGCGTCGCCGGTGCTCTGGGGGTTGATGCTCAGGTTCACGTCGAAGGTGCCGTTGCTGTCCGGATTGACGGCGTTTTCGTACTCGACGATGATGTGATCCCCCTGCGCGAGCGAGTAACTGCCGCCGAAGCCGAAATTGACCGTGTGGCCGTTGTTCGAGGCGCTCACAGAACCCAGGTCGTTCGAGACGTCGGTGTCGATGGTGCCGTCGCCGTCGGTGTCGAGGCCGACCCGGACGACATCGTTCTGGCCGACGTTGCTCACATCGGCCGGCGAACTGGAGACGGAGTAGTCGACGGCGAAGCCGTTGAGCGAGTCGCCGTCCGACTTCGAGCCGACGACAGCCGTCGCCGTGTGTGTCGCCGTCACGCCGGGGTCGTCGGGCGCGGCGACGACGCTGGCAGTCGTCGACGCCGCGGTCACCGGGACACCGACCGCGCCGACCACCAGTAACGAGACCACGACTCCACACAGCAGACGCTGGAGCGTCGCCTGCTTCGGGTCGAGCGTGGCACGTGTCATGGGGGGTTGGTCGTTTACTGCGGGCGCTTCCCGATCCGACTGCCAGCGGCCTCCTGTCTCGAAGGAGTTCCTGACCTGTGGAAAAGCATCCGAACTAACACACTAATAGCTGGTGGCCGTTTCAGGCAGAGACGGTGAAAAGAAACCAGAGTGAGCCTCGCTCACCCGTCTGGCGGCTCAGTCGTCGGCAGGTTGTGCGCCGACGTCCGGCCGTTCGACCGTCCGGTCGGTGGCCTCACCGTCGATGTCGTACGGATACTCGCCGGTGACACAGCCGAGACACAGATCCGCCTCGCTGGCGTCGAGCGCGTCGGCGACGGCCTCGACAGAGAGATACGACAGCGAGTCGGCACCGATCTCCTCTCGGATCTCGTCGACCGAACTGTCGGCCGCGATGAGTTCCTCGCGGGTCGCCATGTCGATACCCATGTAACAGGGTGAGATAATCGCCGGCGCGCCGACGCGGAAGTTGACCGCCTCGGCACCCACGTCACGAAGCAGGTCGACGAGCTGCCGCGAGGTCGTGCCGCGGACGATGGAGTCGTCGATCACCGTGACCGTCTTCCCCTCGACCACGTCCCGAATGGGGTTGAGCTTCAGCCGGACGGCCCGCTCGCGGGCGTCTTGTGTCGGCATGATGAACGTCCGCCCAACGTAGCGGTTCTTCATCAGGCCCTCGGCGAACTCGACGCTCGCGCCGTCTTCTTGTGCGGCCTCGGCGTAGCCCGACGCGAAGGCGCGCCCGGAGTCGGGGACCGGCATCACCACGTCGGAGTCGGTGCCGGACTCCTCCCAGAGCTTCCGGCCCAGTTCGCGGCGCACGTCGTAGACGAGATTGCCGTCGATGCGAGAGTCCGGGCGGGCAAAGTAGACGTGCTCGAAGAAGCAGTTGGCTGTCTGATCGGCCTCGACGAGTTGGTAGGATTCGAAGCCAGTGCCGTCATCGTCGAGGACGACGAGTTCGCCCGGTCGCACATCGCGGACGAGATCGCCGTCGAGCACGTCGATGGCCGCCGACTCCGAGGCGAGGATGTAGCCGTCGTCGATCTTCCCGATGCACAGTGGTCGGTTCCCGCGAGGGTCGCGGACGCCGAGCACGGTATCGTCGTGGGTGATGGTGAGCGCGTACGAGCCGTGGATACGGTTCATCGTCCGCCTGACGGCGCGCACGAGGTCGGCTTCGAGAAGGTTGCGCGCGAGGTCGTGCGCGATGACCTCGGTATCGCCGTCGCTGGTGAACGCGTGGCCGTGACCCGCGAGTTCGTCACGAATCTCGTCGGCGTTCACGAGATTGCCGTTGTGCGATAAGCCGAGCGACCCGGACTTGAACGAGACCGAGAACGGCTGTGCACAGGAGGTGTCGACGCTGCCGTCCGTCGGATAGCGGACGTGGCCGATGCCGACCTCGCCCGCGAGTCCGTCGAGGTCGGACTCCTCGAAAGCGTCGCCGACCAGCCCCATCTCCACGTGGTCGTGCTGCTGGAACCCGTCGTGTGTGACGATCCCGGCCGACTCTTGGCCGCGGTGTTGGAGCGCGTACAGCGCATAATAGAGGGGGCGAGCGGCCGCCCGCCCGTCGAGCGACACCCCGACGACCCCGCACTTCTCCTGCGGCCCCGCGAGCTCCCGCGTCATGTGCCTGGTTGTTCGGCGCCGGGGGTAAAACGTTCGTGGTTGTGTTCAGCGGCAGGGTTCGCTGGGGTGCAGTATGCACGAACGTGTGTATCGATAGCGTCGGGGAGTCTCGTTCCCGGCCGCAAGCGGGTCAGTCCAGCACGACGAGCGCGTCGCCCTGATCCACCGACTGGTCCTCCGCGACGGCGACCTCCGTGACGGTGCCCCCGAACTCGGCGACTACGTCGTTTTCCATCTTCATCGCCTCCAACACGAGCAGGGTGTCACCGGCCGCCACCTCGTCGCCTTCGTCGATATCTACGTCGATAACGGTTCCCTGCATCTCTGCGGTGACGACCTCGCCGTCCGCGGAGACGCTCGGTGTCTCGCCGGTCTCGCTGCCGTCGCTGCCACCCCCACTGTCGCCGGTCGGCGCGGGTCGGGCCGACTCCTGCTGTGGGACGCCCGTCTCTTCCAGATCCACGTCGAACCGCTTGCCGTTCACCTCGATGGTGAACTCGCGGGTGACCGTCTCCTCGTCCTCGTCGGCGGCGTCGGTACCGGTGCCGTACTGTTCCTGATACGCGTCGAACACTGACCGGTCGATCTCGTTGTCGAGATACTTCGTCGTGTGCGTGCCAGCGACGAACTCGTCGTCGTCGAGCATCGCGAGGTGGAACGGGACGATGGTGACGATACCCTCCAGCCCGTACTCGCGGAGGGCGCGCTTCGACCGGGTGATGCACTCCGACCGGTCGCCCCCGTGGACGACCAGTTTTGCGATCATCGAGTCGTAGTCGGTGACGAGGTCGTCGCCCTGCCGGAGCGCGTCGTCGAGCCGGACGCCGATGCCGCCCGGGGTGTCGTACGTCTCCAGCGTTCCGCCCTGTGCGGGCGCGAAGTCGTCGGTGGCGTCCTCCGCGTTGATGCGGAACTCCATCGCGTGGCCTTCCAGCTCCACGTCGTCCTGCGAGAAACTGATCGCCTCGCCGGCGGCGACCCGGATCTGCCACTTCACGATGTCGATGTCCGTCAGCTCCTCCGTGACGGTGTGTTCGACCTGAATCCGCGTATTCACTTCGAGGAAGTAGAAGTCGGCGTCGGCACCCAGTAGTTCGCCGTGCTCGCGTTCGGGGTCCTCCTCGACGAGGAACTCGACGGTGCCAGCGTTCACGTAGTCGGACTCCGCGACACCGCGGCGTGCGGCCTCACCGATCTCCTCGCGGAGGTCGTCGGTGAGTGCCGGCGAGGGCCCCTCCTCGATGACCTTCTGGTGGCGGCGCTGGAGCGAGCAGTCGCGCTCGCCGAGATGTCGGACGTTGCTGTGTTCGTCGGCGAGCACCTGCACCTCGATGTGGCGCGGATTCTCGAGATACCGTTCGAGATACACGGAGTCGTTGTCGAAGTACGCCTCGCCCTCGCGCTTTGCTGATTCGAGCTGGTCGGCCGCCTCGCCCTCGTCGCGGACGACCTTCATCCCGCGGCCACCGCCGCCGCCCTCGGCTTTGATCGCGACGGGGTAGCCGTACTCGTCGCCGAAGTCGGTGACCTCCTCGGGGTCGGTGACCGGGTCGGTCGTCCCCGGGACGATGGGCACGTCCGCGGCGGCCATCAGCGACCGCGCCTGCGTCTTCTCGCCGAGTTGTTGCATCGAGTCGGCCGCCGGCCCGATCCACGTGATGCCGTCCGTCTCCTGAACCAGCCGGGCGAACTCGGCGTTCTCGGCGAGGAAGCCGTAGCCCGGATGGATGGCGTCGGCGCCGGCCTTCTCCGCGGCTTCAACGACCGCCTCGTGGTCGAGATACGAGTCGGCGGCGCGGGCCGGGCCGATGTTGTACGCCTCGTCGGCGAAGCGGACGTGGCCGCCGTCCTTGTCCGCCTCGCTGTAGACGGCAACCGTCGCGACCCCGAGTTCCTCGCAGGCCCGCATCACGCGCACCGCGATTTCGCCCCGGTTGGCGACGAGTACCTTCTCGAACATGGGCGAGTCTGTCGCCGCGGTCCACCTTACTTTATCGGTCTCACCCACGGCGACACGTCCGGCGTCGCTGGCCCCGGAAGCTCCGATGTTCGGACACCGACGAGCGGCATCGGCTCGTGTCAACGCTCGGTTCCGGAACCCGTGGACTGATACCGATCCACGTGGCTCTACGGATATGCGCGCCGACGAACCACATCCAGACGTGCAGGATATCCTCGCTCGCGTCGAGGAGGCCGACGTGATGCCGCTCGTACAGTACGGCGACCCGGAGGTTGCCCGCGACGTGGCCGCACAGATGCGCGCAGACGCCGAAGGGCCCGCGCTGGACGACATCGAGGACCGGACGGTCCCGGGCCCGGACGGCGACGTGCCGATTCGGATGTATCGACCCGAGAGCGACGGTCCGCGCCCGACGGTGCTGTACTTCCACGGCGGCGGATGGGTCATCGGCAACTTGGAGAGTCACGACCTCGCGTGTCGCCACCTTGCCGTCGAGACCGGTTACGCGGTCGTCGCGGTGGATTACCGCCGCGCGCCCGAGCATCCGTACCCCGCCGCGCTGGAGGACTGTTACGCCGTCACCGAGTGGGTCGCCGCGAACCCCGACGCCGTGGGTGGCGACGGCCGCCTCGCCGTGGCGGGTGACAGCGCCGGCGGCAACCTCGCTGCCGCTGTCTCCCTGCGCGCCCGTGACGAGGACGGCCCCGACATCGCGTATCAGGCGCTCGTCTACCCCGCCGTCAGCCCGAGCGACGACTGGGACTCCCGCCGCGAGAACGGCGAGGGATACTATCTCACGGAGCCGGACATGGAGTGGTTCGGCGACTGCTACTTCGACGAGGAGGACGAGTCGGACCCGTACGCGTTCCCGATGGTTGCCGACTCGCACGCCGACCTGCCGCCGGCGTCGGTCATCACGGCCGGGTTCGATCCCATCCGCGATGAGGGCGTCGCGTACGCCGAGACACTTCGGGAAGCGGACATCGCCGTGAACCATCACCACTATCCGGCGATGATCCACGCGTTCTTCACGATGCTCGCGCCGCCGGCCGAACTGGATGCCGGCCACGACGCCATCGAGCAGGTGGCCGCCGACCTGCGCGCCGGTCTCGGCGTCGAGTAGCTACGTCTCCTGTTTTCCAGTTCGCATCTGTGACTTCGTTGCTCGCAGTCGAGAGGACTGGTCGATGAACGCTGCTTCGCGCAGGTAGACTTGTAGCCGGGCGCGACGATGACGTGTTCCGCGCTGTCCCGGTGTTCTCAGGCTGAGGACTCGGCTCTGGTTTCGGAGGCTTCGGATTTCTTGGGAGGTTCCTTGGAGCTACTGTACCACTCACGAAGCCCCGGCGAACGGTGGAGCTGTCCGTCCCTCCGGAGTTCTGCCAGCTTTCGCACGCGGGTCCACGAGACTCGTCTTGTCCCATGGTAGAGAACTAACGTCCCAATGATCGCGGTGAGGAAACTCGGCCCGGAACCGCCTGAGGCGAAGTACGGAGCGATACCAGCTACGACGAACCCGCCGCCGCCAATCGCGAAGACCGCCTTGTGGACTGCGACTACCCGGTCGACCGGCAACTCGAAAGGCGAAGCGAAGCCGATGACGACCGCGAGTGCCACCGACGTGCCGACCAGCAGCCAGCCGCCGATACCACGTGGCGGAAATACCGCACTCATGACTCCGGCGGTAATGAGTATCACCAATGTTCGGGATTTCCAGACGACCCACTCGACGGTGTGGGGCGGTATAATCGAGCCGGATGGATTCTCGTCATAACGGTACGCATCCATCTGTGAGCCGATCACATCCCAAGGGATCTTCAATAGGGTTCCATAGAGCACGAGGGTTCCGATAATCGCCAGTGCCAAGCCAGCCACCCAGTAGCGGGGCATCGCCCGCAACTCGTAGACGCTTCCGAGGAAGGCCGCCCCACCGAGCAGGAGCGTTCCGCGAGCCAATCGGAGAGTCAATTTCGTTGGCCCTACTGTCGGATGCGCCATCGCCACTACGATACCTGACAAGGAGGCAGCGACCAGCCCGAGTTGAATCACGAGCGGCACACTCGGCCCAACGAGAGCGAGTCCAGCAAGCCCCGCAACGAACCCGACGAGGCCTCGAAGCAGGTAGTTACCTCTAGACTTCATGAGTATTTTATTTCACCGGAATATCGGTTTAGTTCGCACTTCCGTATCTTGCCGCTCGCGGTTCGGGACAGTTCGGCAGATACAGCAGCACTGGGTCGCCGGGCGAGAGCCCGGGGTCGTGGAGACCGCCGGCGAACGCCCGGGTCGCGCTCAGGAACTTGGCGCGGCTCACGGTCGTGTCTCGCGCTTCGATTGCGGGAGCCGCCGTGCGAAGTTCGGCCGTCGTGTCGTACATTCTGGCGACGTTGCTGTGGGTCACGCTGTCGCCGAGCGCACCGAGGGTAACGCGCATGGCCGCTCGTGGTCGGAGCTACGTGGTAAATGTTGGCGTATTACGAGGGGACGGTCGTCCGTTCGTGAACCCTTTTGCACCCACCCACCTCACGAGAGACATGCGCGCGGTTCGCTACCACGACCACGGCGGCACGGACGTACTGACGCTCGAAGAAGCCGACCGGCCGGAACCGGGCCCGGAAGAACTCCTCGTACGGGTCGAGGCCGCCGGGATCAATCCGGTCGACACGTACTTCAGAGAGGGGAGCTATCCCCTGCCGGAACTCCCGTGGATTCCCGGCTCCGACGCCGCCGGCGAGATCACGGCCGTCGGTGACGACGTGGAAGCGTTCGCCGTCGGCGACCGCGTCTACGCCACCGGCCTCGGCCGCGAGGAGCAGGGCACCTGTGCGGAGTACGTCGCCGTCCCGGCCGAATTGGCCGCGCCGCTCCCGGGCGCGGTCGAGTACGACGCCGCGGCCGCGCTCGCGCTCGTCGGCACGACCGCGTGGCAGGCGTTCGTCGACCACGGCGATGTCGCTCCCGGCGACGAGGTGTTGGTCCACGGCGGTAACGGCGGCGTCGGTCACATTGCCGTCCAGCTGGCCCGCGCGATGGGCGCGACCGTGACCGCCACCGCTGCGCCGGAGTACCACGACCGACTCCGCTCACTCGGGGCCGAACACGTCGTCGACTACGCTCGCGACGACCTGACGAACGCCATCGCGTCGGTCGCCACCCCGGACGTGATCCTCGGCACGGTCGCGAACCAGACGATAGCGACGGACGCCGAGGTGGCCGCCGACCGCGGCCGCATCGTCGCCATCGGCAACACGGAGCCGACCGTCGCCGTCCCGATGGGTCCGGGGAAGTTCAACGACCTCCGGTTTCAGGCGATGTCGATGTTCAACACGCCCGACACCGGCGAAGTCCTCAGCAAACTCGCCGGCCTCGTCGCCCGCGACGACATCGAGCCGGTGGTCGCCGAACGCTACGGGCTGGACGGGGTCGCGGAGGCACACCGGACGGTCGTCGGCGAGTCGTTCCTCGGGAAACTGGTCGTGGAGCCGTAGTCAGTCGACGTAGGAAGTGTCCTCGCGCTTCTGTGCGTCGCCGGGCGTCGGGGCGTCACCGGCGACCGTCGCGGGGTCGCTCGGCTCGAAGGCCGCAATCGCGTAGTAGTCGATGCCGTCGGGCACGTAGACGGTGAGGTCGAGTTCCCGGTGTTCGCCGGGACCGACCTCGAACTCGCGGGACTCCACCTTCCAGACCGCCCGGTCGGTCGAGTCGTAGAAGGCGATAGACACCATTGCGTCCGTCCGGTCGCCGTTGTTGACGAGGTGACCGCGGAGCTGCGCCTCGCCGGCCTCGGTCAGCGCCGCGGTGTCGCCCGCCCGCTCCAGTCGCCCGTTCGAGACATCGAGCGTCCGCGAGGACTCGCGGCGGGCGTGCCGGTAGTTGGCGAAGCGGTTCTGGATCGTCTTCGCCCACATCGCCGCGTCGCCGTCCACGTACATCAGCAGCGAGTCGATCAGGTTCTCTATCGTCTGCACCTGCGACTCGCGGGCATCCGGTGCGCGCGTCTTCAGTTCCGTTAGCTCCTCGCGTATCTCGTCGACGTAGCGGGTCGCCTCCGGATCGTCCGTGTTCGCCGCGACCCGGTCGAGCACGTCGCCGAAGTCGATGATCGGGGGAAGTCGACGCTGACTGCTCACACGTCTCGGTACGGCGGGGCCGGTGAAATAGCTCCGGTGTGTTCCGGTAAGCGGCGTGTCTCCCGGAAGTCCTTTTGTACCGGCCCTCTCAGGCTCGCGCATATGGGCATGGACGACAAGCGGGAGGAACTCCGCGAGCGGAAGGCGACGGCTCGCGAAGGGGGTGGCGAGGAGCGCATCGAGAAGCAACACGAGAAGGGGAAGATGACCGCCCGCGAGCGCATCGACTACTTCCTCGACGACGGCACGTTCCAAGAGATCGATATGCTCCGAGAACACCGGTCGACGAACTTCGGCATGAGCGAGCGGGAGTTCTCCGGCGACGGCGTCGTGACGGGCTACGGCGAGGTCGACGGCCGGACGGTGTTCGTCTTCGCGCACGATTTTACCGTGCTCGGCGGCTCGCTCGGCGAACAGTTCGCCGAGAAGGTGTGCAAGGTAATGGACCGGGCAATCGAGACGGGCGCACCCATCGTCGGCCTCAACGACTCCGCCGGCGCTCGGATTCAGGAGGGGATCGACTCGCTGGCGGGCTTTGCCGAAATTTTCCACCGCAATCAGCAGGCGTCGGGCGTCGTCCCGCAGATCTCCGCCATCATGGGGCCGTGTGCCGGCGGCTCGGTGTACTCGCCCGCCATCACGGACTTCATCCTGATGGTCGAGGAGACGAGCCACATGATGATCACCGGGCCGGACGTCATCGAGACGGTGACCGGCGAGGAGGTCTCCTTCGAGGAGCTGGGCGGCGCGAGCGTCCACACGACTGAGTCCGGGGTGGCTGACTTCGCCGCCATCGACGCCGCGCGTCGAGCCGTGGGACGACCCGGACCGAGACGCCGACGTGACGGGCATCGTCCCCGCCGACCCACAGAAGCCGTACGACATGGCCGACGTCGTCGAGGGCATCGTCGACGAGGGAAGCTACTTCGAGGTGGCGGAGGGGTTCGCGCGCAATCTCATCACCGGCTTCGCGCGGCTCGACGGCCACTCGGTCGGCGTCGTCGCCAACCAGCCGCGGTTCAACGCCGGCACGCTCGACATCCAGGCCTCACAGAAGGGCGCGCGGTTCGTCCGCTTCTGTGACGCGTTCAACATCCCAATCGTCACGCTCGTCGACGTGCCCGGCTTCCTCCCCGGCAAGGATCAGGAGCACGGCGGCATCATCAGACACGGCGCGAAGCTGCTGTTCGCCTTCTCCGAGGCGACCGTCCCGCTGATGACCGTCATCACGCGGAAGGCGTACGGCGGGGCCTACGACGTGATGGCCTCGAAGCATCTCGACGCCGACGCGAACTACGCGTGGCCGACCGCCGAAATCGCCGTCATGGGCCCGCAGGGAGCCGTCAACGTTCTCTACCGCGACGAACTCGACGACGCCGACGACGTGGAGGCGCGCCGACAGGAACTCATCGACGAGTACCGCGACGCCTTCGCCAACCCCTACACCGCGGCCGAGCGCGGCTACGTCGACAGCGTGCTCGAACCCGAGGAGACGCGCCGCCGTCTCATCGCGGATCTGGAGATGCTCGCGTCGAAGCGCAAGTCGAATCCCGACCGCAAACACGGCAACATCCCGCTCTGAGATGGAGGAGTTCATCCCCGCCGACGCCGACGACGAGGAGGCGGCCGCCATCGTCGCCGCCGTATCCGCGTATCTCGCCGAGGAGGACGCAGGCGAAGAACCAGAGGAGACGTGGGACGGCAAACGGTGGGCCTTCGCCGGCCGAACGGACGCCGTCGTCGGGCGATCTCTCCGACCGCGTGACGGCACGCCGACGGACGCGTGGACCGCCGCGAGTCGGGCCGACCGGCTGTAACTGCCTCGTCACTCGCTCCTCGGTCTCAGTACACCAGATACAGCAGCGCGTAGACGACGTTGCCGAGGACGAAGGAGACGAGCCACAGCGAGGCGGCGACGCGGCCGACCCGACGGTGTTTCGTCCCGAACACCTCACGGATCGGTCGGGTCGCCGCCAGCAGGAGCACGTAGTAGAGGAGCGGAACGCAGACGATAGCGAGCAGGATGTGAATCGCCAGCAGCGGGAGATACAGATACGTCTCGACCACGGCCGGTCCGGGGAACGCTGCGGGCCCCTGAATCGTTACCTTGTACAGGTAGAGGACGAGGAAGACGGCGAACAGCCCGAGCGAGGTGACCATCATCGCGCGGTGGCGCTCGTACGCGCCGCGCCGGGCGAAGGTAACGCCCGCGAGGATCGTCCCGACGGCGAGCGTCGACACCACGGCGTTCACGTGTGGGATGGCGGCGAAGACGGCGTCGGAGGCAACCGGAAGCAGCGACGCCGGTATGACCCGCAGCGCCGCGCCGAACACCAAGCCGAGCGAGATAACCGTCAACAGGACCGTCAACTCGGGCACTCGCTCGCGTGCGACCCGCTGCATGGCGTCGGGTAGCGCTGGCGGGGTCAAAACGGCACCGAAGCCGAGAGAGCGAGCCGTCGCTCGCGGTGTCGTCTCGGTAGGATGATGCGTGGGTGCTGTCCCGAGGACAGGCACCCGCACTCTGTGAGAGTGCGTGGGACCGGATTTGAACCGGCGGACCTCTACAGGACAGCGCCCTCAACGCTGCGCCGTTGGCCTAGCTTGGCTACCCACGCACGCCGTGTGTGCATCTCAGCGTACTGCGGTGGGGTACAAAAGCCGAACGGTTCACCGTGCTCGGTAGCCGTCGGAGGCGGCGCGGCGGTGTTCAGATACGCGGGTCGTCGCTCGGCCGAGTAACCGCGAGGGGAGGGACTGAAAGGGGCCGGTCGCTGCGGGAAGCACGGCGACGTAAGCACCGTAGCCCGACCGAAGGGAGGGCAAGGCGCGCAGCGAGCCGCGCGACCGCAGCGACCGGGGGCTTTCTACACTCTGTTGCCATCCTACCCTCCGGAGTCACTCTTATCTGAACACGAATAGCCACACAGACGCGGGCTTGAAGTGCGCCCGGCGAGCGATACGAGACATGGCGAAGTACTCCACGGGTGGGGTCGGCTCCGACGACGCCGACAGCTGCGAGCTGTGCGGCGCGGACGACGTTTCCCTGCAGGAGACGACCGTCGCCGGCGCACAGCTACAGGTGTGTGCGGACTGCGCGCAACACGGCGAAGACGGTGGTCCCGACGCCGATTCGGGCGGCGACGACCGCGACACGGATCAGGAGCGGCGGCGTGAGGCCGCGCGCAACGCAGCACGGCTCGCAGAGGCCAACAGCACGGACTCGGCCCACTGGGAGGCGGAGGGCACCGACTACGAGGACGACCCGCTCCCGTATCTCGTCCGCGACTACGGCGACCTGCTGGCTGAGGCGCGACAGGACGCCGGCCTCCAGCCCGACGAGCTGGCCGGCGAACTCGGCGTCACCGAGGCGGACATCGTCGCCGTCGAACAGGGCCGCGCGAACCGGGCGAACATCCCCGGGTCGCTCATCGAGGCCATCGAAGAGCGACTCAACGTCCAGCTCTCGGAGGAGTAGCCGAGAGCGTCCGGTTTTTCTCCCCCGACTCCGAGAGTGTGCACATGACAGCGAGCCGGGCAGCCGCGGAGCCGAACGTGCTGGAGTTCGAGGCGACGGTCGAAGACGGCGGCCGAGAGGTGGTGCTCTCGGAGACGTACTTCTACCCCGAAGGCGGCGGCCAGCCGGCTGACCGCGGCCGCATCGACGACATCGAGGTGGTCGACGTACAGTCGCGGGACGGACGGGTCGTCCACGTCCTCGACGGCGAACTCGACGTCGGCGCGACGGTCCACGCGAGCATCGACCCGGCGTTCCGCCGCTACTGTCGGCGCGCCCACACGGCGAGTCACGCGCTGTACGGAGCCGGGCGACGACTGCTCGACGATCTCGGCTACGGCGGCTTCGACATCGCCGAGGAGCGGGTCCGCGTCGACCTCACGACGAGTACGGACATCGGCGACGACACGCTCGTCGAGCTGGAACGGCTCGTCAACCGCGTCGTCTGGGAGTCGCGCGACGTGACGTGGGCGGAACGCCCGCGAGCGGACGCCCTCTCGGACGACGATGTCGCGTTCAACACCAAGACGGAGGAGGGGGTCGCAAGCGACGTGGTCCGCGTGGTGACTATCGACGGCTGGGACACGGCGGCCTGTGGCGGCACCCACGTCGACAACACGCGCGAAATCGGCCCGGTGACGGTGCTGTCGCGGTCGAACCCCGGCGAGGGGCTGACGCGCGTCGAGTTCGCGGTCGGGCCGACGGCCGTCAAGCGACGCACGACCGAGAAGGGAGCGGCACTCGACGCCGCGGCCGCGCTCGACACGAACGTCGGCGGGGTCCTCGACGCGGTGGAGCGGCTCGACCGCGAACGCGAGCGGCTCGAAGCCGAGCGCGACGACTTGCGCGTGGAACTGGCCGAACGCCAGCTGGCCGGCCTGCCGACGGTCGAGCGAGACGGCGCGGCGTGGCTCGTGGGCGAACTCGACCGGGACGCGAACACGCTCGCCGACCTCGCCCGCGAGCAGGCGGGCGACCGGGCGACGGTCGTGGGACTGGTCGCCCCCAACGGCTCGCTCGCCGTGGCCACGGACGGGAGCGTCGACGCAGGCACCGTCGTCGGCGACGTGACGGAGACGTTTGGCGGCGGTGGCGGCGGCTCGGAGACGGTCGCACAGGCCGGCGGGCTGTCGGCCGACGCGGACGCCGTCGTCGCGTTCCTCCGCGACGAGTAGCAACCTCGTTCCGCGGGACCGAACAGTATTAGACGCCGGGCACACACCCCACTACAACGGATGCGACAGTAT
>PXSB01000084.1 GCA_003023185.1 Halobacteriales archaeon QS_9_67_17 | reverse complement strand
GTTGCCCGACGACATCCGCGAGCGCATCGCCGAGGAGACGGAGGAGGCGGGGTTCACCCCCAACGTCTTCCCGGCGTTCGCGTACAAGCCGAGCCACTTCCGCGCCTTCTTCGCGTACCACGACGCGCTCGTCGAGGACACGTCGCTGGAGCGTCACGAGATAGAGATGCTCGTCGTCACCGTCTCGGGTATCAACGACTGTCTCTACTGCGTGGTGGCACACGGCGCGCTCGTCCGCATCTACGCCGACGACCCACAGCTCGCCGACCAACTGGCGACGAACCACCGGAGCGCCGACCTCTCCCCGCGTCACCGCGCCATGCTGGACTTCGCGGAACTGCTCACCGAGTCACCGGGCGAGGTGGACGACGCCGCGGTCGAGGCGCTCGTCGAGGCCGGGTTCACGCGCGAGCAAGTGTGGGACGTCGCCAGCGTCGTCGCGTACTACAACCTCTCGAACCGGATGGCGACCGTCGCGGACATGCGGCCGAACGAGGAGTTTTACTCATTAGGTCGTACTGATGTCACTCAAGATAGTGGTGACTGATGAGCACGTATAAGAAGCATATATAAGTGTATTTGTCAACCTCTACCGACATCATTTATATAGGTGACAGTTACTTTAGAAACCTTCCCGTATCCCGTGATTTTTCAGATTGGCTACTGCATGGAGATTTATGCCTGAATTTGGAACTCTTGAGTCGCGAGATGTCCGTGAGTATTGGGAGAACGAAGCGCGAGACTTCACACCTTGGCTAGCATCCGAAATCCGTGCCGAAGATGTATCAGAGTTGGAAGATGCGTTAGAGTTAGACTTGGTGGTAATTGAAGAGGAAAAAAGCGTCGGCAGATACAACGTCGATATCCTCGCAGAAGTCGTTGATGACAACCGCAACGTGGTCATCGAGAATCAACTCGCCTCCTCCGACCACGACCACTTGGGCAAATCCATCGCGTATGCCTCCGGAGTTGATGCTGATATCATCGTCTGGATAGCTCCCCGCTTCTATGATGAGCACCGCGATGCAATCCAGTGGCTCAACGAGAACAGCCGAGAGGGAATTAACCTCTTTGCTATTCGGCTTGAAGTATGGCGAATTGGTGACTCTGAGCCGGCCGTCCGGTTGAATCCAATCGCAGAGCCGAGCGAGTGGAAAGAGAAAGCTCAACGCAGCGATGAAGAACTTACCGAAACCCAGAAGCTCCGTGAGGAGTACTGGACCGACTTCCGAGACTGCATCGAAGAACAGAGCACCCGCTTGAGCGCGCGAAAGCCACACACCAGCTACTATTATAATAATCCAATCGGAAAGTCGGGTTTTAAACTCCAGTTCACTATTAAGTCGACCGAAGACGAGCTCGGGGTCGGGCTACTAATTCAAGACGACGCAGAAGCTTTCAGGGAGTTAGCTGGTAACGAAGATGAAATCAACCAACAGTTCGACCAAGAGCTCACTTGGCATGAGCCTGAGAAAACGCGCTCAGGGAAAGAACGCAGCAGAATCTCCGTCATCAAACAGACTGACGTGACCGATGAAAGCCGGTGGGATGACTATCTAGAGTGGATGGTTGAAACAGGCGAACAGTTCCACGAGGTGTTCTACGAACGACTCTAGCAGCTCTGACCAATCTCTCGACCGCTACAATCCCCATCGGTGACGGTTGCACTCTTTGGAATTAAAAGCTCATTGCGATAGGATGTTTAGATACACAGATGGATTGGTAGATGTGAGCCAACCCAACGAGACCGACCTCGAAATTCTGTCACTGCTGGCCGCTGACGCATGCCGGCCGTTCAGCGACATCGCTGAGGAGGTAGATCCCTCCGGCCCGGCCGTGTCGGACCGCGTGACGCGCCTGCACAAGAAGGGGTGTCATCGAACGGTTCATCGTGAACCCGGCTCGCAAGACAGTCGAACGGCTCTATGTGGAGGCGAAGACGGCAATGCTCGTAGCGAGCGACGGCCGACTGGTCGGCGCACTCGCGGTCGCCGAGCGCGTCGGCGTCCCGGCCGAGAACGTCCGGGCGAACGTATTGCCCGATGAGAAGGCCCACGCCATCGAGTCCATATAGGCGGACGGCGGCGGCGCACTGATGATCGGCGACAGGTCCTCGCGACCGGGGAGATGACGCTCTCTTCGGTCTCGATGTTGGCGAACAGCCTGTTCCGCGGTATACGCCCGACAAAGAGTATCAACTCTTCGGCCGCTGAGCCGGCGGAGGTTTTTCCTGTTGGCCTGCGGAACGCCGTCGCATGGACGGTATCCACGACGTGGGCGGGATGGACGGCTTCGGCCCCGTCGACACGACCGAACACGATGACACCTTCCACGAGCCGTGGGAAGGGGAGACGTACGCAACGTTCGTCGCCGGTCTCGGCTCCGGCACCTTCGGCATCGACGCGTTCCGCCACAGCATCGAGCGCATGCCGCCAGCCGACTATCTCGCGTCGGACTACTACGACCGGTGGGTGACCGCCATCACGCGGCTGTTCGTCGAGCGCGGCGTCCTCGACCCCGACGCCGTCCGCGAGCGGACCCGCGCCTTCGCTGACGGCGACGCCACGGTTCCGGAGCGGACCGACCCGGACCTGATCGGCGAACTCGCCGCGGGCGTGAACGACGCGTACGACTCCAGCGGCACGTCCTCGGAGCCAGCGTTCGGCGCCGGCGACCGGGTCATCGTCCGGAACCACGCGCCGTCGGGCCACACCCGCTGTCCGGCGTACGTCCGCCGGGCCGAAGGAACCGTCCGCGCCTACCGCGGTAGCCACACGTATCCGGACGCGGCCGCCCACGGCGACGAGCGGAGCGAGCCACTCTACAACGTCCGCTTTTCCGCCGCGGAACTGTGGGGCGACCGCGGCGACGACGGCACCTCGATTTCGGTCGAACTCTGGGAGCCGTATCTGCGCCACGCAGACGAGTAGTGCGCTATCGCTTCGATTGAGTCGCGCGTCTCGATGCGTCGACCGCTTCCCTTCCTCTACGGTGCTGTCTAGTGACGCCTTGGGGTTGCCGTGAGAGGAGCAGCGAAGATTTTGGAAGCCCCTGCGCGCTCGACTCGATGGGCTCGCTGCGGTCCTCGTCGGTCGACCGCTCGGGGGGGACTGGAAGGGGCTGTGCGCTCGACGAAGACGGGAGATGTAAGGACCGCAGGAGGGAGCCGAGCGACCGACGAGGACCGCAGCGAGGCGTGCGAGTCGAGCGAGCGGGGGCTTTCTACACCTCATTAGCCGGCTAGTCTCCGGAGTCACTCTTATTTGCACACGACCGTCTCGGCCGTCCGAAGATTGAAGCGCTCGGATGTGAAGGGTCGGAACATGACCGACGACCCAGACGCGTTCGACGCGGACGCGCTCCGCCGCGAGTACGATCCGGAGTCACGAGCGCGAGCGCTCCAGTCACTGTTGATAGACGAGGGGATGCTCTCGACTGACACCATCGACCAGATCGTCGCGACGTACGAGGACGAGATCGGCCCGCTGAACGGGGCACGCGTCGTCGCTCGCGCGTGGACCGAGGACGCGTTCCGCGAACGCCTCCTAGACGACGGCACCGCCGCCATTGAGGAACTCGATATCGACGTGGACACGGAGACGATGGAGATACAGGTAGCCGAAAACGACGAGACGACCCACAACCTCGTCGTCTGCACGCTCTGCTCGTGTTACCCGTGGGCCGTGCTCGGCCTCCCGCCGACGTGGTACAAGACGCCGGAGTATCGGTCCCGGGCCGTGAAGGACCCGCGCGGCCTGCTCCGCGACGACTTCGGCTTAGACCTCGACGGCGGCGTCGACATCGAGGTGTGGGACTCCACCTCCGAACTCCGGTACATGGTGCTCCCGCAACGCCCACCGGGAACGGAGGGACTCGACGAGGCGGAACTGGTCGAGCACGTCACTCGAAACGCGATGATCGGCGTCGACCGGCTGAGCGACGGCTCCGCGGCCTCCGACGGCGGCGCGGCGACGGTCGACGACAGCGACGCGCTCAACGTGGACCGGCCGACCTTCGAGGCACCGTGGCAGGCGCGCTCGTTCGCGCTCGCGGTCGCGCTGACGGACGACCGCCCGTGGGAGACGTTCCAGCGACGGCTCGTGGACGAGATCGACCGCGACGAGTCGCGCCCCTACTACGAGCAGTGGCTCTCGGCGCTCGAACGGTTCGTGCTCGGCGAAGGGCTCCTCGACCGGTCGACCGTCGTCGACCGCATCGCTGAGTTCGCGGCCGGCGACCGAACGGCCCACGAGTTCGTCGAAGGTGACCCGCACGGCCACTCGGAGCACGAACACGACCACGCGCACTGACGGTGGCTACAACTCGCCGTTCTCGGCCATCTCGCGCACCTCGGCCGCGCGCTCCCTGATCGCGTCGAGTTCCTCGCCCTGTTTGTTGTCGAGATGTGAGTAGACGAGACCCATCCGGTGGTTCGAGCGGAGCTGCTCCTCGTTTCGGTCGAGGAAGTCCCAGTAGAGCGAATTAAACGGGCAGGCTCCCTCGCCGGAATCCTTCGTGTGGTAGTACTCACAGCCCGAGCAGTAGTCGCTCATCCGGTTGACGTAGTTGGCGCTGGACGCGTACGGCTTCGTCGCGAACACGCCCTGTCCGAACGACCCCATCTCGACCACGTTCGGCGTCGTCACCCAGTGGTAGGCGTCGACGTAGCCGGCGTGGAACCACTCGTTCAACTGGGCCGGCTCCGCGCCGTAGATGAGCGCGAAGTTCGAGAGGATCATCAGCCGCTCGATGTGGTGGCTGTACCCCCGTTCGCGGACGCCGTCGACCACGTCCGAGAGACAGGCCATGTCCGTCTCGCCGGACCAGTAGAGCTCCGGCAGGTCGTGGTCGGCGTCCAGTTGGTTCGCGTCCGCGAGGTTGGGCATCCCCTCGCGGTAGACGTGCCGCATGAACTCCCGCCAGCCGATCACCTGTCTGACGAACCCCTCGACGCTGTTGAGCGGTGTGTCGGCCTGTTCCTTCGCCCCCTCGATGACCCGTTCGACGACCTCCGCCGGGTGGAGCAGTCCGACGTTGAGCGCACCCGACAACAGCGCGTGGTTCAGCGACCACTCCTCGGCGAGCATGGCGTCCTGATACGGGCCGAACTCGGCCAGCCGCGAGTCGACGAACGCGTCGAGCGCGTCGAGCGCCTCCTCGCGCGTCACGGGCCAGAAGAACGGCTCCGGGTCGGCCCACTCGGGCCCCTTCGGCTCCGTGTCGTAACTCCCAGACAGTGAGCTCGCCCACTCCCACACCTCCTCGGTGATCGCGTCCGGTTCGAAGCGGGGTGGCTCCGGCGACTCGTATCCCGAGCCCGGGAACTCCTGATTCTCGTCGTCGTAGTTCCACTCGCCGCCCACCGGGTCGCCGTCCTGCATCAGATACCCCGTCTCGCGGCGCACCACGCGGTAGAAATCTTCGTGGCGGTACGGTGGCTCCTTGTCGCCGAACTCGCGGTCCCACAGCGCCCGCGAGGAGACGAACAGTTCGTTCTCGACCACGTCCAGACTCCCGCCGCGCTCCGCGACGAGTTCGGTCAGCCGGTGGGTCGCGCCGTGGCTCGGCGGCTCCATGACGACGAGTTCGTCGCCCGGATACTGCTCGAAGTGGTCGTCCATCCCCTCGGCGAACGTCTCACACTCGTAGTAGTCGACGGTGACGCCCGCCTCGCGCAGCCGGTCACGGAAGTGTCGCATCGCGGCGAACACGAGCGTCAGTTTGTGCGGGTGGTAGGCGTGTCGGCGCGCGAAGCCACGTGCCTCGACCATCGCGACGCGGTCGGCGTCGGCGACCGGCCCGTGGTCGGGGTGCAGCTGATCGCCGAGAACGAGGACTATCATGTGCGTTGACAGGGGCGCGAGCAGTATGAAGGTAGAGCACGTGACAGCCGGATTACGGTCGGTAACCTGCCGACGATGGTCGCAGGCGTCCATGTTAAAGACACGACTTTTGCACGCTCGAATCCTCGGATCGACCGTATGAACACCGGCGAAACGAGCAGACGGCGGTTCCTCGCCGCGGTGACGACAGTCGGCGCGAGCGTGGCGCTCGCGGGCTGTAGCGACGGAGACGGGAGCGGCGAGAGTGACGTGAACGGCGGCGACTACTCGGCGGCCGAACAGCGGGTCGTCGAGTACCTTACCAGCGATAGCGAGACGGAAAATTTCGACGGGTCGTTCGCCGACGAGACCGGCGCGGACGAAGTTGTGATCGAGGTCGGCGCGCCGGGCAACGGTGCCAACTACGCGTACGCGCCGCCGGCGGTGACGGTATCGACCGGCACGACCGTTTCGTGGGAGTGGACCGGCGACGGTGGGAGCCACAATGTCGTCTCGGCCGACGGCTCCGACTTCGAACTCTCCAGCGGTAACCCGCAGGAACAGCAGGAGCCGTTCACGCGGACGTTCGAGGAGCGCGGCGTCGCGGTCTACTACTGCTCGCCCCACCGCACCCTCGGGATGAAGGGCGGCCTCGTCGTCGAGTAGCGGAACGCGACCTTTTTGCCCGCTGGCACCCCTCCGTCCCGACGTGGAGAACGTCACCGAGAGGGTGCACAACCCGTTCGGCATGCGTATCGAGGGGGGTGCGGCCTACGGCTACGGCGACGCCAACGCGGACTTTCACTTCATCGGCGACAGTCCCGCCCGCCACGGCGGGGTCGAGACGGGCGTGCCGTTCACCGAGACGGAGACCGGCCGTCGGCTCCAGTCCGTGCTGGCCGAAGTTGGCTTCGCGGCCGAGGCGTACAGCGACGAACCACAGTTGTCGAACACGTTCCTCTCGTACGCACACCCGGGGATCACGGACGGCGAACCGTCGGAGGCGGCGTACGACGAGCAGGAGCGCTTCCTCGACGCCGAACTCCGGGCGATCAACGCCCACATCCTCTTTCCGGTCGGTGACCGAGCGCTCCGCTACGCGCTCGAACAGCACACCTCGCTGCTCCGGAAGGTCGATGTCGACGCCGCCAGCCACCACGCGACAGGCATCCGCGGCCGGGGGTTCCTCGTCGTGCCGGTGACGGAGCCAGCGACGTGGACCGACGCGGACCGCGCGGCGCTCGTCGAGAAGATAACCGCGCTACTCGACGGCGACTACCGACAGACGAAGGGCATCCCGACGACTGTCGGCTGAGGCCGTCCGAATATACCGATGCGCGAGTCGGCGATTCGTGGGTCTCCTCGCCGTGACAACGCTCTTGCCCGCGCCACTCTGAGGCCGCGTATGCGCGTCACCTGCGAGTTTCACGCCACCGTCCGGGAGGCGGTCGGTGAGAAACGGATCGAACGCGAGATACCCGCGGGAACGACGGTCCAGGCACTGCTCGACCAACTCGACGCCGACCACGACGGCCTCGGACCGCTGCTGTTCGACGGGGAGAGGCGACTCCGACAGAATATGAACCTCCTCGTCGCCGACGGCCCGGTGCGCGATACAGACAGGACGGAGCTCTCCGACGGCGACACCCTGATACTCGCGCCTTCCGTCGCAGGTGGCCGATGAATCTCCCTTTCGCACTCCACCAGATCCAGCTCGGCAACGCGGCCTTCGAGGGGCTGAACAACTGCTACGTGCTCGGCACCGAACCCGACGCGCCCCTCACGCTGGTGGATACGGGCCTCGGTCGCTCGCGAACGATAGACGAACTGCGGGCCGGCCTCGCGGAGTTGGACGCCGAATTCGCCGACGTGGACCGGATACTGCTCACCCACTGGCATCCCGACCACGCCGGCCTCGCGAGGGAGATACAGGCCGACGCCGACTGTCCGGTGTACGTCCACGATGCCGACGCGGGCATCGTCGCCGGTCGGGTCGACCCGCAAGGCCCTGGTGACGAGACGTTCCGCGAACAGATCACCGAGTGGGGGATGCCCCCGGCCGAGCGCGAGGAACTGCTGTCGTTCCTGAGCGCCAACACCGACGACAACCCCGACCCGACGGTGACGACGTTCGAGGCCGGGGAGCGGTTCGACCTCGGCTCCGTGACGCTGGAGGCGGTCGGGCTACCGGGCCACACCGCCGGACTGACCGGCTTCGCGTTCGACGGGGCTGACGGCGCGGAACTGTTCGCCGGTGACGCACTCCTCCCCTACTACACGCCGAACGTCGGCGGGGCCGACGTGCGCGTCGACGCGCCGCTGGCGAAGTATCTCACCACGCTGGCGGACATCGTCGACCGCGGCTACACCCGCGCGTGGCCCGGCCATCGGGGTGCCATCGTCGACCCACCGGGACGGGCGGCCGACATCATCGACCACCATCGCCAGCGAACGGCCCGGGTCGTCGACGCGCTCGCCGCCGGGCCTGCGACGCCGTGGGCGGTGTCTGCGGCGCTGTTCGGCGGCCTCCGAAACATCCACATCCTGCACGGTCCCGGCGAGGCGTTCGCACACCTCGACCATCTCCACGACGCGGGCGTGGTCGAACGCTCGGGCCGCGAGTACGAGCTGGTCCAGCCGGACGCCGACTTGGACGCGCTGTTCCCGGCCGTGACCGACCGACTCCGCGACGGCTACGAACCCGTCCACTGACCGTCGTCGGGGAACACGGCGCTGACGACGAGGAACGTCATACCGACCGCGAGTGCAGTGACCGCGACGGCCGAGGGTGGAACCGGAGCCGGGACGGACATGTACGCCATCGGCCCGATGAGTCGGTAGACGCCGTCGAGGACATCGACGCCGGCGTGAGCCGCGACGACGAAGCCGATGAGCGACCACATCTCCTCGAACGCGAGCATCGCCTCGGCTCGCGCCTCGTCCATCGGTTCGAGTCGCCGGCGAGCCGTCCCGGCGACCGCGAGCAGTATCCCCGAGACGGCCATCACGGCGACGGCGATAGCGGCGGTCAACACCACACGGGTCAGCGCGGCGTACGGGTCGGTCGGGAGAAACTCGACCACGCCCGAGGGGAGAAGCGCAAGCGAGAGGATGAGCGCAGACGTGGCCGACGACAGCCCACCGAGTCGGAACAGCTTCTGACGAACCGGCCACTTGAACGTCGATATCCGTTGCACTCGGATCTGGTCGTACGTCGATCCGTCGACCAGTGCGCTGGTCACTGGATCCTCCATGCCTCTGTCGTCAGAATCCGTCATACAGGGACGCCTCACCTGTGATTCGACCACGCAAACATGTGTCTTTTGCCGGTCGACCTGTGGGCTTGCGGTGCTCGCCGAGAAGGACGTGGCGGGAGTGAGTGAAGCCGTAGGCTTCACGACAGACGTGATAGGATTCGAACCGGAACCAGACGTGCTCGCTCCCTCCGGTCGCTGTGCGCGACTGGTAGGGTTCGAATCCGCCGGACGTTTTCACGGCTCGCGGTGCTCGCCGGAAAACGGACGTGGCGGGATTCGAACCCGCGGTCGAGGGGTTAGGAACCCCTCGCCCTCGTCCACTAGGCCACACGCCCTCACGAGACACTCCGCACTGACGGACAAAATCGTTGTGGAGCGACGCCGCTCCCCGCAGTAAAAGACGGACGAGCTAGTTCGTCTCTTCGGCGGCCGGTTCGGCTTCGGCCTCTGTCTCCAGTTCCGTGTCGGAGTCGACGTCGACGGAGTCGTCCGCCTCGTACTCCTCGCGGGTCTGCTGGATCTCCTCTTCGCTGGCACCGCTCTCGCGCATCTCTTGGAGTTCCTGTTCGACCTCTTCGCGTCCCTTCTGGAACTCACCCATCGCCTCGCCCGTCGACCGCGCGAGCTTCGGGATCTTGTTCGCGCCGAACAGCAGTACGGCGATGAGCAGGATGACGAGGAGTTCGGGACCGCCGGGGATACCGAACTGAGCCGGAACGATTGGGTTCATCTATGAGTGAAACGTGCCACCTTGCGATTATATGCTTTTTCCTCGCGGTGCACCCGTCACGGCTCCGTTCGCCAGAACCCTTTTCGCCGGCGGATAGGTCCATGCTGTATGAACGATACGGAAGCCGACGGCGACGGCGGCCGGGAGTACGACCCCGACGCGACCCACGCCTTCCCCGACGAGCGAGTCAACGCGGTGCTCTCGCTGCTGGAGTCCGACCCGGAGGTGGACGCGTATCTGGCGGCCCAGAACGTCAACCCCGTCCAACGGAAGGAGTACAACGACCACGGGCGGAAACACGTCGAGATCGTCCGCAACCGGGCGCTGTGTCTGTACGACCTGCTGAAACGCGGCGGCGTCGAGTTCAACGGCGCGCGCGAGCAGGGACTCGACGAGGCGGACGAACCTGTCATCGTCGCGCTGGCCGCAACGCTCCACGACATCGGGCACGTCGTCCACCGGGACGACCACCCGTACTACTCCATCCCGCTGGCCGCGGACGTGCTCGACCGGCTGCTCGCGGAGTTTTACGACACTCGGGAGGCCGTCCGCGTGAAGGGGGAGACGCTCCACGCCATCCTGTGTCACCACACCGAGGAGACGCCGCTGACGCTCGAAGCCGGCGTCGTCCGCGTCGCCGACGCACTCGACATGGAGCAGGGGCGCTCGCGCATCCCGTACGAGCGCGGCGGCCGCGGCATCGACACGCTCTCCTCGCAGGCGATCCAGCGCGTCTCGCTGTCGCCCGGCGACGACCGGCCGGTGTTGGTCGAAATCGAGATGAACGCCGCCGCCGGCGTGTATCAGGTCGACGAACTGTTCACGTCGAAGCTCCACGCGTCGGGGCTCGAAGAGCAGGTCCGCATCGTCGCCGTCAACACCGAGGACGACGGCACGCTCGTCGAGCGCATCGAACTGTGAGTCGGTGTCACACACCGACACGGCGGCCGCGGACGGTGCAACTTTTGTAGGGCCCGTTATTCCGGCCGCGTAGTGGCATCGTCCCTCCGCGTCCTCAAGGACCCCGAGTTCGTCGCCATGTCGGGGACGGCGTTCGCACGCGCGCAGGCATACTCCACTGTCGCCATCGCACTGGCGCTGTACGCCGACATCTTCAACACCACCTCGACGGTCGAGGGACTGTTCGGGACCGCCTTCGCCGTCGTCCAACTGCTCATCGTCCTCCCGCTCGGTCGGATGATCGACACCGGGAACGCGAAGCGGTGGCTGCTCGCCGGACTCGGCCTGAACGCCCTCGTCTTCGTCGGCTACGCGATGGTGTCGAACGTCGAGGGCGTCATCGCGATGCGCATCTTTCAGGGTATCGGCGCGAGCGTCCTCTGGCTCACCGGGTCGACGGTGATCGGCGAAATCGCCGGCGAGAGCGAACAAGGCCTGTGGCTCGGCACGTACAATCAGGTCGGGGCATTCTCCTCGCTGTTCGGCGACCTCGTCGGGGGCGCGCTGCTCGCGCTGTACGACTTCTACGTCGCGTACGCGGTGCTCGCGCTCGTGACGCTCGGGGCCGGCGTGCTCGTCCTCTTCGTGCTCCGCGACGACCCCGGCGGACAGGCCGACCCCGAGGAGGCGACTGGCTTGGAGACGCTCGGCTCACTGCTCTCGCTATCGAGCATCCGCGCGCTCGTCACGTTCCGACTCGGCCTCTCGTTCGGGAAGATGGCCGTCATCACCTTTCTCCCTATCTACGCCCGTACCGCGTTCGGGATGAATCCGTTCGTCGTCGGTGGACTGCTCGCCGGCGGCAAACTGACGAAGGCGCTCACGCAGGGGTACGTCGGCGACTTGACCGACCGACTGGGCGGCAAACATCGGTTCATCGCGCTCGGCGCACTGCTGTACGCGCTCGGTGCGCTGTGTATCCCGTTCGCCGAACGGGCTGCGGTCGTCTTCCCCGAGGTCACGATCCAACTGCCCGCCGTGGCGGGTGCGCCGGCGAGCGCACTCCTGCTCCCGCCCGCCTTCTTCGTGCTCGCCGGCGCGTACATGATCTGCGGCGTCGCCGACTCGATCCGGCTCCCGGCCAGCATGGCGCTATTTGTCGAGGAGGGCGAGCAGTTCGACGCCGTCGCCGGGTCGATGTCGCTCCGCTCCGTGTCGTGGAAGGTCGGACAGGTGATCGGGCCGGTCACGGTCGGCGTCATCTGGGACGCGACGGACGTGACCACCGCCTTCGCCATCGCGGCGGCGCTCATCACCGGCGCAACTGGGCTGTTCCTGTTCATGTACAGCGACGCCCGACCCGCGCCTCGGCCGGCGCCGGGGGATTAAGGATCGTCGGTCAGGCGAGATTCCAGCGGTCGTGTCGGCACAGGATACTTCTCGGCGCGTGTACAGTGTGTACACATGAGCAAAACCGTCCGCCTTGACGACGACGTTCACGCCCGCGTCCGTAGAAAGAAGCTGGACGACGAAACCATGTCTGAGGCCATCGACCGTCTCACCTCCGGCTACTCGCTGGTCGACTTCGCCCGTGACGACAGCAGCGACACTGACCGGCTGCGAGACATCCTCGATGAGGCCGATAGCGTCGATAACAGGAAGACCGCCCGAGAACTCGATATCGACCGGAACGAGGGGGATGAGGCCCCAGAACAGTGATTCTGGACACCTCCTTTCTGATTGCCCTCGACGAGAACGATCCGCGCGCTGAGGAGGTCGCCACCGAGGCAGAGATAGACGGTCGTCCGATCCGCGTCCCGACTCCCGTCGTTCACGAGATTTACACTGCCGTTGGAGCCGGCACGGAGCCGATTCTGAACCAGCGAAAGTACGAAGCACTGCTCGCGAACAAGCCCGTCGTCGGTCTCGATCAGGGAGACGCCCGGCGCTCGGGCATCATCTACGGGGAGCACCTCGTGAGTGATACCAAGCCAGAACTGAGCCGCGTCGATGCGATGGTGGTGTCCATCGCTCTCGGCATGAGTGAGCCACTCGTCGGCCGCGACAGCGACTTCTCACACGTCGACATCGACGGCTTCGAGTTGATCGCTATTTAACCTACGTCCGTAGAAACAGCGACTACCGCCCGACCGACGGGCCGTGGTCGTCGCGAGCAGCGTGTCCGAATCCAGTCCACTCCGGAGCGTCACCACATCCGTTCCGAGTAGTAGTGTGCCCTCACGCTCTCGGGGCCTGCTGGCTTCGATGGGTCGCGGGGAAGCATGTTCCGCTCCATCCATCGGACTCGCGCTCGACGCTCATGGCGACCACCCCGCAGACGTGTCAGCAAAGCCCGCAAAACAGTTATTCACGCCATGCACCGGCCGGGAATTGAACCCGGATCGTGGGCTTGGAAGGCCCAAGTCATACCATTAGACCACCGGCGCTCACTCACTTCGCTCTTTCCTCAGCACCGTTAGCTACCCGGTGGTCTGATATGTGCGTTTCCCTTTCCCGCGCACGACAGCGAAGCAGTTGCCGCTGTCCGTGAACGTCTGTTCGACGGCCAGCGCGCTGGCGTCGAGGTCCGCCGCGAACTCCTCGGGATCGTAGATGTGGTAGTAGCGCGGTACCGTCTCACCATCGGGCAGCGTCCAGTCGACGGTCGTGTCGAACCCCGACTCGGCGTCAAACTTCCCGTGGGTGACGCTCCAGACGCTAACGAGCGCTCGCCCGTCCGCCGCGAGGACGCGCGCGAGGTCATCCAGACTCTGCCGGCGGGCCTCACGGGACGGGAGATGGTGGAGGGCGGCGACGTAGAGCGCGAGGTCCACGGTCTCCGCTCGGAGTGGGACCGCGGCCGCGTCGCCCTGTAGCCACCCGGCCTCGACACCTCGCTCGGCGGCTCGTTCGTCGGCGATGTCGAGCAGCGACCGCGAGATGTCGAGGCCGACGACGCGCTCACACCGGTCGGCCAGCGGTTCGGCGTGACGGCCGTTGCCACAGCCGAGGTCGAGACCAACGCCCCCGTTCCGGCTGTCGAGGAACTCCGTTATCTGCGGCCACGGATGGGCGCGCGTCTCCGAGAAGTGCGGGGCGATGCGGTCGTACGTGGTCCGCACGGCCCGTCGGTCAGCGTCCTCCTCGGTCATACGGACGCGTGGAGCGGCAGCGAATTAGCGGCACCGATTTCGGGACGCAAGGGCTCGGTGTACGGTTTCGTCCACCCACAGAAATTTGAGGCCGCGTCGTATCAACCAATATATGTCTGCGAGTGGGGGCCGAGACGACCGTGATCCCGAGACGACGTGGTACGCGAGTCGTCGCGAGCGGTCTCCCTCCGTCCTCCAGTATTCGGCGTTCGTCACCGTCGCACTCGGGCTCGGTATCGTCGCGTTCGCGCTGCTCAACATCTACGTGCCGAGTCTCTCGGATCCCACGAGCGTCAACGCGGCACCGCTGTTCGGCCTCACGAACTTGGTCGGCGTCGGCATCACTATGACCGCGTTCGGCGGTCTCGTGTACATCTACGCCAGTCGCGCCGGCGTGTAACCGGGTTTGCCCACCCCGCCTATTAAATATCGCAAGGGAGAATTAAACTGTAATGGCCTCCAGCCCACCGGGGGCGGGACTCAAACCCCGGCGTGTCCGTCGACGTGGGCACCTATCGGTTCGACAACCACGAGCCGCTCACCTCGTACGACGTGCCGGTAAACTGCGTCGAACAGGAGCGCTACTGGGTGGATGCCCCGTTCTCGTTCGTCTCGATATACGACGACCTCGAGGCCAACGAACTGCGGTATCACGTGGTCGAGCCGTCGCTCACGACCGCCCAAGAGCGACTGCTCGCATCGCTGAAGGGCGACATTCGTAACCATTTGCTGTACACGACCACCGAGGTCGAGATCGACGAGGAGGACGTGTTGCGGTCGCAACTGGAGGAGACGCTCGAACAGTACGGTGCGGACATCACGGTCGAGGAGTTCCACAAGTATCTCTACTACATCGACCGGGACTTCACCGGCTACCACCGCATCCAGCCGATCATGCACGACCCGCACATCGAGGACATCTCGTGTGACGGCTACGACATCCCCATCTTCGTCTATCACGACGGCTACACCGACCTGAAGACGAACATCTCCTTCGGGCGGGCGGACCTCGACGACCTGATCGTCCGCTTGGGACAGATGTCGGACCGGCAACTCAGCGTCGCGGAGCCGATCAGCAACGCGACGCTACCCGACGGGTCGCGTGCCGAACTCGTCTACACGGAGGAGGTGTCAGCACACGGCTCCGCGTTCACCATCCGGCAGTACGACGAGGACACGATGACGCCGGTGGACCTCATCAACTACGGCACGTTCACCGTCGAGCAGATGGCATACTTCTGGCTGGCCATCGAGAATCGGATGAATCTCATCTTCGCGGGCGGCACGGCCTCGGGAAAGACCACGAGTATGAACGCCGTCTCGATGTTCCTCCCGCCCGGCTCGAAGGTGGTCACCATCGAGGACACCCGCGAGATATCGCTGGCACACGACAACTGGCTGTCGAACATCACGCGCGAACGGCTCTCGGAGGCGGCCGACATCGGGATGTACGCGCTGCTCCGCTCGGCGCTGCGCCACCGACCGGAGTACATCATCGTCGGCGAGGTCCGCGGCGAGGAGGCGCTCACGCTGTTTCAGGCGATGAACACCGGGCACACGACCTACTCGACGATGCACGCCGACTCCGTCCAGACCGTCATCAACCGGCTGGAGAACGACCCGATCAACGTCCCCCGCGCGATGGTGCAGTCGCTCGACATCCTGAGCGTCCAGACGCTGTCACGACAGGGCGACGAGCGCGTGCGCCGGGCCGACAGCGTCGTCGAGATCGGCAACATCGACGACCGGACGGGCGAGCTGAACTTCTCGGATCTCTACTCGTGGGACCCGGCGACCGACTCGGTCAGCGGTGAGTACACGGACAGTCGCGTGCTCGAGCAGATCCGGCAAACCAACGGCTGGTCGGAGCGGGAGTTCCGCGAGGAGTTCCGCAACCGGCGACGCATCATGGCGTATCTCGTCGATCAGGAGGTCGACGGCTACGAGGAGTTCACGGCAGTGATCAACCGATACGCGCGCGACCCGGCCGCCGTGCTGTCGGAGATCGACGAGGAGATGGACGCGCTCGTCGTCGGCTCGCGGCTCGAAAGCACCAATCGCCAACTCAATCGCATCGCGCTCCAGCTGTTCGGGTCGTACGTCGACAACAACACGCCGCGACAGGTACGGCGGGAAGGGCTCGTCCAGTCGGCGCGACTCGGCGTCACGTACCGCGTGTACGCGGCCAAGACGCTGCTGTACGCCAGCCTGTGTGTGATGGCCGGCTCGCTGCTCGGTATCGCCGCCATCGGATTCGTCTTCGACCTGTTGGCGGTGCCGGAGGCGATGCTCAGGTCCGAACTTCCCGGGCAACTGGAGTTCCTCGCCGGCCAACTCGCGTTTCCGGATCTGACGCCGGCACAGGTGGTCGCCGCCTTCGTCGTCGGTGGCGTGGTCAACGGGGTCGGTACGGGCGTGCTCGTGTATCTCTATCGGTGGTATCAGCCGCGACAGATCGCCGACAAGCGAGAGGCCGGCATCGACGAGTCGCTTCCCCGCACCGTCGCGTTCATGTTCGCGCTCTCGCGCAGCGGGATGACCCACAAAAAACTCGTCGAGATCACCGGGCAGAACAGCGACTACTTCGGCGAGGCCGCCGAGGAGCTGGTCGTTAGCCTCCGCGACATGCAGTTTTCGAACGCCGACTTCCTGAACGCTACCCGCCGACTGGCGCAGACGACCCCGAGCACGGAGTTCGCCAACTTCGCGGAGAATCTCAGCGACGTGCTCCGGACGGGCCGGTCGATGTCGGAGTACTTCCGCGAGGAGTACGAGAAGTACAAGGACGACAGACAGACGCGCCAACAACAGGTGTTGGAGGAACTGGCCGCGCTCGCCGAGGGGTACGTCGCGCTGCTCGTCGCCGGCCCGCTGTTTCTCATCACCATCCTCGTCATCATCGGCCTCCTGTTTGGCGACACGCTCGGCCCGTTGCGCGTGTTCGTCTACGTGATCATCCCGCTCACGACGATTGGATTCATGTCGTATCTGGGCAGGCTCACCGCGGAGCTGGGACTGGACAGCGAGGGCGGCGTCGCTGAGATCGGTGCAGAGATGCTCCACCGGGGCGGGCCGTCGTCGTCGGAGGAGACGTCCGACAGGGCTGTGACCGACGGCGGCGCACTGCCGACCGACCGCGCGAACCTCGAACGGATCTACATGTACGACCGGCTTCGTGGGGTTCGGCAAACCATCGCCAATCCGCTCGACGCGGCGGTGCGGTCGCCGCTGACGGTGCTGTACGTCTCGACGGCAATCGCGACCACGTACGTGTTCGTTCAGCTGTACGAACTGTACTCGACCGGAACAGTGAGCATCTCGACGGTTGACGACTACGTGATTCAGGGAACGCTGCTGGTGCTCGCCCCGTTCTCGGTCGCGGAGTACGTCTCCAGCAGCCGGCTCAAGCGCATCGAGCGCGCACTCCCCGACTTCATCGACCGGCTGGCCGACCGGACCGAGGCGGGGATGGGTGTCACCCGGAGCATCAGGGAACTCGACCCCGAGAGCGTCCCCGGGCTGACGGACCTCATCCGACAGGTTCGGCGGGACATCGAGTTCGGCGCGAAGACGTCGGACGCGCTGGTGCGGTTCGCGTCGCGGGCGGAGTCGCCGCTGGCGGCCCGTGCAGTCGTCCTCATCGTGAACGCCGTCCACGCCAGCGACGATGTCGCGCCGGTGTTGCGCATCGCCGCCGACGAGGCACAGACTGACCGCCGGCTGGAGCGTCGCCGCCGACAGGAGCTCATCATCTACGTGCTCATCATCTACATCTCGTTTTTCGTGTTCATCGGCATCGTTGCGGCGCTCGTGCTCATCTTCATCCCGGCGCTCCCCTCGGGAAGCGAACTGACGGGCGGTGCGGGCGGGCAGAGCGTCCCCGGCACCGGACTCGGTGCTGGCCTCACCGGCACCAGCGGCCAGCGACAGACCGGCGCGTACGCGACGGTCATGCTCCACAGCACGATCATTCAGGGTGCCGTCTCCGGCTTCACCGCCGGCAAACTCAGTCAGGGCGACCTGCTCTCGGGCGCGAAGCACGCCACCCTGATGATCGCCGTCGCGTATCTAGCGCTGCTACTGCTGCCGGTTCCGGCCTGAAGCCAAATTCTCTACCGAGCATCCGTCCGAAGCAGTGCGACGCCGAGCACCGGCACGATGAGCGCACCGACGGGCACCGTGACCCCAGCGTAGGAGCCGAAGAGGAGTCCGACGGCCGCGAGCAGCGACACGCCGCCGAGCGTCAACAGCCCACCCATGAGCCGCGCCGGGTCGACCGGGGCCTTCGTCTCGACATCCGCCTCGCGGGCGTAGTAGACGACAGAGAGCGCCACCGCGCCCGCGACAGCGACGCCGCCCGCCAGCCAGACCGTGTACGCGGTCGCGACGCCGGTGCTCTGCGGGAAATCCGGGGCCGCCCACATCGGCAGTACGGGCACCTCGGCGGCCCCGAGTTCGATGCCGAAGAGAAACTGGAAGGCGACGAACGGGAACCGGACGACGACGAAGCGACCGCCTGCCGGCGAACTCAACGAGACGGACCACGGGAGCAGCGCCGCGAGCCACGCGGACACCACCGCGAACTCGCCGGCGTACTCGGGGTCGACCCACGCCATGTGTGCTCGCGCGCGGCCCGTGAGTAAAACCTGTCGGGCTGGACTGCGGGCCGTGCGGGCCCTGCCGGCCCCGTTACGTTCTTGCCGACGCGCCGCTAAGCGTGTGTAGATGCGGCGCGACTACTTCACGCTGGAGGCAAGCAATCTCGACACCTCGGGGGTTCCGACGGTGGCCATCGACTTCGAGGGGCCGTCCGATCAGTTGGCCGAGCGGCTCACCGACGCGACGGGCGAACCGCTCGCGGCCGACGAGGTCGACGTGGCCTGCCGGCTCCAAGGCCCGATAGACGAATCGCCGGAGGCAGTCGTCTCCGTTACCAACCGCGTGACCGGCGAGTTCGTCCTCGAACTCAACGCCGACAGCGACGACGTACTCCGATTCATCGACGCCGCACGCGAGTACGGCAAGGAGACGGACGAACAGCACCGGTATCGCATCCAAGTCTCCATCGACGGCGACCACTTCCTCGAACAGCACAAGGGAACGTTCCTCGTCTACGACGCGGACGGCGGGCTGTTGCGCCAACACTCGCTCATCCCCAGCGGCGTCGAGTTGTAGTCGCTGATTCTCACTTTGAGGCGCGCGGGCGGTGTTCAGATAGACGATGGCTGCCCGAGCGAGTGCGGTCGGGTGGGACTGGAAGGGGCCGTCGGGTCGACGAACCCGGTCGACGCAAGCACGCGACCGGAGGGAGCGCGCGCAGCGAGGCCCGGGAGTCGAGCCGGCGGGGGCTTCCAAGCTTGGCACACTGCCTATGGCGGCTCCTTTATGCGTATCTGAACACTACCCGCGGACGGTACGGTTGAAATACCCCGGTCTGCAACTCACGGTATGGAGCTGTTCGGCACCGCGGGTATCCGCGGCGACGTTCGCGACCGAGTCACTCCGGCGGCGGCGCTGGCGGTCGGCCGCGCGGCCGCCCAGCACGCACGTGAGGCGGGGTCCGACGAAACGCCGGTGTTCGCCGTCGGTCGCGACGGCCGCGAGACGGGCACGGCATTGGCGGACGCCGTCGCCAGCGGTCTCCAGTCCGGCGGCGCGCGCGTCGTCCGACTCGGTCCGGTGCCGACGCCCGCGCTCGCGTACGCCGCGCAGGGGCGACGCGGGATCATGGTGACGGCGAGTCACAATCCGCCGACGGACAACGGACTGAAGCTGTTCGTCGACGGCGAGGAGTACGACCGCGAGGCCGAACGCGCGGTCGAGACGCGGGTCGAAGCCGACGAGCGACCGGTGCCGTGGGACCAGTTCGGCGACGCCGAGCGCGCGGACGTGCTCCCCGACTACCGGGACGCCGTCGCCGAGTACGCTCGAGGTATCGGCGCGGACCCCGACGGCCTGCGCGTCGCGGTCGGCTGTGGCACCGGGATGGCGAGCGTCGCGACGCCGGCAGTGCTGCGCGCGCTCGGGGCGGATGTCGTCGCGCTCAACGCACAGGTCGACGGCCACTTCCCGGCGCGAGAGTCGAAGCCGACCGCGGACTCGCTGTCGGAACTCCGGGCGTTCGTCCGCGACGGCGACGCGGCGTTCGGCATCGGTCACGACGGCGACGCCGACCGAATCGTGATCGTCGACGGCGACGGCGAGGTGGTCCACGAGGACACCGTGCTCGCGGTGCTGGCCGAGCGGTTCGTGCGCGAGGCCGCGACGGCGGACCCGGTGGTCGTGACGACGCCGAACGCCTCCGCCCGCATCGACGAGCGGGTCCGGGCCGCGGGCGGTCGGGTCGAGCGCGTGCGACTCGGCGCGCTCCACGAGGGCATCGCCGCGGTCCGCGATGAGGCGGAGACGGGCGTCGCCTTCGCGGCCGAGCCGTGGAAACACGTCCACCCCGTGTTCGGCCCGTGGATCGACGGCGTCGCGAGCGCGGCGGTGCTGACCCGGCTCGTCGCGGAGTCGGGACTGGACGGCCTGCGCGACCCGGTGACGGAGCGACCGTACCGGAAGGTGTCGGTGCCCTGTCCGGACGACGAGAAGGTGCGGGTGATGGCGGCGCTCACCGACCGGCTCCCGGCGGCGTTTCCCGACGGCGAGGTCGACACGGAGTACGGCGTCCGCGTCGAACGGCCGGACGCGTCGTGGGTGCTCGTGCGCCCGTCGGGAACGGAGCCGTACATTCGGATCTACGCCGAGGCGGAGGACGTTGACGCGCTCGTCGACCGGGCGCGAGAGACCGTCGAAGCCGTGCTGTGAGTCCTGCTCACACCTGTCAGCGCGCTCAGAGCGGGTCGTAGCGCTTATGACCGGGGGCTGCGGCGTTACGGCATATGAAACTCGACAGACGCCGGTTCATCACGGGCGCGGGCGCAGCAGGCATCGCCGGATTCGCGGGCTGTTCCGGCGGTCCGTCCGGTGAGAACACCTCTGACAGCGACACCGAGACGTCGAGCAGCGGTGGCGGTGCCGAGGCGAGCGCGTCTGCCAACGTCGGCGTCGTGTACGCGACGGGCGGGCTCGGCGACGGCTCGTTCAACGACCAAGCCCAGCAGGGCGTCCAGCAGGCGGCCGAGGACTTCGACGTTGAGTCCCGCAAGGTGCAGCCCCAGCAGCCCTCCGACTTCGAGAATCTCCAGCGGCAGTTCGCACAGGAGACCGACCCGAACTACGACCTCGTCTCGTGTGTCGGCTTCCTGCAGGGTGACCCGCTGGCAAAGGTCGCCCCCGAGTATCCCGAGCAGTCGTTCCAGATCGTCGACGCGGTGCCGATGAGAGACACCGACGGCGACGACGAGGGCGACGAGCAGTTCGACAACGTCGGCTCGTACGTCTTCGCCGAGGAGGAAGGGTCGTTCCTCGTCGGGAGGCTCGCCGGCCTGCTGTCGACGCGTTCCTTCTCTGCCGGCGGTGGGTCGACGGCCAGCGACTCGACGAATCTGGGCTTCGTCGGCGGCCGCGAGTCCGACCTGATCGCGACGTTCGAAGCCGGCTTCGTCTCCGGCGTGAAGTCGGCCTCCGACGACCTCGACGTGCAGACGGCCTACACCGGCTCGTTCAACGACCCGGCGGCCGGCAAGGAGGCGGCTCTCCAGATGTACAACAGCGGAGCCGACATCGTGTATCACGCCTCGGGCAACACCGGCACGGGGGTGTTTCAGGCCGCACAGGAGGAGGGTCGCTTCGCTATCGGCGTCGACCGCGACCAGTCGGTGACGAAGTCCTCGTACGCGGACGTGATCCTCGCGTCGATGGTGAAGCGCGTCGACACCGCCGTCTACAGCGCCATCGAGGCGACGGTGAACGGAAGCTTCGAGGGCGGCGCGACGACCTCGCTCGGACTGGCCGACGACGGCGTGGGTATCACCTACGGCCAAGAACTCGGCGCGGAGATATCCGCGGAGGTCAAAAGCGAGGTCGACACCGCCGCACAGTCGATCATCGACGGCAGCGTCGACGTTCCGACGGACCCGACGAACGTTTAGGCGGATGGCCGACGCCGTCCGCCTCGACGGAATCACGAAGCGCTTCCCCGGCGTCGTCGCCAACGACGACGTGACGCTCGAAGTCGAGCGGGGGAGCGTCCACGCGCTGCTCGGTGAGAACGGTGCCGGCAAGACGACCCTGATGAACGTCCTCTACGGGCTCTACCAGCCCGAGGAGGGCCGGGTCGTGGTCGACGGCGAGGAACAATCCTTCGAGTCGCCGGGCGACGCTATCGACGCCGGCGTCGGGATGATCCACCAGCACTTCATGCTCGTGGACACGATGACCGTCGCCGAGAACATCACGCTCGGCAACGAGCCGCGCAAGTGGGGCTGGCTCGCGGTCGACCGCGAGCAGGCCCGCCGCGAGGTGCGCGAACTGAGCGAGCGGTACGGCTTCGCGGTCGAGCCCGACGCCCGCATCGAGACGGTGAGCGTCGGCGTCCAGCAGCGCGTCGAGATACTCAAGGCGCTGTACCGCGGTGCCGACGTGCTGATCCTCGACGAGCCGACGGCGGTGTTGACGCCACAGGAGGTTGAGGAGCTTCTGGCGGTGTTCGAGGAACTCACCGCGGCCGGCAAGACGGTGATCTTCATCACGCACAAGCTGGGGGAGGCGATGGAGGCGGCCGACGAGATAACCGTCCTCCGGGACGGCAAGAACGTCGGGAGCGTCTCCGCGGACGACACCGACCGCGAGGCGCTCGCGGAACTGATGGTCGGCCGCGAGGTGCTGATGGAGACGGACGCGCGGCCGAGCGACCCCGGCGACGAGACGCTCTGCGTCGACGGCCTCACGGTCGAGGACTCGCGTGGCGTTACCGTCGTCGACGGCGTATCCTTCGGCGTCCGGGCCGGCGAGGTGTTCGGCATCGCCGGCGTCGACGGCAACGGACAGTCGGAGTTGGTCGAGGCGATAACCGGGCTCCGCGAGCCGACCGCCGGCCGGGTCGACTTCGAGGGACGCGACGTGGCCGACTGGTCCCGGATCGACCACATCGAAGCCGGGATGGCGTACATTCCGGAGGACAGACAGGAGCGCGGGCTGGTGATGGACTTCGACCTCGTAGAGAACGGTCTGCTCGGTAGTCAGCACGCGTCGGCGTTCGCCGCGGGCGGCCGCATCGACTGGGACCGAGCGCGCGACCACGCCGAGGCGGTCGTCGAGGAGTACGACGTGCGCCCGCCGGACCCCGATGCTCGCTCGGTGTCGCTGTCCGGCGGCAATCAGCAGAAGTTCATCGTCGGCCGCGAGTTTGAGCGGGACCCGTCTCTGCTCGTCGCCACCCATCCGACCCGTGGCGTCGACATCGGGTCGACGGAGTTCATCAACGACCGACTGCTCGACCTCCGGAACGCCGGCGGTGCGGTGCTGCTCGTCTCCTCGAAGCTGGATGAGGTACAGATGCTCTCGGACCGACTCGCCGTGATGCACGGCGGTGAGCTGATGGCCGTCGTGGACCCAGACGACGTGACCGAGGAGGAACTCGGGCTGCTGATGGCGGGCGAGGAGCCGAGTCGCTCGCTCTCGTCGCTCCGGCTCGCGGGTGAGGAGTCGTGAGCTGGCGCGACCGAGTAGAACGACTACTGGCGCGACTCGTGGCCGCGTCCGCGACCGAGCGACTCGCCATCAGCCTCGCGGCACTGTTCTCGTCGATACTCGTCGGCACGCTCCTCGTGCTCGTCGCCGGGCGGATGACCGCCTGTTCGAGCGCTGCATTCGTGCTCACCCATCCGACGCCGTTCGGCGTCCCGCGGCTCTTCGCCGTCGGTTTCTGTTACGACCCGATTGCGGTGTACGACCGCCTGTTCCTCGGCGCGCTCGGCGACCCGTTCTCGGCGGGCTGGAGCCCGCGCAACGCACAGATGGCCGTCACGTTGCGGGAGACGACGGTGCTCATCTTCACTGGGCTCTCCGTCGCGGTCGCGTTCCGCGCGGGCGTGTTCAACATCGGGACGCAGGGGCAACTCGTCGTCGGTGGGTTCGCGACCGCGTTGACGGTGCTCGCGGCCGCGCCGGCCGTCTCCGGGTTCGTTGGCACACTGACGCTCATTCCGCTCGGACTGCTCGCCGGCGCGGTCGGCGGGGGCTTCTACGGCGCGATACCGGGCGCGCTGAAGGCGTACGCCGACGCGAACGAGGTCATTACGACGATCATGCTGAATTTCGTCGCGACGGGCGTCGTTGGCTATCTCGTCCTCAATCAGTTCAAGGATCCAACGAGCGCGGCGACACAGACGCGGGCGCTCCCGAGTTACGCCGACTTCCCCGCAGTCGTCTTCGACCCTCGCAGCAACTTCTCGCTGATCGCCCTCGCTTTCGGGATCAGTCTCATCGTCGCGGTCTACTATCTGCTCGCGCACACGTCCTTCGGCTACGATCTGCGGACGAGCGGTCTCCAGCCGGAGGCGGCCGAGTACGGCGGCGTAGACGCGGCCCGAACCGTCGTGGCGAGCTTCGCTCTCTCCGGCGCGCTGGGCGGGCTCGGCGGTGCGCTGTACGTGCTGATGATCCTCGGCAACTACCAGACCGGCGTGCCGGCGTACGGCTTCGACGGGATCACCGTCTCTATCCTCGCTGGCAACAACCCGGTCGGCGTCGGCTTCGCCGCGCTGCTGTTCGGCGTGCTTAAATCCGGGACCACCGTCGTCGACTTCGCGACGGACGTGCCCCCACAACTCGTGGGCGTGCTTCGGGGACTCATCATCCTCTTCGTCGCGATGCCGGAGTTCTTCCGACTGCTGGGCGGCCGCATGGACCGCGTCCAGCGACGAGCGCGGCGACTCGGGTCGACCGCCGCGACGGACGGCGGTGAGCAGGCCGACGACGGGGGTGACCGAAATGAGTGACGCACGGGCGGACGGCTCGCCGCTCGCCGACCGGTTCTCGAAACGCACCGGTATCACGGTCGCAGTGGGCGTGCTCTTCGTGCTCCTCGCCGGGGCGCGACTCGCCTTCCCCGACACCATCGCGGGCGATCTGTTCGCTATCGTCACGGACCGGACCACGCTCGGTGCGGCGCTCCGGTTCGCCGTGCCGATCACGCTCGCGGCGCTTGGCGGCATCTTCGCCGAGAAGAGCGGCGTCATCAACATCGGACTGGAGGGGCTGCTCATCATCTCGGCGTTCACCGCGGTGTACGCGACGGACACCATCGCCGGTGAGGGGGCGGCCACACAGGCGGAGCTGTGGCTCGGCCTGCTGGTCGGCGTCGTCGCGAGTACCCTGCTCGCGGGGCTGTTCGCCGTCGTCTGCATCGAGTTCCGCGCCGACCAGATCATCGCCGGGCTCGCGGTGTGGCTCATCGCGCTCGGGCTCGCCCCGTTCGCGTCGCAGGTGGTGTACGACGGGCCGAACACCGCCAGCGTCACCACGCCCGCGACGGTGACGATACCGGTACTCGCCGAGATACCCTTCTTCGGCGCGCTGTTCGACGCCTCGCCGTTCGTCTACCTGATGTTCATCGCCGTGGGGCTGTCGTGGTACGTGCTGAATCGGACGGCGTTCGGGCGGCACGTCCGCGCGGCCGGCGAGAACCCGAAGGCACTGGACACGGCCGGCGTGAGCGTCTCGCGAGTGCGCTACGCCGCCGTGCTCCTTTCGGGCGTGCTCTCCGGCGCCGGCGGCGGTGCGCTCGCGCTCTCTATCGGGCAGTTCACCGGCAACGGCGCGACGATGGTGAACGGCAAGGGGTTCATCGCCATCGTCACCTACCTGTTCGGGAACTACAACCCGGTCGGCGCGTTCCTGTCGGCGTTGCTGTTCGCGGGACTGGACGCACTCCAGTTCTCGCTCCAGACCGTCGGCACGGGCCTCCCGAGTTCGCTCGTCCGGGTCATCCCGTTCGTGACCGTCATCCTCGTGCTCGCGCTCGTGGGCCGCACGCAGATTCCGGAGGCGGCCGGCGACCACTACGAGTCCGGCGAGGACTGATGGCAGGCTATTTCTCCCGCGCGCCGAAGACACGGACATGGAACCCGACGCACTGCTTTCCGCGGCCCGCGACGCGCTCACCGACGCGTACGTCCCCTACTCGGAGTACCGGGTCGGGGCCGCGCTCCGAACCGCCGACGGCGAGACGTACGTCGGCTGTAACATCGAGAACGCGAACTACTCGAACTCGCTGCACGCCGAGGAGGTCGCGGTCGCCGAGGCGGTGAAGGAGGGTCACACCGAGTTCGACGCGTTGGCTGTCGTCTCCGGCGAACGCGACGGCATCACGCCGTGTGGCATGTGCCGACAGACCCTCGCCGAGTTCTGCGACGAGTCGCTCCCCGTCTACTGTGACGAGGGTGACACAGTCGCGGAGTACGCGCTCGGTGAGCTCATCCCGAACACGATCCAACCCGGGACACTTGAGTAATCAGGCCGGCGCGACGAACTCGAACGGGACGCCGACGTGGGCCTCCGGCGCAACGAACGCCCGTCGATACGGCCCGAGTCCGTCCTCGGGCGGGTCGCCGACGAACTGCAGGCCAGCATCGGCCGCGTCCGCCATCGCCGCCGCGAGGTCGTTCACTTCGAACGCGACGTGGGCCGCAGAGCGCCTCCCGACCGCGTCGAGGAGTTCGTCCGCCGGCGAGCCGCGTTCCTCGCGGACGATGAGATGGAACTCCACCGACGAGAGATCGAAGAACGCGACGCGGACGGGCCCGTCGGTCGTCTCGCGTAGCGGTAGTCCGAGCGTGTCGCGGTAGAACCCGACTGCCGACTCGAACTCCGCGTCGACCAGCTGTCCGACGTGGTGGATGTCCACACTCGACGATGAGTCCCCGCTGTCGAGAAGCTTCGGGGCAATGGAACTACAAGCACGCTGGTGGAACAGCGACTATGGATGAGGATGACGACGTACAGTATCACATCGGTCTCGGACCGGACGACGCCGCGGGCTCCGTCCTCCTACCGGGCGATCCGGAGCGCGTCCCGAAGATCACCGACGCGTGGGACAAGGCCGAGGAGGTCGGCCAGCACCGCGAGTACCGAACCGCAACCGGACGCTACGACGGCGAGCCGCTGACCGTCACCTCGACCGGCATCGGGTCGCCGTCGGCGACCATCGCTGTCGAGGAGCACGCACAGATCGGGTCGGGGACGTTCATGCGCGTCGGCTCCTGTGGTGCCATCCAGCCTGGGATGGAGGTCGGCGACCTCGTCATCACGACCGGGGCGGTCCGGCAGGAGGGAACCTCCGACGAGTACGTCCGCGAGGATTACCCTGCGGCAGCCGACCCGGAGGTGGTGACGGCGCTCGTGACTGCCTGTGAGGAGCTGGGCTACGACTACCACTGTGGCGTCACCTGTTCGACCGACTCCTTCTACGCCGGGCAGGGTCGCCCCGGATTCGGCGGCTTCGAGGGCGCGGACGCCGACGCGCTGGTCGACGAGCTACAGACGGCGGGTGTCCTAAACTTCGAGATGGAGGCGGCGTCGATACTGACGGTCGCGAACCTCTACGGACTCCGTGCCGGCGCGGTGTGCACGGTGTACGCCAACCGGGTCACCGGGGAGTTCCGCACCGAAGGCGAGCGACGCGCCGGGGAAGTCGCGTCGCTCGCCGCGGCCATCCTCGCGGAGATGGACCGCGTCAAGGCAGACGCGGGCGCTGACCGCTGGCACGCGGGGCTATCGCTGGATCGGTAGCGAGCAGGCGACGCATGCGCGAGTGCGGGGTGGCGCGTCGCGCTCCCGTCTCGACCAACCCCGCACGGGTCATCAGGTCACGGGCCGGTTGGTCGCGTTTCGGTACTTAAATCTATGGAGCAGAACCTCGCCGAAGGCGAGCCGTAGCGCCTGACGACTACCGCGCGCGAACAGCGTGAGCGCGCGACGGGAGGAGGGCGCGCATATTTTCCCCAAGTTTTTGCCTGACCGAGCGCGGCGAAGCCGCGCGAGGGAAGTGCAAAAAGTGGGGTGTTACATATCTGGGAACGCCTTCGCGGCGGCCCCGTAGCCGGCGACATCCTTGATCCAGCGGGCAGCGACGGTCTTCTTCAGCATCTCGGCGGCCGGGCCGCCGAACGTATCGACGACTTCGCGAGCTCCGATGACGTTGTGGGCGACGGCCTCGTCGCCGACGGAGACGAGCGTCCCTTTGTCCTCGTGGGTCCACGTTTCAAGTGGTTCACCGCGCGCGGCGCGCGCGAGATTGACGCCCGCAACCTCGGCCGCCTGCCACGCCGCCTGTGCGGTGGGCGGCGCGGGGTTCTCCTCTCCCGGCTGGTCGATGAGCGCGGCGTCGCCGATGGCGAACACGCGCTCGTCGTTGGTGGTGAAGTCCTGTTCCGTGTGAACCCGGTGGCTCCGCTCGTCCTGGACGTAGACGGTCTCCTCGTCCACCTCGCCGATGAACTCGCCGGTCATGACGTTCACGTCCTTGTCGTCGAGCAGCTTGGCGAGCTTCGCCTGTACGACAGGGTCGTTGTTCGGGAAGACGTTGTCGAGCCCCTCGACGAGGTGGATGTCGATTGGCGCGCGGTGGAGATCGCGGAACTCCGCGATCTCGCCGGCCGACTGGATACCAGAGAGGCCGGCACCGCCGACGACGACCTGTGCCGGGTCTTCCTTCGTCGCCTCGGCAGCCGCGTCCGTGACCGCGTCGTGGATGTCGAGCGCGTCCTGCAGGGATTTCAGGGTAAGCGAATGCTCGCGGAGTCCGTCGATGCCGAAGAAGGCTGTCCGGGAGCCGAAGGCGACGAGCACGTAATCGTAATCGACGGTCGAGCCGTCGGCGAGGTCGACCGTGCGTTCGTCGGTGTCGAGCGCCTCGACGCGCGCGTTGACGAACCGCGTCGACGGCGCCTTCAGTTCCTCGCAGTCGAAGGTGATCTGATCGCGAACGTCTGGTTTGCGGATGATCCGGTGTGACTCGTGGAGCACGAGGTGGTGGTCCACGTCGGAGATCCACGTGATGTCGGCCTCGCCGTCTATCTCCCGTTCGAGTCGCTTCACGGCGCCGGTTCCGGCGTACCCGGAGCCGAGCACGACGATGTCGTCGGTCATACAAGTCGCTGGGATGCCTCCGATACAAACCCTGCGAAACGTTTGTGATTACTTCTCCGGCGTCTCGCCTTCTGCCGGCGCGCGCATCTCGTCGATAGTGAGAATGAGGCTGCTGTTCGTGTCGTCCTTTCCGTCGAGCGTGCCCGCGATGCGGAGCTTCGAGAGCGGCGTCGGGCCGACGGTCACCGAATCGCCCTCGTGGAAGTCGCTGATCGACCCCTGTAGCCGGATCTCGGCGCGACACAGCTCCGGATGGTGGACGCTCGTGAGATTGATTTCCTGTACGTTCGCGCCGGGTATCGGCTCGCCCTCGTGCCGGAGCGGTACGTCCGCCGCCTGCTCCATCTCCTGAATCTGGAGCGCGTCGTATGCGGTGCCGGTCGGCTTGTAGCCGCCTTTCGGCCCGGGTACGCCCTCGACCAGCTGGAGCGCCTTGAGACTCTGCATCTGGTTGCGGATGGTGCCGGGGTTCCGGTCGACCTCCTCTGCGATCTCCTCGCCTTTGACCGCGCTCTCGGCGTCGCGGTGGAGATTGATGAGCGCTTCGAGGATCTTCTTCTGCGAAGGGGTGAGCTCGATAGACGACATTATAAATCTAATTCGGTAAGGTCGGGCTTAAACCCGACGGTGAGCGCGGCGTCGAGACCGGTAGCCACTTACCCGCCGAACGTGGCTCGTCGGGTATGAACGGGAAGCGCGTGCTCGTGACCGGCGGCGCAGGGTTCATTGGCTCAAACCTCGCGAACCGCCTCGCGGCCGACAACGACGTGGTCGCGGTCGACGACCTGTATCTCGGGACGCCGGACAACCTCGACGACGACGTGGAGTTCGTCGACGCGTCGGTGCTCGACGACGACCTTCCGGCGGATGTGGACGTGCTCTTCCACCTCGCGGCGCTCTCCTCGCGAGCGATGCACGAGGACGACCCCGCCCGCGGCGCTCGCGTCAACGTCGAGGGGTTCATCAACACCGTCGAGCAGGTGCGCGAGACGGGCTGTGACACCGTCGTCTACGCCTCGACCTCCTCTATCTACGGCGACCGAACGGAGCCGTCACCCGAGTCGATGGATGTCGCGGCGCGCACGGGCTACGAGGCGTCGAAGCTCGCCCGCGAGCGCTACGCGGAGTATTACGAGAACTTCCACGACGTGACGATGGCCGGGATGCGGTTCTTCTCGGTGTATCAGGGCTTCTCCGGCGCGGAAGAACACAAGGGGGAGTACGCGAACCTCACCGCGCAGTTCGCCCACCAGATCGCCAACGGCGAGCGCCCGGATATCTGGGGCGACGGCACCCAGACCCGCGATTTCACCCACGTCGACGACATCACGCGCGGGCTTGAGTTGGCCGCCGACCACGAACTCACCGGCGTCTACAACCTCGGCACCGGCGACTCGTACTCGCTGAACGAGCTCGTCGACCGACTCAACGACGTGCTCGGGACGGACGTGGAGCCGACCTACTCCGAGAACACGATGAAAAACTACGTCCACGACACGATGGCCGACCCCTCGAAGATGCGCGAGGCGACCGGCTGGGAGCCGGCAATCGACTTCGACGACGGACTGCGCCGCGTCTGCGAACCGTATCTGTAACGCGTCGCCGTTCGCGCCGTTCTGTACCGCCGTGTGTGTTTGCCGAGGATCGTTCGGCTCGCCAACGCGGACCGTCGGCAATAAGGCTGGAGGCCGAAAACCCCGAACATGGACATCAGTGTCATCGGCGTCCCGATGGACCTCGGCGCCAACCGTCGCGGGGTGGACATGGGACCCTCCGCCATCCGCTACGCGGGGCTGGACGAGGAACTTGACGCGAACGGTCACGACTGTACCGACACCGGTGACCTCACCGTCCCTCGTCCGGAGGCGATGACCGAAGCGCCGAGCGGTGACCGCCACGCGAAGTACCTCGACGAGATGGCCGCGGTGTGTCGACGACTCCAAGCGTCGGTGGCCGATACGCTCGCCGACGGCGAATTTCCGCTCGTGCTCGGCGGCGACCACTCCATCGCCATCGGGGCCGCCGGTGGAGCCGCCCGCGAGCGGTCGATCGGCGTCGTCTGGTTCGATGCACACGGCGATTTCAACACGCCGGCGACGACCCTGTCGGGCAACGTCCACGGGATGTCGCTCGCCGCGCTCCTCGGTCGCGGCGAGTTCGCCGACGCGGAGTGGGCAGTCGCCCCGTCTATCGACCCGTCGAACGTCGTACTCGTCGGGACGCGCTCGCTGGACGACCGCGAACGCGAGGCGTTACACGAGAGCGACGTGTCCGTGTTCACGATGTACGACATCGACGAGCGCGGCGCGCCGGCCGTCGTCGACGAGGCCCTCGAAATCGCGACCGAAGACACCGACGGCATCCACGTCTCGCTCGACATGGACGTTCTCGACCCGGACGAGGCACCGGGGGTCGGCACGCCCGTCCGCGGCGGCGTCACCTACCGCGAGGCGCACTCCGCGATGGAGGCCGTCGCCGACCGCCTCGACAGCGTCCGCTCGATGGAGGTCGTCGAGGTGAATCCCGTCCTCGACAAGCACAACCGCACCGCGGAGCTGGCCGTCGAACTTGTCGCCTCCGCGCTCGGCAAACAGATCCTGTAGCCTCGTCAAGGCTGTCACTGCGCGTCTCTCGCTCCGCCGCGCCGAGTGCTTTTGTGGACAGACCCCGAACGGCGGATATGGCACTCGGGGGACCGCGCGGTAGACTCGTCGCCGCGCTCGTGTTGCTGCTGTTCGCTGCGCCGTCGCTCCTGCTCGCCGGAACGGTGCTCTTCGATGTCCCGCTGTCGGGCGAATTCGTGCTCGTGGCGCTCGGGGTTCCGCTGGCGGTGATCACGCTCGGTCTCGCGTACGTCGGGCGACAGGTCGCCTCGGAGGCCGACGAACCGGCGCTCGTCGGCGACCGACTCGCGGAACAGGTCGATATGTCGAGCGAGGAGTACCGCGAACTGACCGAGGAGTAGCTTACTCGTCGGCGTCGCCGTCTGACACCACGTCGACGCTCGCGACCCAGTCGCCCTCGTCGAGTCGCATCACGGTCACGCCCATCGTGTTGCGCCCCTGCTGTGACACCTCTTCGACCGTCGTGCGCATGATCTGGCCCGACTCGCTCATGATGACGAGCCCGTCGTCGGGGGCGACGGCATTGAGCGAACACGCCTCACCGTTGCGCTCGTTCGTCTTGATGTCGACGAGGCCCTTCCCGTAGCGGGACTGGCGGCGGTACTCCGAGAGGGATGTTCGCTTGCCGTAGCCCATCCGGGTGACTGTCAGCAGTTCGCGCCCGTCGCCCTCGCTGGTCGCGACGAGGCCGGCTACTTGGTCGTCGCCTTCGAGAGCGACGCCGTTGACGCCGCGTGCGGAGCGACCCATCGAACTGGCCTCCGTCTCGGCGAAGCGGATAGTCATCCCCTGTTGAGTTCCGATGACCAAGTCCTGCGTGCCGTCCGTCACCTCAACGTCGACGAGTTCGTCGCCCTCTTCCAGTCTCGTGGCGCGGATGCCGCCGGAGTGGACGTTCTCGAAGGCGGACAGCTCCGTCCGCTTCACGTAGCCGTGTCGTGTCGCCATCGCGAGATACCCCTCCTCGTCCTCGACGTCGTCCACGTCGACGACTGCGGTGACCTCCTCGTCGGAATCGAGGTCGATGACGTTGACGACGTTCGTCCCGCGGGCCGTGCGGGACATCTCCGGTATCTCGTAGGTCTTCAGTCGGTACACCTGTCCGCGCGAGGTGAAGACGAGCAGGTAATCGTGCGTGTTCGCCTCGAACACCGCAGAGACGCTGTCGCCGTCCTTCGGACGGACGCCGATGATCCCCTTGCCGCCGCGGTGTTGCGCGTCGAACTCGTCGAGCGGCATCCGCTTCACGTAGTCGTCTTCCGTCAGGACGACGACCACGTCGTCCTCGGGGATGAGATCCTCGCGGGTGACACTACCGTGGTCCTGTATCACCGAGGTGCGGCGGTCGTCGCCGTACTCGTCGCGGATCTCCCGGAGTTCCTCTTTGATAACGCCGAGGAGTTCCGACTCGTCGGCGAGGATGGTCTCCAGCCGGTCGATGGTGGCCTGCACCTCCTCGTACTCGTCGCGTATCTCGCCGGCCTCCATCGAGGTGAGCGAGCCGAGCTGCATCCGGACGATGTGCTGGGCCTGCTCGGTCGAGAAGTCGAACTGCTCGCGCACTCCATCGAGGTGAGCGAGCCGAGCTGCATCCGGACGATGTGCTGGGCCTGCTCGGTCGAGAAGTCGAACTGCTCGCGCAGTCCGGCCTTCGCCGCGTCGCGGTCCTCGCTGTCCCGGATCAGGTCCACCACGTCCTCGGCACTCTCCAGTGCCCGAAGCCGCCCTTCGAGGATGTGTGCGCGGTCCTGCGCCTCTTCGAGGCGGTACTGCGAGCGCCGACGGACGACCTCGCGGCGGTGGTCGACGTACTCTTCGAGGAGTTCCTTCAGGTTCAGCACGCGCGGCTGGCCGTCGACGAGTGCCAGCGACAGGACGGAGAACGTCTTTTCGAGGTGGGATTCGAGCAGTTGGTTCTTCACCACCTCCGTGTTCGCACCCCGCTTCAGCTCAATGACAACCCGGACGCCGTCGCGGTCGGACTCGTCGCGGATGTCGCTGATCCCCTCGATGTCGCCGTCGGTCACGTCTTCGGCGATGCGCTCGATGCGACGTGCCTTGTTCTCCTGATACGGGAGTTCGGAGACGACGATGCGGTCGCCGCCCCGGTCGCTTTCCTCGACATCGATCTCCGCACGGACGCGAAGCCGCCCACGACCGGTGGTGTACGCCTCGTGGATCCCCTCTCGCCCGACGATGTTCGCGCCCGTCGGGAAGTCGGGGCCGGTGACGTACCCCTCGCCGTCCGGGCCGACGACGAGGTCCGACACCGCACAGTCGGGGTTGTCGATGAGGGGGATCGCGGCGTCAACCACCTCGCGGAGATTGTGCGGCGGGATGTTCGTCGACATACCGACTGCGATGCCCGAGGCACCGTTGAGGAGGAGGTTCGGCACCTTCGCCGGCAGGACGGCTGGCTCGGTGAGTCGGTCGTCGTAGTTCGCCTCGAAGTCGACGGTGTCCTCCTCGATGTCGGCGAGCAGTTCCTCGGCCATCGGCGACATCCGGGCCTCGGTGTACCGCATCGCCGCCGGCGGGTCGCCGTCGATAGAGCCGAAGTTCCCCTGTCCGTCGACGAGGGGATACCGGAGCGAGAAGTCCTGTGCCATCCGGGCGAGCGCGTCGTAGATGGCGCTGTCGCCGTGTGGATGGTAGTTCCCCATCGTGTCGCCGACGACGTTCGAGGACTTGCGATGGCCGGCGTTCGAGGTGATGCCGGCCTCGTGCATCGCGTAGAGGATGCGCCGTTGGACGGGCTTGAGACCGTCGCGGGCGTCCGGGAGCGCGCGCCCGACGATGACGGACATCGCGTAGTCGATGTACGACTGCTCCATCTCGTCTTCGACGCGGACGTTCCGCACGCGCTGTGCTGGTTCGTCCGCGTCGGACGCGTCGTCGGTGCTCATATGTCTACCCACTCGGCGTCCTCGGAGTGCTCCTTGATGAACTGCTTGCGCGGCTCGACGGCGTCACCCATCAGCACGGAGAACATCCGGTCGGCCGCCGCGGCGTCGTCGATTGTGATCTGCTTGAGGATGCGGTTCTCCGGGTTCATAGTCGTGTCCCACAGCTGGTTGGGATTCATCTCGCCCAGTCCCTTGAACCGCTGGATCTGGCTCGGCGAGCCGTCACACTTCTCCTCGATGATCCGTTCTCGCTCCGCCTCGGTCATCGCGTCGTACGTGTTCCCACGATTCCGGATGCGGTAGAGTGGCGGCTGTGCGGCGTACACGTACCCCTCCTCGATGAGCGGTCGCATGTGCCGGTAGAGGAACGTGAGCAGCAGCGTCCGGATATGAGCGCCGTCCACGTCCGCGTCCGTCATCATGATGATCTTCTGGTAGCGCGTCTCCTCGATGTCGAACTCGTCGCCGATGCCGGTGCCGATGGCAGTGACGAGATTCCGGATCTGGTCGTTCTCGAGGATGCGGTCGAGCCGGTGTTTCTCGACGTTGAGTATCTTGCCGCGCAGCGGGAGGATCGCCTGAAACTCCGGATTGCGACCCTGCTTGGCCGACCCGCCCGCCGAGTCACCCTCCACGACGAACAGCTCCGACTCCGACGGATCGCGGCTCTGACAGTCGGCGAGCTTGCCGGGGAGCGAGGTGGATTCGAGCGCCGACTTCCGGCGCGTGAGTTCCTCCGCCTTCTGTGCCGCGAGCCGTGCCTTGGCGGCCTCGACTGCCTTGCCGACGATGGCCTCGGCGGTGTCGGGATGCTCCTCCAGATACGCGGTGAACTGCTCGTGCATCAGCCCCTCGACGATGCCTCGGACCTCGCTGTTGCCGAGCTTCGTCTTCGTCTGCCCCTCGAACTGCGGGTCGGGGTGTTTGATCGAGATGACGGCGGTGAGCCCCTCGCGGATATCATCACCCGTCAGATTGGCGTCGAGGTCGTTCGCCAGCCCGTGCGAGGAGGCGTAGTCGTTGATGACCCGCGTGAGCGCGGTCTTGAACCCGGTCAGATGTGTGCCGCCCTCGCGGGTGTTGATGTTGTTCGCGAACGCGTGGATGGAGCCCTGCACGTCGTCGGTCGCCTGTATCGCCACCTCGACGTTGATGTCCTGATCCTCGCCGTCGAGATAGACGATGTCCTCGTGGAGGGGTGCGCGCGTCTCGTTGAGGAACGCGACGAACTCGCGGATACCGCCCTCGTACTGGAATCGGATCGACTCGTCGCTCCGCTCGTCGACCAGCGCGATCTCCACGCCGGGGTTGAGGAAGGCCAGTTCGCGGAGCCGCGACTCCAGCGTCGAGAAGCTGTACTCGGTCGTCTCGAACACGTCGCTGTCGGGCCAGAACTGCACCGTCGTTCCGGTCTCCTCGTCGGGTTCGAGTTCGCGAACGACCTCCATGTCGCCCTCGGGGACGCCGTGGTCGAACCGATGGCGGTAGAGGTGGCCGTCGCGTTTCACCTCGACGTCGAGCCACTTCGAGAGCGCGTTGACGACGCTGACGCCGACGCCGTGGAGCCCCCCCGAGACCTGATACGACTCGGCATCGAACTTCCCGCCGGCGTGCAGGACGGTCATGATGACCTCAAGCGCCGGGCGGTCGTGTTCGCTGTGCGTATCGACCGGGATGCCGCGGCCGTCGTCGCTGACGGAGACGGATCCGTCCTCGTGGAGGGTGACCTCGATGGTGTCACAGTGTCCGGCCAGCGCTTCGTCAATCGCGTTGTCGACTACCTCGTAGACGAGATGATGGAGCCCGCGCGTGTCCGTCGACCCGATGTACATCGCGGGTCGCTTGCGCACCGCCTCCAGACCCTCGAGGACTTGGATCTGGTTGGCTCCGTAGCTACCTTCTTTAGACATAGGAGTTTCTACCCGTATTAGGCCGGTGACCGATATAAATCCCACGTGCGCGCGACGCGCGTGACGGCTACAAAGCCTCAGAGATCGACGCCGAGCCGGTCACAGAGCCACGTCCAGCGGTCGACCTGTTCGCGAACGACACGGTCGGTGGGCTTCCCGACGCCGTGGCCGGTGTCCGCCTCCGTTCGCAGGACAATTGGCGCTTCGCCGGTCGTCAGCGACTGGACTCGGGCGGTCATCTTGCGGGCGTGGGCCGGATGGACGCGCGTGTCGCCCGCGGCCGTCGTGAACATCGTCGCCGGATACGCCCGCTCCGTCACGTTGTGGTACGGCGAGTAGTCGCGCAGATACTCGAACGCCTCCGCGTCTTCCGGCGAGCCGTACTCGACGGTCCACGACTCACCGAGCAGGAACTCGTGGAAGCGGAGCATGTCGAGCAGCGGTACCTCACACAGAATCGCCGCCCAAAGATCCGGCCGTTGGGTGAGTGCCGCGCCCGTCAACAGCCCGCCGTTCGACCCACCCCACGCCGCCAGCCGGCCCGTGTCGGTGTAGCCGTCCGCGACGAGCCCTTCCGCGACCCCGTACAGGTCATCGAAGACGTTCTGCTTGCGCTCGCGGGTGCCCGCTCGATGCCACGATTCGCCATACTCGGAGCCGCCGCGGAGCGCCGCGACTACGTAGACGCCGCCGGCGTCCAAGAACGGCTCGAGGAACCGCTGGAACGAGGGCGTCTGCGCGATGCGGAAGCCGCCGTAGCCGTACAGCACGGTCGGAGCATCGCCCTCTGGGTCGAGGCCGGCACGGTGGATCAGAAACGCCGGCACCTCCGTCCCGTCGGCCGATTCGTAGAAGCGCCGTGATACCGTCGTCTCGACGCCCAACGCCACGTCTGCCTGCGCGACTGTCGCCGTTGTCTCGCTGTCGCGGTCGTAGCGGCTGACCTGCGGCGGTTGCTCGAACTCCTCGACGACGTAGAACAGCTCTATCCCGTCGTCGTCGGCATCGAGCGCCTCCGCGGGCACGCTACACAGCTCCGGCGTCGGAACCTGGTCGATGCGTTGGCCGTCCCGCCACAGCGTGAGGTCGCCGCTGGCATCGTGGAGATGGACGGCAGCGAGCGCCTCACCGACTGCGTTGACGCCCTGCAGTACGCCGTCAGTTTCGGGGACAGCGTCGGCAAAGGACGCGGGGTCGAGCCGTTCGCCGGTCTGTGCCTCGTCGAGCGGGACCGCCAGCACGCGCCCGTAGTCGGCGTCGAGATCGGTGCGAACGTACAGCGTCTCCTCGCCGACGGTGAGTGTGAAATCCGCGTCGTGGCCGACGAACAGCGGTACGAGCGGGTCCTCGCGGTCGGGCGCGAGCCGAAACACCTCCGCGGTCGACCAGCCGCGATTCACCGTAACGAACGCCGTGTCGTCGTCGGTGGTGGTCACGGTCGGCCACTCGCGCTCGCTGAACGCCGACGTGAGGAGCGTGTCGGCTGCCGGGTCGTCGCCGTGTTCGTGGTGGTACAGCGCCTTGTCGAGTTGGCTACCGTCGGCCGCGCCCCCAGTGTGGACGGAGTAGAAGCCGTCTGTCGTCCACGCGAAGCCGCCCGGATTCACGCGGCCGACATCGGGCACGGTCTCGATGCGGTCGCCGGTCTCCACGTCTATTACTCGAATGTCGTACTGCTCCTCGCCACCTTCGTCGTAGCCGTAGGCGACCCGGTCGCCGTCGGGGCCGACGACGTGCCAGTTCATGGAGGCGGTGTCCGCCTCGAACTCGGTGGGGTCGACCAGCCGTCGCGGCTCCGCGTCGAGGCTGGACTGGACGTACAGCACGGCGTGGTCCTCGTCGGGGGCTTCGATTGTCCGGAAGTAGCGGCCACCGGCGACGGTGACGGGCCCGTAGTCGGTGACGCGCGCCACCGCCTCGAAGCGCGGCCGTAACTGCTCGCGCGTGTCCGTGTCGAGAACCGCGTCGGCGTAGTCGTTTTGTGTCTCCGTCCACGCCGCCACTCGGTCGTCGTCGGCTTCGAGCCACCGGTACGGGTCGGTGATCGTCTCGCCGTGTCGCGTCTCCGACACCGGTTCGCGGGGCGTCTCGGGCGGACTGTCTCGCACAGTCGTGTCTGTCGACCGGGAGTGATAAACGCTGGCCGTTCACTTTCACCGAACTACCACGACTGTTTTAGTCTCCGGCGGGTAACGACCCGGCAGATGACTTCGTTCCAGTCGACGCTCGGTGAGGGCGGCGGTGGCACCGTCGCCGAGGAACTCGCCGAGTCGCAACGCTCCATCTCCATCGCCGAGTTCTTCGAGAAGAACAAGCAGATGCTCGGCTTCGACTCGGGCGGGAAGGCGCTCGTCACGGCCGTCAAAGAGGCCGTCGACAACGCGCTGGACGCCACCGAGGAGGCCGGCATCCTCCCCGACATCTACGTCGAGATCGAGGACGCGGGCGACTACTACCGGCTCGTCGTCGAGGACAACGGCCCCGGCATCACCCGCGAACAGGTCCCGAAGGTGTTCGGAAAACTGCTGTACGGCAGCCGGTTCCACAAGCGAGAGCAAAATCGCGGACAACAGGGTATTGGAATTTCGGCGGCCGTGCTCTACTCGCAGCTCACCTCCGGCAAGCCGGCCACGGTCACGGCGAAGACGGGGGCCGACCAGCAGGCCCGACGGTTCGAGCTGACCATCGACACGGACACCAACGAGCCCGAGATCGACACCGACGAGGCGACGACGTGGGAACGGCCCCACGGCACCCGCATCGAGGTGGAGATGGAGGCGAACATGCGCGCCCGCCAGCAGCTTCACGACTACATCAAGTACACGGCAGTCGTCAATCCCCACGCCCGCATCGAGTTCCGCGAGCCGGAGACACACGAGAAGTACGAGCGAGCGACCGACCAACTGCCCGACGAGACCGAGGAGATACGCCCGCACCCGCACGGCGTGGAACTCGGGACGCTGCTGAAGATGCTGGAGGCGACGGACTCCTACTCGCTGTCGGGCTTCATGCAGGAGGAGTTCACCCGCGTCGGTGCGAAGACGGCCCGGTCGGTGCTCGATAACTTCCGCGACCGCCACTTCGGGCGGGAGATGTCGTGGCGGCCGCCCGCGAGCAGTGCCAACGCCGACGTAGAGGCCGCAGTCGTCGACGCCGTCTCGAACAAGGGTGCCGACGCGACGGCTTCCTTCGCGGCGGACGTGGCCGACGCACTCGACGACAGCGACCGGGTGACTCACCACGCAATCGTCGCGGCGGTCGACGAGGCGGCCGACGCAGCCGAGGAGGCGTTCGACAAGACGTTCGGCGCGACCACCCGCGAGAACGCCGTCGCGGCGGCGTGGGACGCCTGCACGCAGACGCGCGGCACCGACCTCTACGACCTCGTCGACGAGGCGACCACGACCCGGAAGGACGACGCCGCAGTCGAGGGGTTGGCGCGACGCATCGGCGAGAAGTTCGCTGAGGCCGACGACGACCGTGCCCGTGCGACGCGGGCGACGCTCGTCGACTACGTCGACCGCTCGGCCGAGATGACGGAGGAACACGACGACGAGACGTTCGGTGACACCGCCCGCGAGAACGTCACGGATGCGATCTGGGACGTCATGTCAACCGTGCCGGACGACCCACCGAAGGTCACGGCGGTAGCGGATGCCCGCGACACGGCGGCGGCGTTCCTCGAAGCGATGCGGGAGACGGACATCCTCTCGCCGCCCACCGGCTGTCTGGCACCCATCGAGGAGTCGCTGGTCGAGAAGGGGCTCCGCAAGGAGTACGACGCCGACTTCTACGCGGCGGCGACCCGCGACGCCGAGGTCCACCGCGGCGACCCGTTCATCGTCGAGGCCGGTATCGCCTACGGCGGCGACCTCTCCGCCGAGGGGAACGTCGAGGTGCTCCGGTTCGCGAACCGCGTGCCGCTCGTCTACCGACTCGGCGCCTGCTCGACGACGGGCGTCGTGAAGCGGATCAACTGGCGCAACTACGGGCTCGACCAGCCGGGCGGGAGCGGAATGCCGAACGGGCCGGGCGTCGTCATGATCCACGTCGCGTCCACGAACGTTCCGTTCACGAGCGAGTCGAAGGACGCCGTCGCGAACGTCCCCGAGATCGAAGACGAGATCGAACTCGCGCTCCGGGAGGCGGCCCGCGAACTCAAGTCGTATCTCAACGAACAGCGGTCGCTTGAAAAGCGGCGACGCAAACAGAACACGCTCGTCGACATTCTTCCCGAGATGGCCCGGAAGCTCTCGCAGGTGACCGGCCGCGAGTCGCTGGACATCGACGACTCGCTGGCGCGGATCATGAACAACACGCTCGTCGAGCGGTCGGTCACGGACGGCGGCGCGACACTGACCGTCCAGAATCACGGCTCGTCGAGCGTCGACTTCGAGCTCACCGACATCGTGAGCGAGGACCCCGGCGAGGTGGACGGTGCGACCGTCGTCGAGATGGACGGCGAGTGGTTCGTGAAGTGGTCCGTCGACGTGGCGGGCGGCGACGAGGAGCGAATCGAGTACGAAGTGAGCGACGACGCCGAGTTCGACGTGTCTATCGAGGGCGTCGAGGCGGAGAAGGTCACGGTGAACGCATAACATGAGCTCAGAACCAGAGGTCGAAGCCGACGGCGAGGTCGAGGCGGCACCGGACGTACAGGACGAGAAGGCGCGCGAGCGACTCATCGAGCTGGCCGACGCCTTCTACGAGCAGTTCGACGGCGGGAGCGTTCCCTCGATGGAGATCCCCACCCGGAGCAAATCGAACATCGTCTTCGATGAGGACAGCGACGTGTGGGTGCTCGGCGAGCGCCACTCAACCCGCTCCGCGAACTCCGTGCGCGGTGCGAAGAAACTGCTCAAATCTATCTACACCGCAGAGTTCCTCGCTACACAGTTAGAAGAGGACCGCTCCTCGACCCTGCGGGAGCTGTACTATCTCTCCGAGTCGTGGGACAACGAGTACGCCCAGTTCTCCAGTCAGGACGAGTCGAACCAGCTCGTCGAGGACTTAGAACTCGTCTCCGGCGTCACCCGCGAGGACTTCCACATGCGCCCCGAGGAGTCGGGCGCGACGATCATGGGCCCGCTCGAACTCCGCGAGCAGACCCGCCGCGGCGAGCGCGTCATCCACTGTCAGGAGGATGTCGGCGAAGGCGGCTACCAGATCCCGAACAACCCGGACACCATCGAGTTTCTGGACGACGACGCCGACTTCATCCTGGAGTACAACGCGATCATCGTCCACCTGAAGGGCCAGCCGGCGCGCGCGACCCGCCGCATCACCCGACGGCTCAACGACGAACTCGACCTCCCGGTGGCAGTGTTCACAGACGGCGACCCGTGGAGCTACCGCATCTACGGCTCCGTCGCCTACGGCTCCATCAAGTCGGCCCACCTCTCGGAGTATCTCGCCACGCCGGACGCGCAGTTCGTCGGCATCCGCCCACAGGACATCGAGGAGTACGACCTCCCCTCCGACCCGCTCGCCGACTCGGACACGAACGCGCTGGAGTCCGAACTGGAAGACCCGCGCTTCCAGACGGACTTCTGGGAGGAGCAGATCAACCTCCAGCTCGACATCGAGAAGAAGTCCGAACAGCAGGCGCTCGCCTCGCGCGGACTGGACTTCGTGACCGACACCTACCTGCCCGAACGGCTCGACGAGATGGGCATACTCTGAGCGTCCGGGTAGTGTTCAGACAAGAGTGAGTCCGGAGATTAGGCGGACAACGAGGTATAGAAAGCCCCCGGGCGGTACGGGAAGCACGGCGACGCAAGCACCGCAGCCCGACCAACGGGAGGGCGAGACGCGCAGCGAGCCGCGCGACCGTAGCGCCCGGCCCCTTTCAATCCCGCCCACCGCGGTTTCTCAGTCGAACGGCGACCTGCTCATTTGAACACCGCCAGCGCCCGAATCCCCGCGCTTTTCACTTGCCGGTCAGCAACAACCCTGTAATGGCCGACGCCTTCCTCCCCTTCGAGGATCTCCTCGAAACGGTTCGCCGCCGCGAGTTCGACCGACCGCCGGCGTTCGTCGCCAACGCCCACGTGACCGGACTGAGCGTGGCGCGAGCACTCGCTGCCCACGACGTGCCGGTGATCGCACTCGACCGCGCAGACAACGCCGACGAAGCCTCGGCCGCCCGGGAGTCCACCGCACACAGCGGGGCCGCACCCCCATCCGACGCCGTCGTCGCCGCCGGCGCGGTGACGTATCCGCTGGACGACCCCGACGGCTTTCGCGCGGACGTGGAGGAACTCGCGGCCGCGACCGACCACGACCCGGTCGCGTTCGGCTGTATGGACGAGTGGGCGCTGGCGTTCGCGGAGGAAGTCCCGGACGGCGTCCGACTCCCGTTTGCTGAGGGCGTGATCGATTCGGTGCTCGACAAGTACGAACTCTACCGCCGCGCCGACCGGCTGGACGTGCCGTATCCGGAGACGTACTTCCTCGACGAGACGGACCCGGCAGAGGCCGCGGCGGCGCTCGGCTTCCCGCTCGTCGTGAAACCCGCACGCAAGCGCCGCTTCGAGGAGGTCGTCGGCACGAACGTGCTGGAGGTCGCCGACGAGGCGGAGTTCATGGACGCCGTCGAGCGGGCCGAGGCGGCGGGGGTTCGGATCATGGCACAGGAGAAGGTGACGAGAGCGACCGGCGAGGACCACTCCTTCGCCTCGTACGTGCCGCCCGAGGGCGACCCGGTGGGCGTCGTCGGCAACGCACGGGTTCGCTACCCGGTCGGCTACGGCACCTCGTGTGTCGTCGACCGGGTCGACGAACCGGTCGTCCGGGAGCGAGCCGAACGGATGCTGACCGACGCGGAGTATCACGGCGATCGGGATGCCCGTCGCCGCGGGCGTGAACCTCCCGATGGCGGCCTACACGGACGCGGTCGGCGCGGACACCGAACACGCCGACCCGCGAGACCCGAGAGACACGCGCTGGGTGTTCCTGCCCGACTATCTCCGCCTGAACTTCGAGGAGCCGACGTTCGACGACGTGCTCTCGGCGTCCGAGTGGGGGGCGCTGCTGTCCGGCGACTTCGAGGCTGACTCCCTGACGACCGGCGTGTACCGGCCCTCGGACCCAGGGCCAGCGTACGCGCTCTTGGAGACGGAGTTCGCCGAGCGGGAGTACTACTGCGCCTGCTGACACCTATTCGGCGCGCAGACGGAGTCGCCACGCCCGCGTGGCGAGCGCGAGGAAGACACAGCACATCGTGAGCAACACGGCGGCGGCGGCCGCGGTGTCGTGGGCGGCGACGGAGTGGTCGATACGCCCGTCGACGAGTTCTGCCGCGAGCAGGGTGTGGTGTGGGTCGCCGGCCACCGGCACGAAGTAGTCGACGAGGTCGTTGAGGCCGTACCACGCGAGCGCGACGGCGACGGCCCGCACCGGGAACTCGCCGTACCGCTGGATCAGGAACGCCTGCACGACCATCGCGGCGTGACTCCAGATGAGGAACTGGTAGAGCCACGTCGGCGTCGCTCCTTGCCCGTTCACGACGAGTTGGACGAACGGTGTCCACGCGCCGAGCTTGATACAGCCGAAGAAGGCGAGCGCGTGGAGCCACGGCCGGTCGGCGTCGAGTCGCCACGCCGCGAGCGACAGCGCGATAAACAGCGTTGCGAGCGGGGAGTCGGGGACCACCGGCCACGCGACGACCGGCGTGCCGGCGAACTGGAACCGGTAGTACCAGAAGCCGAAGGCGGTGCCGGCGAGGTTGACGAGCACGATTGGCCAGAGGAGCCGAAGCCCGAACTCCTCTAGCCAGTCGGGGAGCGGCGCGAGATAGCGGGGGAGCGGTTCGGCGTCGGGGACGGGCGCGTCGCCACCGGGGACGCGGGTCGCGAGCGCGTTCAGCCGCCGGCCGAGCCGCTCGAACATGCCCGTCCACAGGCGACCGGGGGGCAAAAGCGCCGCGAACCCGGCACGGGCGGACGCGACACCGTTTTACTCTGCCGTGGCTCTCGTTCGTACGTGTATCTCGCACCCGCCGTCCGAACGATGCGCGAGGACCCGACGGACGGTGCGTCGGCGCGACTCGTCGTCCGAGTGGACGCCGACGCGCTTCCGGCGGCGCGTGAGGCCGTCACCGATGTCGGCACCGTCGAGTCGGAGACGCGGTTCGACAATCTCCACGCGACCGTTCCGGAGCCGGCCGTCGACGACCTGCTGACCGCGCTTCCCGAGGCGGTCGAAGCCGTGGAGACGTGAACGACGGTCGCCGAGGCGACCGGTGTCGAGGAGTAGCTACGTGTAGTCGGGTCGCTGGTCGTAGTCGATGGGGTCGGTCGCGCCGGCGCGCTGGAATGCCTGTAGCCGGAACGCACACGCATCGCAGGTGCCGCAGGCGGGTGCCGTCGACCGGTAACACGACCACGTGTGCTCGTACGGGACGCCGAGTTCCAGCCCGCGCTCTGCGATCTCCGTCTTCGACCACTCCGCGAACGGCGCTTCGAGTGCGATCTCCGTCTCCGGCTTGGTCCCCCTGTCGATCACCCGCTGGAAGGCCTCGAAGAACGCCGGCCGGCAGTCGGGATAGCCGGAGAAGTCCTCCGAGTGTGCGCCGATGAACACCGCGCTCGCGTCGTTCGCCTCGGCACAGGCGACGGCCATCGACAGCAGATTCGCGTTGCGGAACGGCACGTACGAGGTCGGTATCTCGTCGCTTTCGAGGTCGGCGTCCTCGACGGCCACTGACTCGTCGGTGAGCGACGAGTCGCCGAGTTGCGCGAGATGGTCCGTCTCGACGTGCTGGAGTTCGGTCCCGACCTCCTCGGCGAGCCGTCGGGCACACTTGAACTCCTTGCTCTCCGTCGCCTGCCCGTAGCTCGTGTGGAGCGCGAGCGGCTCGTATCCCCGCGCCATCGCCTCGTAGACGGCGGTGGCGCTGTCCATCCCGCCCGAGACGAGAATCACTGCCCGGCTCATCGTTCCGGGGCGTCGTTCCACAGGTCGACGTGCAGGCGAGGCGTGTACCGGTAGCCGTGCTCCTCAGCCAACTGCGCGGTCACGTCGCGGGTCTCGGCCAACCGTTCGAGACGGTCGTGATCCCAGT
>PXSB01000083.1 GCA_003023185.1 Halobacteriales archaeon QS_9_67_17 | reverse complement strand
CGGGGCTTGGGCGCGCCGGTGATGGTGCCGCCGGGGAAGGTCGCGGCGATGGCGTCCGCGACGCTCGCGTCCGCGCGCAGGCGACCCTCCACGAGCGAGACGAGATGCATCACCTCCGAGTAGCGGTCGACGCGGCGGTACTCCGACACGTCGACGCTGCCGAACTCACTCACCTTCCCGAGGTCGTTGCGTTCGAGGTCGACCAGCATCGCGTGTTCGGCCCGCTCCTTCTCGTCGCCCGTGAGTTCCGCTTCGAGCGCGTCGTCCGCTTCGGATGTCGCCCCTCGCGGGCGCGTGCCGGCGATGGGTTCCGTCAGCAGGCGGTTGTCCTCGATGTCGAGCAGGAGTTCCGGCGACGCGCTCACGAGGTCGACACCGGGAAACTCGATCAGCCCCGAGTAGGGTGCGGGGTTGACGCGGCGGAGCGCGTCGTAGGCCCGGACCGGGTGAACGGATGCCGGCGCGGTGAGTCGGTGGCTCACGTTCGTCTGGAAGGTGTCGCCGTCGCGGATGTACTGCTTGATGTGGCGGACGCGCTCCGCGAAGGCGGCCTCGCCACACTCGCTCTCGAAGGTGCTCCGGCCCCCGGTCGCTGCCGTCGCCGTTACCTCGCGGTCACCGGTCGTCGCGCGCTCCGCGAGCGCGAGCGCCCGGTCGCGGCCCTCACGGTAGGCCGCCACGGGGTCGTCGCCGACGACCGGACAGGCAGTGAGCCGAAGCGTCGCGCTGTCGCCGCGGGGTTCCTCCCACGCGGCGACGCGGTCGAAGACGCCGAGCTGGAGCCGTGGGAGGCCATCGGGAACCGTCGTCGCCGGGAGCGACTCCAGTTCGCGGGCGGCGTCGTAGGAGAGCCAGCCGAACGCGCCACACGGGTACGGCACGTCACAGTCGCCGCGGGCGAGTCGCTCGCGGTCGAGCAGTCCGTCGATGGCGGCCATACTCGGGCTCTCGTCGTCGCGCGATGCCGCCGTCGGGCTGACGCGGAGTCGCTCCACCGGGTCGATGCCGAAGTAGCCCCAGCCGTCCTGTCCGCCCGTGGTCTCGTAGAAGAAGCCGTCGGCGTCCCCGTCGCGGGCGCGGCGGTACGCCTCGAACGGGTCGGTCACCTCAACGCGAACCTCGACCGGAACCCGCGTCCCGGTCGGCGCGTCCGCGGCCGTCCGCGCGAACGCCTCCTCCGTCGTGATCGTCGTGATACCGTTCATGTAGATAGTCGGGAACCGATTCCCGGGAACCTCGTTGTGAATTCATTCATCTATCTGGACAAAAACTTTCCGCAAGTCGTGTCTGCGACGCTAACAGTGTGGTTTCCGACAGGAAACGCAGTATCAGCGTGACGAACATTTGCCGCCACTTCAAAGGACGGAGTATTCCGCCTGAGTAGCTATACGGGGTGGCCGGAACCGGCCTGCACGCGCGGTCGGAACCGGCGTGCGGTCGGCGTGTCGCATGCCACGCGCCGAGCGCGGTGACGGCCCGCCGCATTCGATACGATGACAACGGTAATCGACGGCAACGAGACGGCGGAGCGGATAGAAGCGGGCGTATCGACCTGCGCGACGACGCTCAGGGAGGCGGGCGTCACGCCGGGCCTTGCCACGGTCCTGATGAGCGACGACGGCGCGAGCGAGACGTACGTCTCGATGAAACAGCAGACCTGCGAGGAGCTCGGTATCCGTGGCTACCACCACGAGATCGACCCGGAGGAGCCGGCATCGGCGCTGTTCGACCGGATCGACGAGCTGAATGCCGACCCGTCGATTCACGGCATCCTCGTCCAGATGCCGGTCCCCGACCACATCGACAAGGCCGACGTGCTCAAACGGATCGACCCCATGAAAGACGTGGACGGCTTCCACCCGGAGAACGTGGGGCGGCTCGTCGCCGGCAACGCCCGGTTCAAGCCGTGTACGCCTCACGGCGTCCAGAAGCTCCTCGCGGCCTACGACGTGGAGACGGAGGGGGCAGAGGCCGTCGTCGTCGGCCGGTCGGACATCGTCGGCAAGCCGATGGCCAACCTCCTCGTCCAGTACGGCGAGGGCGGCAACGCGACGACCACTGTCTGTCACTCCCGGACGGACGACCTCGCGGCCCACACCCGCGAGGCGGACATCCTCGTCGCCGCCGCGGGCGTCCCGGAGATGATCGACGCGTCGATGGTCGGCGAGGGCGCGACGGTCATCGACGTGGGCATCAACCGCGTCGACGCCGACACGGAGAAGGGGTACGAACTCGTCGGCGACGTGGACTTCGAGAGCGCCAAGCAGAACGCCGACATCATCACGCCTGTCCCCGGCGGCGTCGGGCCGCTCACCATCGCGATGTTGATGTACAACACCGTGAAGGCGGCCAGCCTCCAGTCGGGCGTCCCCGTCGACTTACCCTGAAAGGTGAATTCGGAGTCCTCGTCGGTCGCTCCGCTCCCTCCTGCGGTCCTTACATCGGCCGGGGTCGCCGAGCCGCCGGCCCCTTCCAGTCCCACCCGACCGCACTTGCTCGGTCGGCCGTCGCCTATCTGAACCCCGCCGAGCGAACTCACCCCGTGTTCTTCATCCCGGCGGCGATACCTTTCACTGTGAGTCGGAGCGTGCGGTCCTCGGCGTCGGTGCGGTCCTCGCGGGCCAGCAGTCGGACCTGTAGCTTGTTGAGCGGGTCGACGTAGGGGTTGCGCCGGGCGAGGTTCGCCGCGAACCAGTCGCGCTGTATCAGGTCGTCACGGCCGGTGATAGTCGTGACGAGGTCGACGGCACGCTCGTACTCCGTCTCGACGCGAGGGAAGAAGTGGTCGCGCAGGGCCGGGTCGGCCGCGTCGGCGTACTCGCTCGCCACGTCGAGTTCGGTCTTGGCGAGCGCCATCGCCGCGTTGTCGAGCATCGTCCGGAAGAAGGGCCAGCTCTCGTACATCGCCCGGAGGGTCTCGACATCGCCACCCTCGTCGAGATAGCTGTCGAGTCCCGACGCCAGCGAGTACCACCCCGGCAGGATACACCGCGCCTGCGTCCACGAGAACACCCACGGGATGGCGCGCAGGTCCTCGACGGAGCGCTCGCCGGAGCGAGAGGCCGGCCGCGAGCCGAGGTTGAGGTCCTCGATGACGGTGATGGGTGTCGCCTGCTCGAAGTACGAGACGAAGCCGTCCGTTTCGAGGAGGTCGCGATACGCCGCGCGGGCGTGGCTTGCGGCCGTCTCCATCGCCGCTTCCCACGCCTCGGGGACGCGCTCGTAGCGAGATGTCGTGTGCCTCGCAGATGTCGGTGAGCCGCTTCTGGTTCCGGTGGAGCGACCACCGGGCCGCGAGATAGCCGTTCTCCTTGTTGGAGTCGGAGTAGCCGAGCATCACTTCCTGAACGGGCCGGTCGCCGTCGACCCGGGCGTCGATGGCCGCCGCGTACGCCTCGTTCTCGAAGAGCGTCCCCATGATGCGTCGGGCTCCCGAGAGCGCCGACTTCGTCTCCAACAGCGGCACCACGTCCAGCCCGCAGTGGCCCGGCAGGTCGGCCACCCCGGCTTGGTCGGCGAGGAACAGCACCTCCAGCACGTGGGACGGCTCCTCGCACATCGAGATGCAGTAGGTGTCGATGGCGTCGACGCCGTACTCGCGCTGCCAGCCGGCCGTCTCGTCGAACAGCGTGAGCACCCGGGCGGCCATCTCCGAGAGGTCGCTCGTGTCGCCCGTGTCGACGACCGGGTCGTCCGCGAGGATGGCCTCCGTCAGCAGGTCGACCCGTTCGGACTCGTCGCGGTCCCGGTAGTCGATCCCCTCTCGGTCGAGCGCCTCCGCGACGGCGAGGGTGTGGTTTTCCCGATGGTCGCGTAGGTCGAGGCTGGCCAGCGAGAAGCCGAAGGTTGCGACCTGCCGGCGGAGCGGGTCGACGTGCGCGTCGGCGATGTTCGCAGCGCGGTTCGCGCGCAGGTCCGCAGCCAGCGCGTCCAAGTCGGCCAGCAGCGCCTCGTGGTCGGCGTAGCCGCCCGGCCGGACGCCGCCGACACGGTCGATCCGCTCGCGCATCAGCTTCAGCAGTTGCCGGTAGGGCTCATCCGGGTAGCGGTTGGCCGCCTCGTCGGCCGCGCCGTCGAGTTCGGCACGGTGGTGTGCCAGCCGGTCGGTCACCCGGTCGCCGACGGTGATGCGGTCGGTGTGCTGGCTCAGGACGCCGGAGAGCCGCTTCAGCGCCGTTCGGTACTTTTCGAGGACGACCGCGCGTTGGCGGTCGAGCGTCTCCGCGGTGACCTCGGGGGTGACGTGTGGGTTGCCGTCGCGGTCGCTGCCGGCCCACGAGCGGAACTCGAACAGCTTCGGCACGTCGACGTCGTCGTACGCCGCGCCGAGCCGCGTCTCCAGTTCGGCGTACACGTCGCCAACCACGTCGAACAGCGTGTTCTCCAGATACCACTGCACGTTTAGCGCCTCGTCGGTCACCTCCGGTCGGCGGTCGCGGAGCTGTGGCGTCTGCCAGAGGCTCGTCACGGTCGTCTCGATGTCGCGCTCGACGGCCGCCCGCTCGCCGTCGGTGAGTCGCCGCTCGTCCAGCGTTTCGAGGTCGGCGGCAACCGACCGGAGCTTCGCCTTCACCGTCTTCCGGCGCGCCTCGGTCGGGTGGGCCGTGAACGTCGGCTCGATGAGCACGTCGTCGAGGACGCGCTCGACCGTCTCGGCGTCGGCGTCCCGCGCGCGGAGCGCGTCGACCGCCGCGGCGACGGAGTCGTCGAGCGCCCCCGACTGGTGGCCCTGCCGGACGGCGCGCACTCGCTCGCGCTCCTCGGCGAGATTCACCAGCTCGAAGTAGGTCGTGAAGGCGCGCGCCACCACTTCTTCGTGGTCTCTGTCGGCGGCTTCGAGCGCCCGTTCCAGCGGCTCCCACGACTCCGCGTCGCCGCGCCGGTAGGCGATTGCGGCGCGCCGGACCCGCTCGACCGCCTCGTACCCCTCGTCGGAAGACTGCTCCGCGATCACGTCGCCGAGCAGTTCGCCCAACTCCCGGACATCCTGTTCGACGTGTCGCCCGTGTAACTGGTCGTTCATACGGGCCGGAGCGGTTCTCCGGTGTAAAGCGTTCGCTCCGTGGCACGTATTAACGTCACATAGTTTCGTGTAGAATCGCGGGATGGCGCAAAAGCCGGCTGGCTGTGGCGCGACACTGCGGGCGAACGAGAGGGGCAGTGACACCTTTCTGGGGCGAGTGAAACAGCGTTCCCACGACTTGACAGTGGTCCGATGACTCTGGTCGGCAGAGGGTGAACGGCCTACAGCACGCCTCGCGGACACGCATCGATACGGCGGTGTTCAGATAGGCGATGGCTGACCGAGCACGTGCGGTCGGGGGGACTGGAAGGGGCCGGTCGGTCGATCCGGCCCCG
>PXSB01000082.1:5959-29708 GCA_003023185.1 Halobacteriales archaeon QS_9_67_17 | reverse complement strand
GGTCCACATCCCCTCGACGACGTGGTTGTCGGTCTGACACCAGCCGGCCCCCTCCACCTCGACGATCACGTCGTCGGAGGCGGTGACGGTCGGCTGGTCGACCGTGTCGATGCTGAGGGCGTCGCCCATCTCGTCGGTGTACTCGTGGAGTCGTGCGGCACGCATGGTGTCGGCTGTCTGTGTGGGCAGTTGAAAAATCCCGCCGCTCGTCGGAGTAGCTTCGCGACGAGTAGCAGTTCGAACAAAAGCGTCGGGCGCGCCGCCGGCTCACACAAACACCAGCAGGAGCCACATCCCGACGCCGCCCGCGCCGATGCCGGCCGCGAGTTCGCGGTAGCCGCTACCCGCGAGGTCCGCGCCGATTGCCAGCGCCTCCGGGATGAACTCGCTGGCGACGAGATACGCCATCGCGCCGGCGGCGAAGCCGAAGCCGAACGGCAACAGCGGCGCGGCGAGCCGGACGAAGCCGAACGCGAACACCGCACCCAGCGGCTGTGGCAGACTGGAGAACACAGACCAGCCGACCATCCGCCACGGCGACACCTCCATGTCCCGCAGGGGGATGGAGATAGCGACGCCCTCCGGAACGTTGTGGACGGAGATGGCGACGGTCATCGCCACGGCGAGCGCGGGGACGCCGGCCGCGAGCGCGCCGTCAGCACCGAGATTCAACTCCGCGAAGGCGACGCCGATGGCGATCCCCTCCGGAAAGGAGTGGACCGTGAGCACGCCGAGCACGAGCACGAGCTTCCGGAAGTTGGCGGCCTCGTACTCCCGTGGGTCGATGTCGGCGTCGGCCAGCCACTCGTGGGCGACGACGACGAGTAGCACGCCGGCGAGCAGGCCCGCCGCGACGACGAGTGGCCGGCCCGCCGCCAACCCCTCCGGGAGCAGTCCGAACGCGCTCGCGACGAGCATGATCCCCGAGGCGACGCCCCACAGCGCGACATTGGCTCGGTCGCTCACCTCCTCGGCGAGGAAGAACGGCACCGCGCCGAGTCCCGTCGCGAGTGCCGTGATCAGTCCCGCGGCGAAGACGAGTGCGTACGCCTCCGCGGTGGCCATGGTCGACGGTTGCCGCTGCCCGGTGGTGAACCTGTCGGCTTCTCGATATTTTAGGTCGGCCGAAAGCTCACGGCGGCAGGTTCGTGCCTGCCTGTGAGCACCAGCGGTATTCAGCTACGCGGATCGTTGCCCGACTGCGCAACTGCGGTGGGTGGGACTGAAAGGGGCCGGACGGTACGGGAAGCACGGCGATGCAAGGACCGCACCGCGAGCAACGCGAGCGGGAGGACCGCAGCGAGTCGCGCGACCGTACCGACCGGGGGCTTTCTACATCTCAGTAGCCGCTTATTCTCGGGAGTCACCATTATCTGAACACTACTTGAACACCGGACGTAGCCCTTTTGCGTCTGCTCCACGGACAGTCAGTAATGACCGACGACGACACTCCAGACCACGACTTTTCCGAGGGACAGGGGTTCGACGACCCCTACGAGGGGTTCGACCTCGACCCGCCGGAACTCGCTGTCGACCCGGAGCAGGTCGACCCGGTCGACTCGCGCGTGGTCGCCGACACGCTCGACCGCCGGCAGAGCGTCGCCGAGGACGTCGACGCCGACGAACTCCTCGACGTGGGCCTCTCCTACATGGGCATCCAGCGGTTCGAGCAGGCCGTCGACACCTTCGAGCGCGCCGCGCAGTTCACCGACGACGACGCCGTCGAGCAGGAGGCGTGGGTGAACAAGGGTGCGGCCCACGCCGAGCTGGAGGAGTGGGAGGCGGCCATCGACGCCCACCGAGAGGCGCTGTACGTCGACAGCGACGGCGAACACGCCGCGAGCGCGGAGACGAACCTCGCGTACGCGCTGTGGGAGGCCGGGCGCACGGAGCAGGCGCTCGAACACGCCGAGCGCGCCGTCGAGATGGACTCGCGGCTCCCGCAGGCGTGGTACAACCGCGGCTTCTTCCTGCTGGAGCGTGGCCTCGCGGAGGAGGCCGTTAACGCGCTCGAAAACGCCCAGCGGCTTGGCTTCCGCAGCCCCGAACTGCTGGAGGAACTCGCCCGCGCCTACGAGGAGACCGGACAGGAGGAGCGCGCCGAGGAACTCGTCGAGGAGGCCGAGGAGGTGCGCCAGGAACGCGAAGCGGAGATGGTCGAGTGATGCTGCTCGTGGAGCGTGACACGCCCGAGGGACTCTTAGTCTCCGTCTGTGACGAGAGCGACCTCGGGGAGACGTTCGAGAACGGCGAGGTGTCGATCACCGCCGACCCCTCGTTTTACGACGGCGAGGCGGTCGACGCCGAGGCCGTCACCGACGCGCTCGCCCGCTGTGACGTGGCCAACATCGTCGGCACCGAATCGGTCCGCGTCGCCGTCGAGGCCGGCTTCGTCGCCGAGGCGAACGTCCTCGACCTCGACGGGACGCGCCACGCGCAGTACCTCCGGCTTTGAGCCGCCGCTAGTCGGTCACGAACGAGCGCACGACCGCCCGGCCGATTCCGAGCACGACCAGTCCGGCGGCCACGCCGAGCGTCCCGATGAGGAGTTCGGTTTGGACCCCCTTCGGGAGGTACACGAAGAGCACGCGACCGGCGACGAACCCTACTGCGCCCGTGACGACGATGGCCCGTTCCAGCCTCGACTGTTCCGGACCGGAGACGCGCTCGACCGCGGCGGCCAACTGACCGTGATACCGGTCGACGAGCGCTGCTAGCCCGAACACGACGAGGAAACCGACGCCGAGCGCGGGTCGGACGAACCCCACCCCCTCGCCCACAAATAAGGCCGCGTACAGGATGACGAAAACGCTGCCGAGGAAGACGAGCAGTACGTCGATGGCGAGTGGTGAACGGCCGGACGTGGCGGACACGTCCAATATCGTGGTCGGTAGTCGTGATATGTACTCTGCTTCGCCGTGATTGCTCCGTCTCCCGGGTGTTCGCTCGATTATCGCGATGGTGACCGTGGCGCGACAGCGATGTTTAGATACGCGGGTCGCCGCCCGACCGAGAAACCGTGGTGTGCGGGACTGAAAGGGGCCGTCAACGGCGGCTTCGTCGCCGAGGCGAACGTCCTCGACCTCGACGGGACACGCCACGCGCAGTATCTGCGCCTGTAGCCTTACTCCCCTCAGCTCGGCTCGAACCGCTCACTAGTCAGGACGAACATCCCGACGCCCACCAGCCCGATAGCCGTCGCCGTACCGAACGCGACAGCCGGCGACAGCGCGTACAGCGCCCCGCCGACCGCCGCAGAGGGGACGGTGATGGCGTTACGCACCAGATAATACGACCCCGTGACGCGACCGCCGGCGTCCCGTTCCGCGGGGCCGACGAGCCCAGGCCGGAAAACGCGAACAGCGCCACGAACACGGCGACTGGTGACAGCGCGAGGGGTCCCACCTGTGCGGCGCTGTCGGGCGCGAGTAACAGCAGGCCGGGGAACGCCGCGTACACGAGGAAGCCGACGGCGACGACGGGTTTCAGCCCGACCCGGTCGGCGACTCGCGACACCGGCACCATCGAGGCGAGCGCGGCGGCCATCTCCACGGCGAGCAACACGCCGAAGAACGCCTGCGGCGACAGCGCCCCGACGACCAGCACGCCGACCGGTCCGTCGAGCGCGTCAACGACGAAGACGACGAAGAAGACGTACACCATCCCGTTGGCGAAGCGGACGAGCGTGTCCGCGGCGAGGAGCGGCGGTAGCTCCGCCGGCAGCGAGCGCAGATCCGTGACGACGCTCCCGACGCCAGCGAACGCGGACCCGAGCGAGTCGTTCGACGCGTCGTAGAGGACGTGCTGTGCGAGCGTGCCGGCCAGCGCGACGATGGCCGCGCCCGCGAGCACCACCCGGAACCCGACCGAAAATTCGAACACTGAGAGGGCGGCGGCGACGGCCAGCGGCCCGAGCAGAAACGCCAGCCGCCGGACCGTCTCCGTCGCGGCGAAGCCGGTCGCCAGTCGGTCGGTCGTCGTCGCCTGTTTCACCACCGCGAACGTCGCGCCGAGGCCGAACGACTTCCAGCACTGGACCAGAAACAGGCCGAGGAATATCGCCACTGGAAACGTCAACTCGGGGACGGTGACGGGACCGACGGCGACGGCCGGCACGACGACGGGGGGTAGGAGACCCGCGGCCGCCCACAGCCCGAACCCGGCCGCCGACAGCAGGCCGAACAGCGTGAGCGCCCGTCGCGACCCGATGCGGTCGGAGATAGCGCCGCCCGGATACGGGTAGACGGCCGAGATGAGATTCCCCAGCGAGCCGAAGAGGCCGACCACGAGCGGCCCCGCGCCGAGCGCGTAGAGATACTCCGCCATGTACTGGTTCGTCCCCTGATAGCCGAGCGAGAAGGCGAACATCGCGACCGACAGGACCAGCACGTCGCGTTCGAGCGCGAGATACCCGCGCAGCGTCTCGCGTACGCTCTGCTCCGCCTCCACGCGTTCCCCGCTCATTACCGGCCGCTACGACCGCCCGTGGATTGGATGTTGGTGTTCGATCCGTCCACGTCCATGGTGCGACCCGGCCCGCTGCCCCCGAAGCTTTGTTACCGGGGAGTGACGCCCACGTATGGACCACGACAGACTCGTCGCGCCGTCGGAGACGGCAATCAGGGTCGTCGAGATCATCGCGGCGTACATCCTCGTCGCGCTGTTCGCCATCGGCGTCGTCGACCTGCTGGTACAGATAGTCGAGGCGGTGTTCGCCTCGTTCCGGCCCGGCGGCTCGCCCGGCATCGCCGACCCCGAGGTCGTCGTCGGCTTCATCGACACCGCGCTCCTGCTGTTCATCATCGTCGAGATCTACCAGACGGTCGTCGCCTACACCCGCGAGGAGAGCGTCGTCCGCATCGTCATCATCGCGGCCATCATCGCCGTCTCGCGGAAGATAATCAGCTTCCGGCCGGGCGACACGATAGGTACCGACGACCTGCTGTTTGCCGCCTCGTTCGGCCTCCTGCTGATCGTCCTCGCCGGGTCGCTGTACATGCTCCGCACGACCGAGGGGCTCTCACAGGAGTGATGGGGCTCACTGTCGCCGGCGGGCGAGTAGCGTCACCGCGAGGAGCGCGACCACCGCGGCGACCGGGGTGAAGCCCGGCTGGTCGACGTCAACCGGCAGGTCGTCGCTCGAAAAGCCGTCGTCCGTTGCAGTCGCCGTCGGCTCGTCTGTGCCCTCTGATTCGGTCGCCGTGGTGACTCCTTGGACGACCGTCTCGTTGGACGTGACGCCGTCCGCACTCGCGACGATGGTCACCTCGCCGGCGGATTCCACCGGCACGTCGGCGGTGCCGTCCGGCCCGGTCGTCGCGACGGACTCCCCGTCGACCTCGATGGTCACGCCCTCGACACGCTCGTCGTAGGCGCTGCGCACCGTCACCTGCACGGTTTCGCCGACGACGACCCGACCGCTCGCGACCGAGAGGTCGAGGCGCGGCTCGCGGTTGATGGCGAGCGTCCGGGCTTCGCCGTTCTCCCTGACGAAGATCGTCGTCTCGTTCGATTGGTAGCCGTCCTGTTTCGCCGTCACCGTGTACCGCGTGTTCACCGGCACGGTGAACGTCACCGTCCCGGCGGTGAGCCGCTGTGTGCCGATGTCAGTTATCTCGACGCGGGCCTCGGACACTGTCCGTGGCGGCGAGAAGTTGTCGTCGACCACCTCGAACTGGACGTTGGTCGTCCCGCGACGCATCGACACGTCGAGCAGCGTCGACTCGCCGACCGTCTGTCGCGTGAGATTCCGGTAGTAGCCCGCCTTGAACAGCTCGACCACGTACTCACCCTGCTCGATGTCGGGCGTGGTGAACGTGCCGTCGGCGCTGGTTCGGCCCGTCACGACGGTGCCTTGGTTCGTCTGCACCCGGACGCGAGCGTCCTCGACTGACCCCTGCTGGTCGTTGACCGCGACGGTAAGCTTCCCCTTCGGCGCGACCTCGACGGTCACCTCCCGGGTGCTCGCGTCCTCGACGACGCGCGGCAGATTGCGGATGTACTCGTCGCTCTCGACGGACAGCGACACGTCCGCGCCCTCCGGCACGTCGACGAACGCCTTCCCGTTGCCCGCGGTCTGGACGACCGTCTGTCCGCCGTCCCACGTGGCGTTGACGGTCGCATCGCCGACACCGGCACCCGACTCGGTCACGACCGAGACGGTCAGCGTCGCATCCGCGGACTGGTCCGCGGCCGCCGCCGGTACGCCACCGAGTGACGATACGAGAACGAGCACCGCGACTACCACTGGTTCGGTTCGCATCTTACTACAGTACGTACCCGGCCACCGCTTGAACCTATTGTTCGTTCAAATCCGCTCGTCACGCCCCCGAGCCGACGGCAGGTCGCCGTACGGGGGTATTCCGCCGCCGGCCCGCCAATCCGTGACACACGGCCCCCGGAATCCATAGCTCATCGCCGCGGTTCACGGCGCGGATTCGGGCTCGTCTCGCCGCGCTGTCGACGGCGAGTGAACCGAAAAAGCCGCCTCGATTTACCGCCGCGCCGCGAGGAGCGCCGCACCCGCGAGCGCGACGACCGCGAGGCCGACACCGAGGCCGGGTTGACCGCCGGAACTGGTCGCGCCGCCGCTCCCGTCGGACTGCATCGACAGCTCGCGCTCGGAGAAGTGGTTGACACCGACGACCACGTCCGTCGTCGCCTCTGCGCTCGACGACGACCGGACGAGGAACGCCGAGCTGTCGCCGCCGTTCGCCGCCGACGCTACCTCGGAGTAGGAGGACGCTTCCGCGGCGGCCTCGCCGTCGACGTAGACGTTGGTCGACTCGGCGTTCTCCATTGCGGCCTCGCTCACGCTCACGAGGACAACCTTCCCTTCGGACTGGGAGCGCTCGACGGTCGCGTTGAGCGTCGACGCGGACCACTCGGTCACCTCGACGGTCGTATCCTGTCCGTAGTTGACGACGTTGACGGCGCGCTCGCCGCCCGACTCGCCGCTCTCGCTCGCCTGCTGGTAGTAGAGTTCGGCGGTCGCGGTGCCGTTGGCGATGAACTGCTCCTGACTCTCGTCGGAGTCGGAGCGCTCGCCGTCGTACTGCCGGTAGACGAGCGTCCCGTCCTCGCCGGTGCGACCCTCGACATCGCCGTCGTCGGTCACCGCGACCTCGGCGTCACCGGTGGCGAGCACGACGGCCTGCGTGCCGTCGTCCTTCTCGATGACGACGCGGCTATCGGACTCGCTTTCCGCCTCGGCGTCGGCGCTGACGTTGATGGCCGCGACCTGACTCTGCCCGCCCGGCCGGACGACGAGCACGCCGCGCTGGTTGTCGTGGCTCTCGATGGTCGCGCCGCTCTCGGAGTTGATCGTCGCGGAGCCGCTCGCCTGCATCGACGAGGCGACCGAGAGTCCTGCACCCGAGAAGTCGGCACTACCGCCGAGGTCGACGTTGGCCCCGCTGCCCGCCTCCGATTCCGACTGCACGCTGACGTTCTCGACGACCGTGGTGCCGCCGACCGTGTAGTCGACGACGGCGTTCGACTCTGCCTCGAAGGAGACGAAGGCCCCTGCCTGTCCCTCCTGCGTGGTTTCCGCACTCGCTGCGGCGACTGGCGCGGTCACCGAGGCGACGAGTAACAACGCTACTACGAGCGGTTTCGCGTTCATACGGGTCGATGTGACTCGGGTAGAACTGATATACTTGCTGGCTGGCGTTCGTGAAAATGTCGGTAGTGCGGGCGGACTTCCGTTCCGTTAGCCACCGTGGCCTGGATAATCCCGCTCGAACCGCTCTGCTATCTCCTCGGTGCCCACCTCGACCACGACGGGCCGGCCGTGCGGACAGGCGTACGGGTTCTCGCAGTCGTCCAGCGCCCGGAGCAGGGCGGTCACGCTCCCGGCGGTGAGCGAGGTGTTCCCCTTGATCGCGGGGTAGCAGGCGAGGTCGCCGAGCAGTTCGTCGGCCGCCCGCTCGACCGTCCGCTCCGGGTCGCCGTCCGCGAAGTCGTCGATGAGCGCACGGACGAGACTCGCGCCGGTCGTGTCGTCGACGGCGTCGGCCAGCAGCGCGGGCACCGTCGTCACGCGCAGCGTCCGGTCGTCGGCCAGCGTCGCAGTAAAACCGAGTCGCGCGAGGGTGTCGCGTGCCGGCTCGGCGAGGGCCGCCTCCTTCGCCGTCAGCGACAGTTCCACCGGCTCGGCGAGCGCCTGCGTCTGCACGTCGCCGGCGAACCGCTCGCGGAGGCGCTCGTAGTTCACCCGCTCGTCGGCGGCGTGCTGGTCGATCAGGACGAGACCGTCGGCCGTCTCGGCGACGACGTAGGTGTCGTGCAACTGCCCGAGCACGCGCATCGGCGGCAGTCGCTCGAACTCGTGGTCCGGGTCGCTCCCGTCGAGCGTCGTCTGCGTCGGCGACGCGCGGAACCGGCGTTCGCGGTCGGCGGTCGCGCCGTCGGAACCGTGTCTCGCCTCGTCGTGTCCGGTCGCCTGCGGGTCGTCGGATTCGGCCGATTCACCCGCCCACGCTGGCGTCGAGTCGTCCGTCGATGCCGCGCTCGCGTCGGCGGTGCTGTCCGTGCCAGCCGCGGTTCGAGCAGACGTGTCCGCTTCGTCCGAGCGCGGCGTTGGGTCTGCGCCGGCTGTTGTATCTGCACCCGTCGAGGCCGTGGACTCCTCGCCTTCCCTCTCGTTCGTCTCGACCGATTCGGGACTGATCGCCGTCTGTGCGGCCTTCGAACGGCCCCGCGGCGCGCTCGTGCGGACGAGGCCCTCGTCCAATAGCGCGTCCTCGACGGCCTCGCGCACCTGCCGGCCCATTCCGGCCTCGTCGGCGAAGCGGACTTCGAGCTTGCGCGGGTGGACGTTCACGTCGACGGTCGCAGGGTCGACGGCGAGATCGAGGACGGCAAACGGGTAGCGGTCGCCGGCGAGTTGCCGCCCGTATGCCTCGACCACGGCCTCGCGGACGGCGCTCGCGGTCACCCACCGCCCGTTCACGAGGACGTTCACGTACTCGCGGGTGGCGCGGTTCGTCTCCGGGTGGCTGACGAGTCCGCCGACGCCGTCAAGCGGGCCGTCGGCGTCGAGGGTGGCCTCGTCGCGCGCCGCGCCCACGTCTACCATGTCGGCGGCCACCTCGCGGCCGTAGACGGCCATGACGGCCGAGCGACGGTCGCCGTTGCCCTCGGTGGCGAACGTCTCCCGCCCGTCGTGTTCGAGGGTGACCGCCACGTCCGGGTTGGCGAGCGCGTAGCCCGAGACGACGCGGTTGATGCGCGCGAACTCGGTCGTCTCCGACTTGAGATACTTCCGGCGCGCGGGGACGTTGTGGAACAGGTCTTCGACGACGACGGCCGTCCCTTCGGGACAGCCGACCGGCCGGCGCTCAATGGTGTCGCCGCCCTCGACGCGGAGTTCGGTGCCGCGCTCGGCCCCCCGCTCGCGTGACCGGAGCGTCAGCGTCGAGACGGCCCCGATGGCGTGGAGCGCCTCGCCGCGGAAGCCGAGCGTGGCGACACCGGCCTCTAAGTCGTCGATGTCGCCGATCTTCGAGGTGGCGTGTTCTGCGATGGCGAGTTCGAGGTCGTCGCCGCGCATGCCGACGCCGTCGTCGCGCACGGCGATGCGGTCGGTTCCGCCGGCCTCGACGGCCACCTCGATGCGCGAGGCGTCGGCGTCGATGCTGTTCTCGACGAGTTCCTTCACGACGGAGGCCGGCCGCTCGACCACCTCGCCCGCGGCGATGCGGTCGACCGTCGCGTCGTCGAGCCGGCGAATGTCGCTCATGCGTGGGTGGGGTGTCGCGACGCTCATCAATCCCGTGCCTGAACGGTGAGGTGGCTTCGGGTTCAAAAGTCGCTTGCTCGGCGTCAGCGGCTGGCTTCGTGCGCTTACGAACGCTGGGCGGGGTAGTGTTCAGCTAAGGGGGATTTGGAGGGACCAGCAACAGAGTGTGGAAAGCCCCCGGTCGCTACGGTCGCGCGCAGCGTGGCGGCTCCACCGCCACGGGCCGTGCGAGCGGCCCACGGCCGCTCGCAGATCTCGCTGCGCGCCTCGCTCACTGCGTTCGCTGCGGTGCTTGCGTCGTCGGGCTTCCCATAGCGACCGGCCCCTTTCAGTCCCACCCACCGCGGTTGCGCAGTCGAGCGACGACCCGCGTATCTGAACACGGTCATGAATCGAAAGGACAGGGATAAATGCCCGGGCGTCGAACTGGTGTTCACTATGGGTAAGAAATCGAAGGCGCAGAAGAAGCGGCTCGCGAAGCTAGAGCGACAGAACAGCCGGGTGCCGGCGTGGGTCATCATGAAGACGGACCGCGACACCATGCAGAACCCGAAGCGGCGTAACTGGCGGCGGGGCGACACGGACGAATGAGCGCGAGCAACTTCGAGGAGCGCGTCGTGACGGTGCCGCTGCGCGACGCCAAGGCGGAGGCGAAGCAGAAGCGCGCCGACAAGGCGATGACGCTCGTGCGCGAACACCTCGCGACGCAGTTCAGCGTCGCCGAGGACGCCGTCCGACTTGACCCCTCGATCAACGAGGCGGTGTGGGAGCGCGGTCGCTCGAAGCCCCCGTCGAAGCTCCGCGTCCGCGCGGCCCGCTTCGACGAGGAGGGCGCGGCCGTCGTCGAGGCGGAGACGGCCTGACGTGCTCCGGGCGGCCCTGTCCGGTTCGTCGTACGTCGGCGTCTTCGCCCGCGCCACGGACGACGCGCTTCTCGTCCGCCCCGACATGGAGCCGGAGCTACAGCAGTCGTTCGCAGACGAACTCGACGTGCCCGCCTGCCCGACGACGGTCGGCGGCTCGGGCACCGTCGGCGCGCTCGCGGCCGGCAACGCGAATGGCCTGCTCGTCTCCTCGCGCATCTCCGACCGCGAGCGCGAGCAAATCGCCGACGCGACGGCGCTCCCGATCCACGAACTGCCGGGTCGGGTGAACGCCGCCGGCAACGTCGTCCTCTGTAACGACACCGGCGCGTACGTCCACCCGGACCTCTCGCGGAAGGCCGTGCAGGCGGTCCAGCAAGCCCTCGACGTGCCCGTCGAACGGGGCGACATCGCGGGCGTCCGCACCGTCGGCACGGCCGCCGTCGCGACCGACGACGGCGTTCTCTGTCACCCGAAGGCGACCGACGAGACGCTGGCTCGGCTCGCAGATCACCTCGGCGTGCCGGCCGACATCGGGACGATCAACTACGGCGGCGCGCTCGTCGGGAGCGGTCTCGTCGCCAACGAACGCGGCTACGTCTGTGGCGAGGACACCACCGGCCCGGAACTCGGCCGCATCGAGTCGGCGCTCGGCTTCATCGACTGACGCCCGCGGACGCGATGGAACTATTATTGTGGTCAACAGAGTAACAGGTCATGAGGGGGGAGGAGGCAACCGAACGGGAGCGGAAGCTAACCGGGTTGCACACCTACACCCGTGAGCTGCTGCGCGCGGAGACGCGCGAGGAAACGGCGCGTGTCGCGGTCGAGGCGGCCCGCGACGTGATCGACGCGCCGCTGGCTGGCTTTCACGACTACGACCCCGAGACGAACGAACTCCGACCGCTCGCGGTGGTGGGGACCGAAACCGACGCCCTCGACAGGCCGCCGACCTACCGGCGCGATCCTACCAATCGGGTCGACCGGTTCGTCTGACGACATCCGCGACCACGACGAGACGGTGGCCGAGCTGTCTCCGTCGCGGAGCGGCGTCGTCTATCCGCTCGCGGACGAGGGCATCTTCATCGCCACCGCACTCGAACCCGACGCGTTCGACGCCTCCGACCGGGCGCTCGTCGACATCATCACCGACGCGCTCCTCGCGGCGCTCCATCGGGTGGAACGCGAGCAGCTGTTACAGGAGCGCGAACGGCAGCTCACCCGCGAGAACGACCGGCTCGACGAGTTCGCCGGCGTCGTCAGCCACGACCTCCGGAATCCGCTGACGGTGGCGCGGGGTCACGTCGGTCTCGTGGCCGAGAAGAACGAGGACGACGCCGTGTCGTCGCATCTCGACAGCGCCGAGACGGCGTTCGACCGCATGGAGACGCTCATTGCGGACCTCCTGACACTCGCTCGCGATGGGCGCGTGGTCGAGACGACCGAGCAACTCCGACTCGCGGCGGTCGCGCGGCAGGCGTGGGGCCGGATCGACACGGCTGACGCGACGCTCGACGTGCGCCTCGACGGTGCAACCGTCGCCGGCGACCGGAGCCGACTCGGCGAACTGTTCGAGAATCTGTTTCGGAACGCGGTGCAACACGGCGGGGCGTCCGTCACCGTGACGGTCGATGCGCTCGGCGAGCGGGCCGGGTTCTACGTCGCCGACGACGGCGCGGGGATCGACGCGGACGACGACGCACGCGTGTTCGACCGCGACTACACGACTAGCGACGACGGCACCGGCTTCGGACTCCGGATCGTCCGCGACATCGCCGAGGGTCACGGCTGGACAGCCGCGGCGACGGACAGCGAGGCCGGCGGCGCGCGCTTCGAGATGACCGGCGTCGACGAGCTGGCGTAGCGCGTAACCCCTCACGCCCCGGAGCGGTGCCGTGGCAGGTCGGAAGGTACTTCCCGCTCGCGCGGCCCGTTTTTGGTATGAGCGAGTTTACAGTGAGCGGTCAGTTTCAGGCCCGCGACGGCTGGCAGTCGTTCGAGATGTCGGTCGACGCGCCCAACGAGTCGGTCGCCCGCGAGCGCACGTACGCGAACATCGGCTCCCAGCTCGGACTGAAGCGCACCGAAGTCGAGATCAGCGGGGGGGACGCATGAGCCTCGGTGGTGGCGGCGGCGGCCAGATGCAGGAGCTCCAACAGCAGATTCAGGCGCTCGAACAGGAGAAAGAGGCACTGGAAGGCGAAATCGAGGATCTCCGCAACGAGCAGGTCGAGATCGACGAGGCGACCGAGGCCATCGGCGTGCTCGACTCCGACTCGACGGTGCAGGTGCCGCTCGGCGGCGACGCCTACGTCCGCGCGACGGTCGATGACATCGACGAGATCATCGTCTCGCTGGGTGGCGGCTACGCCGCGGAACACGACAGCGAGGAGGCCGTCGAGACGCTCGAACGCAAGAAGGAGACCATCGACGAGCGGATCGAGGACCTCCGCGAGGAGATCGGCGAGATAGAGACGGAGACGGAACGGCTCGAACAGCAGGCCCAGCAGATGCAACAACAGCAGATGCAGCAGATGCAACAGCAGATGGGCGGCATGGGCGACGACGAGGAGTAGGATGTTCGACTCGCTGAAGGAGAAGCTCGGCCGGTTTGAGGAGGAGGTCGAAGACGAGGCCGACACAGCCGAGGCGACTGAGGCGGACGCCGACCAGCCGGCAGAGCCCGACCCGGAGGCGACCGAGGCCGACACGGACACCGAGACGACCGAGGGCGACGACGACAGCCTCACCGAGCGCGCGAAGCTATTCGCGTCCGGCAAGTCGAAGATAACCGAAGAGGAACTTGAAGAGCCGCTCGAACAGCTGGAGTTCGCGCTCCTGCAGGGTGACGTTGAGATGCGCGTTGCCAGCGAGATAATCGAGGGACTGCGCGAGGAGTTGGTCGGACAGGCCCGCGCACAGGTGAAGAGCGGCGAGGTCGTCGTCAGGGAGGCCATCGGCAACGCGCTGTTGGATGTCATCGACGTGGGCGGCATCGACTTCGACGAGGAGATCGCCGCCCGCGAGAAGCCGGTGACGATTATCTTCACCGGCGTCAACGGCGTCGGGAAGACGACGACCATCGCCAAGCTCGGCCGGTATCTGGAGGAGCGCGGCTACTCCGTCGTGCTCGCCAACGGCGACACCTACCGGGCCGGCGCGAACGAACAGCTCCAGAAACACGCCGACAACCTCGATCTCAAGCTGATCAACCACGAGCAGGGCGGCGACCCGGCGGCGGTCATCTACGACGCCGTTGAGTACGCGGAGGCGAACGACGTGGACGTGGTGCTCGGTGACACGGCCGGGCGGCTCCACACGTCGAACGACCTAATGAGCCAACTGGAGAAGATCGACCGCGTTGTCGGCCCGGACCTGACGCTGTTCGCCGACGAGGCCGTCGCCGGACAAGACGCGACGAAGCGCGCCGAACAGTTCGACGACGCAGCCGAAATCGACGGCGTCGTGCTCACGAAGGCTGACGCCGACTCGCAGGGCGGCGCGGCCATCTCCATCGCGGAGGTGACCGGCAAGCCGATCCTGTTCCTCGGCACCGGACAGGGGTACGACGACATCGAGCAGTTCGACCCCGAGGTCATCGTCGACCGACTGACGGAGCAATAAACTGCCGCTGATGTTCGGGTCCGCTGTTAGGCGCCCGCGGCTGCTACGGCTTCGTGATGAGTCGGACACGGACGGTCGCCGCCGAGCAGGAGACGACCTGTGAACTCTGCGAGCAGTCGGTGTCATCCGACGAGACGCTCACTATCGAAACGGAAACCGACGAGCGGACGCTGTGTGTGTTCTGTGCCCGGTCGCTGTTCGACGTGGAGGGCGGAACCGCTCGCGTCGAGGGATTCTCGACGGCCGAGCGGGAGCGTGCGGCGCGCACTGCACCGACAGACGGCGAGCGCGCTCGCGACGTGACGTGGCGGCCGCCGCGCGACACCCAGCGAGGTGGACTGGCGGGGACGTTCCTCCAGTATCACCGGCTGTCACTGTCGCTGCTGTGGGCGATCCACCGGACGAACGTGCGTCTCATCGAGCGGACACTCGACGAGGTGGACACGCAGACGGTGCTCGTACTTGCGATGACGCTGGCGACGTTGGGGACAGTCGCGATGGCCGCGCTCGCGACCGTCAGCGGGGTCTGAGCCTACTCGCCGTCACCCGCCGACAGCCCGTCGTTGCGCTCGCGGTCGAGCGCGCGGTCGGCGTCGTGATACTCGGAGTAGCCGTCGAACCAGCGGACGATGCGCTCGATGCGGTCGACGACGTGGGCCGGTTCGCCCGACCGCGACAGCTCGTGGCCCTCGCGGGGATACCGCACCAGCCGAGTGTCGACGCCCTGCTTGCGCAGGCATCGGTAGAACATCTCGCCGTTGCAGACCGGCACCCGGTAGTCCTTCTCGGCGTGGACGACGAGCGTGGGCGTCTCCACGTCGTCGACGTAGTTCACCGGCGAGTGCTCCGCGAGGAACGTCGGGTCCTCCCACGGGAGCGCGTCGTAGTCGCCTTCGACGAGCTTGTACGCGCCGTCGGTCGACCCGTAGAAGGAGGCCAGATCGAAGACGCCCCGCTGGGCGACCGCGCCCTCGAAGCGGTCCGTGTGACCCACCATCCAGCCGGTCATGTAGCCGCCGAAGGAGCCGCCGGTGAGGAACTGCTGGTCCGCATCCACGATGTCGCGGTCCGCGACCACGTCCGCACCGGCGAGCACGTCCGTCATCGTCACCTCGCCCCAGTTCTCCGCGATGGCCTGTGCGAAGTCGGCGCCGTAGCCGAGCGAGCCGCGCGGGTTCGACCAGAACACGACGTAGCCGCGCGCCGCGAGCGTCTGGAACTCGTGCCACATCGAGCCGCCGGCGGTCCACGTGACGTGTGGCCCGCCGTGAACCTCGACCACGAGCGGATACGTCTCTCCCGGCTCGGCCTCGGGCGGCGTCAACACCCACCCGTCCAGTTCGTGGCCCTCGCTCTCGAAGGTGATCGACTCGGGGACCGCGACGGCGTGCGAGTCGAGATACTCGGCGTTGAACGCGGTGAGACGGGACATCTCGCCGTCGTAGGCGAACGCGTCGTCCGGATGTTCGGCCGTCGAGCGCGGGAAGGTGACGGTGCCACCGGCCGCGTGGACCGTGGTCGCGTGACCCTCGCCGACGAGCGTGTCGATGTCCGTCCCATCGTCGACGGTCGCCCGCCGGACGGTGACGTGGCCCGAATCCGGCGTGAGGAAGAACAGGTCGCCGTCGTCCCACGCCAGCGAGCGCGAGCGGTGGAGCGCCCGGTCGAGGTCGGCGGTGACGACCGTCTCCTCGCCGGTTTCGGGGTCGAAGACACAGAGGTCAGTCTGTCGCATCGACGACCGCTCGGGCGGCGTGCGAGGGTACGCGAGGCGGCCGTCGTCGGCCACGGCCAGTCGTGGCTCGTAGTCGGTCGTCGTCTGGACGTGGTCGGCGTCGCCGCCGTCGGCGGGCACCCGCTCGATGTCGAACTCGATGCTGTCGTCGGGATCCGGCGCGTCAGCCTTGACGATGTAATAAAGGGAGCCGTCGTCGGCCCAGACGGGCGACTTGTAGTCGCGGTCGCCGTCGGTGAGCCGTCGCACGTCGCCGCTCGCGAGGTCGACCACGTACACGTGCGAGCGGCCGCCGTCGAAGTACGACTGGAAGGCGCGGTAGACGGTGCGGTCCTCGACGCGCGGGTCCGGCTCCTCGCGCTCATACGCCTCGTCGGCCTCGATGTCGTGGCCCGCCTCGCGCTCCTCGGGCCGGGTCGTCTGTGTGAACGCGATCCGGGTGCCGTCGGGCGACCACGCGATGTCGGCGACGCCGCCAACCACGTCGGTGACGCGCTCGGACTCGCCGCCGGCGGCGGGGACGACTCGCAGTTGCGGCGTTCCCTCGGTGCCGCGGTCGGAGACGAACGCCAGTCGGTCGCCGTCGGGTGACCATCGCGGCTCCGCGTCCACGCCCTCGCTCGCGGTGAACCGCTGCGGGTCGTCGCTCCCGTCGGCCGGCACCGTGTAGACGGTCGTCTCGTACGCCTCGCCGGTGTCGGGCGTCTCGCGGAGGACCGCGACGGTCTCTCCGTCCGGGGCGACGCGGGCGTCGGTCACTCGCACGAGGTCGTGGTAGTCGGCGGCTTCGACCGGGTCGTTGCTCATACTCGCCGCAGGCGGCCCCCCGGCTTCAATCTCCCGCTCACAGCGCCTCGCGCGCGGCCACCCCGGCCAGCGCGAGCGTGACGCCGCCGGCGACGCGGCCGAGCCACCGACGCGCGCCCGCCGCGGCGAGTAGGGACCGAGCGCGGCCGGCCGCCAGCGCGACCCCAGCGAGATAGACGGCGGTGATGAGCGCGTAGAGCCCGCCGAGCGGCAGGAGTTCCAGCCCGGCACCGAACTGCGGCAGGAAGGCGACGAAGAACAGCGCCACCTTCGGGTTCAGGACGTTCGTGAGCAGGCCGCGACGGAAGCCGCCGGTCGCCCCTTCCGCGCCGCCGCGTGGCTCGCCGTCGAACGCGCCGTCGCCCCGGAGCATTCGGACGCCCAGATACGCGAGATACGCCGCGCCGGCGAGCGTGACGGCGTCGTATGCGGTCGGCGCGGCCCGGAGGAGCGCGGCGAGCCCGGCGACGGCGGCAACCGTGTGGACGCAGACGCCAGTCGCGACTCCGAGCGCGGCCCGGACGCCGGCGGCGCGACCGGCCCCGACCGCCTGTGCGAGCACGAACGCCGTGTCCGGGCCCGGTGCCAGTATCAGCGCGACGGCCGCCGTGACGTACGCGAGGAGCCCGGGCACGGTCGTTGGTTCACCACCGAGGGCATAAGATCCAGCACGACGCGGCGTTTATTACGCTGTTGCCCCATCGAAGGCTGTGTCGCGAACGGTGCGCGTACGCGTTCGGGGGGACGCGAGCGTCGTCAGGTCGGCGCTCTCGACGGAAAGTGTGCGACTGGTCGAATCGGGGCCGGCGGACTGTCTCGTCGACGCCGGGCCGCTGTCGGGCGACGAACCCAAACTGGACGAAGCGGACGCGTTACACGTCCTGCTGTACGATCCGGCGGAGCCAGCGGTCGCGGCCCGGGCGCTGGAGAACGGCGCAGACCACTGCGTCCCGGTGTCCGGGACCGACGACGCTCCGCTCGTTCGCGCGGCTATCGAGCAGGCGACCGATGGAACCGGCGCGGCTGACCAGCCGGGTCGGATCGACGACGAACTGTTGCGCGCGGCGCTCGATGAACTGCAGGACGTATTCTTCCTCTTCGACGACGAGGGCGAGTTCACGGCGTGGAACGCCCGGCTCTCCGAGGTGACCGGCCACTCGGACGCGGAGATCGCGCGGATGAACCCAACCGACTTCGTCGCCCCAGACGACCGCGAGGCCGTGCGCGCGGCCATCAACAGGGTGGTCACCGAGGGCCGGACGACCGTCGAGGCGGCCTTTCGAACGACGGACGGCGAGGATCTCCCCCACGAGTTCACGGGGTCGGTGCTGCGCGACGACGACGGCTCGCTGCTCGGCATCGTCGGCATCGGCCGCGACATCGCCGAGCGGAAGGCGCGCGAGCGAGTTCTCGCCGAGCAGGCCGACCGGCTCAAGCGACTCGACCGCATCAACGGCGTCATCCGCTCCGTGCTCCGCGACCTGACGACCGCGACCACGCGTGAGGGTATCGAGGCGGCCGTCGTCGACCGACTGACCGACGCCGACCTCTACCGATTCGCGTGGATCGGGAGCTTCGAGCGGGGCGAGCGGATCGAAGCCCGCGCGTGGGCCGGCGAGGGGTCCGAGTATCTCGACGCCCGCCCAGGGCCGGACGCCGAGGGATACACCGCGAAGACGGCCGTCCGGAACAGAGAGGTCGAAGTCGTTCAGGAGATAGCCGAGAACCCCGTCGCCGACGACTGGCGGGCCCCGGCGCTCGACTCGGGATTCGCCTCCGCGGCGGCGATTCCACTGTCGGCACGCGAGACGACCGTCGGCGTGCTCTGCGTGTACGCGTCGGAGGCAGACGCCTTCCGCGAGCGAGAGCAGGCCGTGCTCCGTGAGTTGGGCCGAATCGTCGCGAACGCGATCACTGCCGTCGAGCGCCAGCGGGCGCTGATGGGTGACTTCGGCGTCGAGTTGGAACTCGCCGTCGACGACGAGTCGCTGTTTCCCGTCGGGCTCTCCGAGGCGGTCGACGGCTGTCGCGTCGAGCTGGTCGGGAGCACCCCCGTCGATGACACCGTCCGTCAGTTCTACCGCGTCCGGGGCACCGACCGCGAGACGGCGCTGTCGGCCACCGACCGCCTCGCCGACGACGCGGCGTTCGTCCGCGAGGCCGGCGACGCGTTCCTCCTCAGGGTGACGGACGACACCACGATCACTCGCGCGCTCGCCGAACGCGGCGGCCGCACCACCGATGCATACGCCGAGGGCGGTGAAGCACGAGTCGTGGTGCAGTTGCCGCCGGGCACGGATGTCCGCACGCTCGTGGAGACGCTGGACGCCCGCCACGGCGTCAGACTCGTTGCCCGCCGCGACCAGCCGTCCGACGCCAACGACGAGAGTAATCGGCTTGCGGATCTGACCGACCGCCAACAGACAGTGTTAGAGACGGCGTTCGACGCCGGCTACTTCGCCTCGCCCCGCGAGCACACCGGCGAAGAGATCGCCGACCGGCTGGACATCGCCACCCCGACGTTTCACGGGCACATCCGCGCTGCAGAGCGGAAGCTCGTCGCGGCGAGTTTCGACGACGAGTGACGAGTCGGAACTCGTCGCTCTCGAAAATGTGGTGTGTAAACACGAAACAGACCATAGCAGTTACCCCCCTCGTATACACACTCGCCACCGCTGTTCATCCCTATGGGTAGTAAGCACCCGAACGATGGTGAAGAATCCGCACAGGTCGGGCGGCGGACGTTCCTCAAGGGGGCCGGCACGCTCGCAGCCCTCGGGGTTACCGGCGTCTCGGCGACGGGACAGACCGCCGCGGCGGGCGGGTTCGACGAGTCGTACCTGAACTTCCGGACGCAGGAGGCCGCGAAGGTGTGGGCGCGCGGCTACCGCGGACGACCGGACCGCTCGATCTCGCTGACCGACAGTGGGGTCAGCCCACGGCATCCCGATCAGGGGCCGTGGAACGGCGTCACGGCGGTCATCCAAGACGGTGAGGTGACGCTCACACGCCCGGCCCAGAATGACACCGAGCGCGTAGAGACCGGCGACACGGAGTCGTTCTCGGGCACCGCTGGCCCGGGGACGTTCGCCGACGGCGAGGAGTTCTACCACGAGTTCACGACGCCGACCGGGGTCGAGGAACTCGACGCGGAGCTGTCGTGGTCGCCGTCGGAGCCGGGCAATGACCTCGAATTCGGCCTCGACAAACTCGTCGACGGCGAGTACAAGCGGGTCGTCACGGCAGCCACATCGAACGACCCGGAAAAGCTCTCCGCCGCCGTCGACCCCGACCACCAGTACCGGTTCGTCGGCGAACACTACCTGAACGTCACCTCGACGTACGAGATCGCCGGCACCTACTATGAGATTCAGGGCGAGGTGACCACCGTCAACGAGAACGAGGTGTTCGCCTTCCCCGGTTCCAACGGGAACGTCACCGCCGACACGCCGAAGACTATCGGCTGGTACGACTCCGGCGCGCGATACGGGAGCTACGAGCGGCCGCGCGACGGGGACGGTCACGGCTCGCACGTCGCCGGCATCATGGCCGGCTCGGGGCGTGCGAGCGCGGTCGATACCGCCGCCGCAACCGAGGACGAACCACGCGCCGTCCTCGCGACCGGTGAGTTCATCGAGTATCAGGTGGACGCCGAAGCCGACAGCGGAGTGTTCGGCACCGCATACGGCGAACTCATCGAACTGGTCATCGAAGGGCCGGACGGCCGAGAACTCGACTCGACCTCGAACAGTTCCGACGGCAGTCGGACGGACAACGTCATCGCCGAGACGCCGACCGTCCACGACTCCGGCACCGCGACCTACACCATATACGTGCGACCCGTGGGAAGTTCGACCTCGCGCGTCGAGCGCGTCGGCGTCGGGCCGTTCCAGCCGCCCGCGGAAACCGACGGCGACCGGACGGGAAGCGGGGCCGTCGGGGTCCACTCCGGTCTCGCGCCGAACGCGAGCATCGTCGGCCTACAGGGGCTCTCCGGGCCGACGACCGATCTCGGCGATCACGCCGACGACTTCGCGCGCATCTTCAACATGCGCGCCGTCAATATGTCGTGGGGCTACACCGGTGGCCTTCCGCTTGGCGCGGCCGGTGGCTCACTCACCTCGATTCCCGCGAGCGTCAAGGACATCGCGCAAGGTGGTATCCTCACGGTCGCGGCGGCGGGCAACTCCGCGACGCCGCTGAACGGCAACGGCGCGCCGGCGGTGGCCGACGAAGCCATCTCCGTGGCCGCGACGGGCAATCTCGACGGCATCGCGGGCTACTCCAGCGGCGGCGTCGGGGCCGTCGACGAGGACGAGGGCGGCGAATACATGAAGCCGGACGTAACCGCACCCGGCGGCACGGTGACCGACCTCGTGGACGCGGTCCAGCGCGGCCTCCCGAACCGGTCCGAGTCCGAACAGGACCCGATCCGCGAGTACACGCTCAAGGCCGGCACGTCGATGGCCTCACCGTTCACGACGGGCGTGTCGGGCCTCGTCGCGAACGCGATGGAGTTCGACGCGCCCGCTGGAATCGCGCTCCCCGAACCCGAAGCGACTGGCCTCGACGACGTGCTCCGCCTGAAGCAGGTGCTGCTCGCGACCGCCAGCGAGACGGCCTTCACCGCCGCGCCGTATCACCGAGCGCACGCGCCGACCTACCAGTTCGGCGGCCGCGACACGTACGAGGGCTTCGGCCGGGTGAACCCCGACGCGGCAGTCGACGCCGTGACTCGCGAGCTGTCCGGCACGAGCAGCGAGACGCTGGGTCTCAATCTCCCCGAGGACTCGCGTGCGGTCGCTGGCTACGTGACCGCCGGCGCTGGCACGCTCTCGGCCGAGGTGCAGTTCGACTACTACTCGGGCGGCAACGCGAACGACACAGGGGGCGACCCGCAGATCGACCTGTTCGTCTACGACGCCGAGACCCCGGCCGACAACGGCGAGCCGAACATCGTCGCGCGAGCGCAGGGTACGGACGGCGACGCCTCCGTTTCGGCGTCCTTCGGCCGTGACGCTACGGAATCGGTGTACTACGTCGTCGCCAAACTGGTGAACGTTCCGGGCGTCGTCAACGGCGACGACGTGCAGGCGCACGTCGACCTCTCGGTCGACTTCGATTCCGGCGTGTTCGTCTCCGGCACGCGGTCGGACGACGGCTCCGTGTTCACGGCCGGCCAGACGAACCAGATCGACCTGACGGTCGACCCCTCCGACTCCGGGCCGGTCCGTGACGCCGTGCCCACGGAGTGGACGGTGCTGACGGACGCCTCCGACGACGTGGACCGCGTTGAGACGCGTGACGGCGTGCAGTACGTCTACTTCACGGAGTCGGCCGCCGCCGACACGAGCACCGCGTACACGTACTTCGCCGAGGCACCCACGCAGGGGACGGCCGTGAGCGACACCGGCCAGTACACCTTCGGGCCGGCCGAGGTCCGCATCGACGGCCAGTGGGTCGCCGCCAGCGGCACGAGCGAGACGAACACCGTCGTCGGCTTGGACACGAACGTCTGAGCCGCGACACGCCCGTCCTTTCCACCGCACGACCGAAACTAACCATGACAAACGACGACACACCCCACGACAGCACCGACAGCGAACTGAGTCGGCGAGCGTTCACCCGGCTGACCGCGGCGACTGCCAGCGGGCTGGCGATTACGGGCGGGGCGAGCGCTCACCCGAGTGGCTCGTCGAGCGACCACGGCGACCACGCCCACGACACGAAACAAAAGACGACACAGGTCGGCTACCACAGTCTCGGCGGGGTCGGCTCGGCGTCGGTGAGCGGCGACCCCGACGAGCCCCACTACGGCGGTCTCAGCGAGATTCGCGTACGGGGAGATCTGGCGTTCGTCTCTATCTTCTCCTCGGAGGACCCGACGAACGACCGTGGACTCGCCATCCTCGACGTGAGCGACTACACGCAGGCGACAGACGAGTCCGAACTGACGACGGCGGAGCCGACCGTGCTCTCGTTCATCCGCAACGACAACGCCGGTTCGGCGGTGATGGACGTGAAGCTCAGCGGCGACGGCAACTACGCGTTCATCTGCAAACAGCCGCTCACCGTACTGTTCGACGCGGCCGGCACCGGCAGCGGTACCGACGGTGACTCGGTCAGCCCGGAAGGTGCCGCCCTGCAGGCGTTCGATGTCTCCGACCCCGGAAATCCGGAGCTGGTCGGCAGCTACGACGGGTGGGGACTCGGCCCCCACAACTGCTTTCATCACGTCATCGACGGCCAAGACTACGTGTTCGCGGTGAAGGGCGCGGACGGCACCACCGCCGGGCTGTACGTCTTCGAGTTCGACCGGACGACCGGCGCGCTCGCGCTCGTCAACTACTGGACCTCCGACTCTGAACTCGCGCAGGCGGAGGCCGGCACCGAGGGGAACACCTTCTACGCCCACGACATCGTCGTACAGGAGGACCCGCGAACCGGGACGCCGTACGGCTACTTCGCCAACTGGAACAGCGGCGCGCGCGTGCTCGACCTCTCCGAGCCGACGAACATCGTCGAACTCGGCGCGTTCGGAATGGACCGCGCGCACCACGTCGCCCCGGCTCCCGGACTGGTCGACGGGAAGCGCGTCTTCGTCGTCGGTCAAGAGAACCCGGACGACGACAGCGGCTACACGGGGTTCTGCTATCTCGTCGACGCCGACCCCGTGGATGATTACGACGGATCGCCAATCGACCTCGGGACCGCCTCGGCCAACGCCGACCCGGCGAGTGCCGGCGGCGAACTCGACAAGTGGGTGTGGCGCGACGACACCGACTTCGCGAACTTCACGCTGAGTTCCCATAATCTCGATGTCACGGCGAACGGCTACGTCCACCTCGGCCACTACCACGCTGGCACTCGCTATCTTCAGATTGACTCACCGAACGGGAACGGCAACGGGTCGGGCGACCCACAGGAGTGGTCGCTGACGGAGAACGGCTACTACCGCTCCCACGAGCACGTCCCGAC
>PXSB01000082.1:0-5803 GCA_003023185.1 Halobacteriales archaeon QS_9_67_17 | reverse complement strand
CGCGACCGCATCCCTGCCTCGTGGACGGTCGTGGCCGGTGACGCGCTCTCGACCCGGACGGTCGGCGACCGCACGGTCGTCACGTTCGACGCGGCGGTCGAGTCGGGCACCCGAACCTACTTCTCGGAAGCGCCCGACGAGACGGGGACGTACACGTTCGGTCCGGTCGAGTACAGCGCCGACGACGGGCGCACGTGGGAGACGCTCGGCGACCTCACGGAGGAGAACACCGTCGTCGGCGAGTCGACCTGACGCGGCCCCGACGCGGTCGGCCCTCCCCCTTCCCGCGGGCGACACGAACTGACGGAAAAGCGTTTACCGCGTCGGCGGCGTAGATTGTGCAAATGGTACTCGACGACTTGGGGAGTTCGCTCCGCGGCAGTCTCGACAAGCTGCGCGGCAAATCCCGGCTCGACGAGGAGGATGTCGAGGAGATCGTGAAGGAGATCCAGCGGTCGCTCCTCCAAGCCGACGTGGCGGTCGACCTCGTGATGGATCTCTCGGAGGACATCCGCGAGCGGGCGCTGGAAGAGGAGCCGCCGTCGGGCACCACCGCCCGCGATCACGTCCTCCGTATCGTCTACGAGGAACTGGTCGGTCTGGTGGGTGAATCGACGGACCTGCCGCTCGAAGAGCAGACCATCGTGCTCGCCGGCCTGCAGGGGTCGGGGAAGACCACCTCCGCGGCGAAGATGGCGTGGTGGTTCTCGAAGAAGGGACTCCGGCCCGGCGTGATCCAGACGGACACGTTCCGGCCCGGCGCGTACGATCAGGCGAAGCAGATGTGCGAGCGGGCCGAGGTGGATTTCTACGGCAACCCCGACAACGACGACCCGGTCGACATCGCCCGGACGGGCAAGGAGGAACTCTCACACGTCGACGTGCTCATCGTCGACACCGCCGGGCGGCACGCGCTGGAGGACGAACTCATCTCCGAGTTGGAGCAGATCGAGTCGGTGGTCGACCCCGACCGGAATCTGCTCGTGCTCGACGCCGCAATCGGACAGGGCGCGAAGGAGCAGGCCGACAGCTTCGAGTCCGCGGTCGGCATCGACGGCGTCGCCATCACGAAGCTCGACGGGACGGCGAAGGGTGGCGGTGCGCTCGCGGCGGTCGACCGTACCGACTCCTCGATTGCCTTCCTCGGCACCGGCGAGGAGGTGCAGGACGTAGAGCGGTTCGAGCCGGACGGCTTCATCTCCCGACTGCTGGGGATGGGCGACCTCAAGCAGCTCACCGAGCGGGTCGAGCGCGCGATGGAGGAGACCGGCACCGAGGAGGACGACTGGGACCCCGAGCAGATGCTGGAAGGGGAGTTCACCCTCCACGACATGCGCAAGCAGATGGAGGCGATGAACAACATGGGGCCGCTCTCGCAGGTGATGGACATGATCCCCGGCATGGGCGGCGGGCTGATGGACCAACTCCCCGACGACGCAATGGACGTGACACAGGAGCGGCTCCGCGACTTCGAGGTGGTCATGGACTCGATGACCGACGACGAGATGGCGAATCCGCGCTCGGTCTCCAAGTCACGCGTCGAGCGTATCGCTCACGGCTCCGGCAAGAGCGAGGAGACGGTGCGGGAACTCCTTGAACAGCACAAGACGATGGCCCAGATGATGAAGCAGTTCCAGGGGATGGGCGACGGCGACATGCAGCGGATGATGCAGCAGATGCAGGGCGGCGGCGGTGGCGGCATGGGCGGGATGGGACCGTTCGGCGACTGAGCGCCGGCCCGGCCCGCTGCTCTTTTGCTCCCGCCCCGTGACACCCGCGTAATGAGTATCCGCACGACGGCGGCCGAGGCCTACCGGGAGGCGCTGCCGGTGGTCGCGGTCAGCGCCGTCGGCGGGCTGTTCGCGGGCGTCGTCCTCGGGGGGATGGAGGCGGAGCTGTCGCAGGTGCCGGGACTCCTGTTGCTCGTGCCGGCGCTGCTGGCGACGCGCGGCAACGTGTACGGCTCGCTCGGCGCGCGTCTCGCCTCGGCGCTCCATCAGGGACTCGTCGAGCCGCGGTTCGACTTCGCGGACAGACGGACGCGGGCGGCCATCGCGGCGGCGATGGCGAATGGCGTGCTGGTGAGCGTGTTCGCCGCGCTCTCGGGGTTCGGACTGCTGGTCGCGCTCGGCCGCAATCATGCGAGTCTCGCGACGCTCGTCGCCGTCGCGTTCATCGCGGGCGTCATCTCGGGGGTGCTGTTGACGCTCGCGGTGGTGGGGGTCGTGTTCATCGGCCACCGGCGGGGGATCAATCCGGACACGCTCGCGGGGCCGGTGGTCACGACGACGGGCGACGTGGTCGGTATCGCGACGATGCTGTTTGCCGCGCGGGTCGTCCTCGCGCTCGGGGGTGGGTAGATGGCGCGGTGGACCGTCCGCGGTATCGTCGCCGACATGATGCCCGTGCTCGCGGTGCTCACGCTCATCGAACTCGTCTCCGGTGTCGTCCTCGACACGTTTCAGGCGACGTTACTGCGGTTTCCGTCGCTGCTCGTGCTCGTCCCGGTGACCATCGGACTGGCGGGCAACATCGGCTCGATCATGGCCTCGCGGCTCTCGACGGCGACGCATCTCGGCCTGCTGCGCTTCGAGCCGACCGACGAGACGCTAGTCGGGAACGCGCTCGCGACGGTCGGGCTTGCGGTGACGCTGTTTCCGGCCGTTGGTGCCGGCGCGTGGATCGTGCAGGCGCTGCTCGCCGGCACGCGACTCCCGCTCGGGACGGTCGTCCTCGTGGCGACACTCAGCGGGGCGGCGCTGGCGGCGCTCGCGGTGTTCGTCACGGTCGCCGCGACGTACACCGCCTTCCGGGTCGGCGCGGACCCGGACGACGTGGTGCTGCCGGTCGTCACCAACACCTGTGACGTGCTCGGCGTGCTCGTGTTGTTCGCGGTCGTTCGACTGCTCGTGTGAGTGGTCGTGCCGATGCACCCGCAGCCGACGGGCGGACTATTCGACTTCGATCTCTTCGTCGGTCGGATAGAAGCGGTCGAGGATGTCGTCGAGGAACTCGATGGCCCCGAACACCAGCACGAACAGCCCGACCCCGAACGCGATGAGCGGCAAGTCCATGCGCCGTGGTACGGTGTTCCACCGTAAGTGTCTGGTGGCGTCGTGAGGGGCCGGGCTCACGGGTCGAGCAGCGTCGCCTCCGCCTTCCGGAGATGCTCCAGCAGCGTCGTCTTCGAGACGCCGAACTCGTCGGCGAGTGCTCGCGTGGTCGTCTCTCGCGGCCACTCGTAGTAGCCGGCCGCGCGGGCGGCCTCGAACACGTCGCGCTGTGTCGGGGTGAGCGAGTCGAGCCGGCGCTCGCGAGGCGAGCGGTCGGCGTCGCCGGTCGTGATGGCCGCGACCTCGACCTGCGCGTTCGCGGCCGCGCGCACCTCGTCGAGCGCCGGTTCGATCCCCGAGCGGTCGCCGGCGAAGGCGACTTGCCACTCCTCGTGGCCGTCCTCGATGCGGACCGGCGCGCTGTGGACGAAGCCGTGTTCGAGCAGCGTCGGACACACCATGTCGTCGGGGTCGTATTCGAGGAAGAACTCGCGGACGACGCGACCGGGGGCGTCGCGGGCGCGGCCGAACCGCTCCTGCAGTTCGCGGAGGTCACCGGCGTGTGCGGAGTCGCGGATGGCGTCCAGCAGTCGCTCCACCTCTCGCTCGCTGTCGCCGAAGGCGGTGAACAGACCGGTGACGGCGTCGGGCGTCACGTCCGGCGAGTCGTACACTGCGTGGGCGAGGACGCCCCCGTCGGCGCGTTCGGTCGCCTCGATGGCCCAGCAGTTCGGATGTCGAAGATCGAGCGTCAGTCGCGTCCCACCTGCCGCGGCGTCGCTCATACCCCCCGAGTGGCCGCTCGACGGCTTGTAGCTGACGCCACGTGCCGACCATGTGAGGGTGAGAGGTTTGAGGGAGCGCGTCGAAGGGTGAGCTATGTCGGACGTGTACGACCACTACATCGGCGGCAACTGGGACGCGGGCGACGGATCGGAGCGCTTCGAATCCACGAATCCAGCGACGGGCGAGCGACTTGGCACCTTCCGTCGCGGCACCGGATCGGACATCGACCGCGCGCTGGCAGCCGCAGACGCCGCCGAGGACGAGTGGCGCGCGCTGAGCCACATCGACCGTGCGGAGTACCTGTGGGACATCTACCACGAACTCCGCGACCGCCACGAGGAACTCGGCGCCATCGTCACCAAGGAGTGTGGCAAGGAGATATCCGAAGGGAAAGCCGACGTGACCGAAGCGTGGCACATGGTGGAGTGGGCCGCCGGCGACGCCCGCCATCCGAAGGGTGACGTGGTACCGTCGGAGATCCCCGCGAAGGACGCCTACATGCGCCGGAAGCCGCGGGGGGTCGTCGGCTGTATCACGCCGTGGAACTTCCCCGTCGCCATCCCCTTCTGGCACATGGCGGTCGCACTCGTCGAGGGGAACACGGTCGTCTGGAAGCCGGCCGAACAGACGCCGTGGTGTGGGCAGATCATCGCGGAGATGTTCGACGACGTGGGGATTCCCGACGGCGTCTTCAACATGGTCCAAGGGTTCGGCGACGCGGGCGCGGCGATAGTCGATGACGAGCGCGTCGACACGGTGCTGTTTACCGGCTCCGCCGAGGTCGGCCACGAGATCGCACAGACGGTCGCCGAACAGCCCGGCAAACTCGCCGCCTGCGAGATGGGCGGCAAGAACGGCATCGTCGTCACCGAGGAGGCGGATCTGGACATCGCCGTCCACGCGGCTGTGATGAGTTCGTTCAAGACGACCGGCCAGCGGTGCGTGTCCAGTGAACGCCTCGTCGTCCACGAGGACGTGTACGACGAGTTCAAGCGGCGGTTCGTCGAGGTGGCCGAGTCGGTCGCCGTTGGCGATCCGCTCGACGAGGGGACGTTCATGGGCCCGCTCATCGAGCCGGCGCACGTCGAGAAGGTCACGGGCTACAACGACCTCGCCCGCGAGGAGGAGGTGAACGTGCTCGTCGACCGCACCGAACTCGACAGCGCGGAGATACCCGACGGCCACGCGGACGGCAACTGGGTCGGCCCGTTCGTCTACGAGGCGGACCCGGACGCGCCGCTGCGGTGTACCCACGAGGAGGTGTTCGGCCCGCACGTCGCGCTCCTGAAATACTCGGGCGACATCGAGCGCGCCGTCGAGATACACAACGACACCGAGTACGGACTGGCGGGCGCGGTCATCTCGGAGGATTACCGGCAGGTGAACTACTATCGGGACCACGCGGAGGTGGGTCTCGCGTACGGCAATCTCCCCTGTATCGGCGCGGAGGTGCAACTCCCCTTCGGCGGCGTAAAGCGGTCGGGCAACGGCTATCCGAGCGCACGCGAGGTCATCGAGGCCGTCACGGAGCGCACGGCGTGGACGCTCAACAACTCGAAGGACATCGAGATGGCACAGGGGCTGAGCGCGGACATCAACACCGAGGACTGAGCTACGCGACGGTCGCGAACACCATCTCGGAACTGCTCCCGAGCGGGTCGGTCACCGTCTCCGCACGCACGTCTTCGAAGCCCGCCTCGCGCAGTTGCGCGAGCGTCCGCTCGCGGCCGGGTGCGGCAAAGAACATCTCCCCGCCCATCCCCCCCCGACGAACAGTCTCGAACCGCCCGCCGGGAAGCGTCATCAGCAGCGTGCCGCCCGGCCGGAGGACGCGCGCGAACGCCTCGTACACGCCGGGCTGGTCGTCCCGGGGGACGTGGAAGACGGCGTGATAGGCCGTGATAGCGTCGAACGCGTCGTCGGAAACCGGGAGCGCAGTCATATCCCCATGGACGAGTCGTGCG
>PXSB01000081.1:2774-41348 GCA_003023185.1 Halobacteriales archaeon QS_9_67_17 | reverse complement strand
GACGACGCCGCCGACCTCGTGCGCGACGCCGTCGAGGCACAGATCTCCGCGAAGCGCGTCACCTACGACATTGAGCGACAGGTTGAGGGCGGCGAGAAGCTCGCCACCAGCGAGTTCGCCGCCGAGATCGTCGAGCGCATCGAGGAGCGCGCGTAATCGCTCAGCCGGCCGTCGCCCTCCGCGCGTCGTCGACCCACGTCGGCGCGGTCACGTTTACTCCGGTGGTGAATTGGGCTTGGTGGACGACGATGACGCGATTTCCGTCCCGGAGCGCGTCGTAGCGCAGCCGGTAGTCGACCACACGTCCCGTCCGGGTGACGCGGAGTCGTAGCCGCGTGTTCCGCGGGTCGGAGACCTCCGGCGGCACGCGCAGGACGCGGTCGGGAAGTGGGACGGTCGTCCGCAGGACGGTGCCGTTCGCTCGTGGCGTTATCTCCCAGCCCGTCCCGGCGGCATAGAGTGCGGCGAGCCGGTCGCGAGCCCGGGGGCGAGTTGGGCTCCCTCGGGTTCGCCGACGGTCGGGGTCGGCGTCGCTGTTCGGCCCGCGTCGGTCGCCGTCGTCTCGGGCAGCGGCGCGGCCGTCAGCGTCTCCCCGTCCGCTCTGTCGACGGTGGCGGTCCCGGAGCCACAGCCAGCGAGGAGACACACCAGCGCGAGCGCGGCCGCCCGTCGCCTCATCTCGCCCAGTCCGGGTCGGTGCGCGGCGGCGCGAAGATGTCCACGCCGCGCGTCTCCACGTCGCCGCGGTTCTCCGCGCCGTGCTGCTCACCACCGTCGAGTACGTACGACTCCCCGGCCTCGACTGTCACCTCGCCGTCTTCGAGCAGGAACGTCAGCTCGCCCTCGTAGATGAAGCCCGCCTGCTCGTGGTGGTGGTCGTGGGGGGGCACGGACGCGCCCGGCTCGATCCGGAAGTGCTGGACGCTCGTCTCCTCGCCGGCGGCCATCTCGGCCAGAGGCGGCGGCGTCCGCCGCCGAGCCAGAGTCGAGCGATTCGACTACCGGACGCGTATCCTGATAAATCGCCCCGAATCAGAACTCCTCGGCGCGTTCGATCCAGCGACCGATCCGCTTTGCGGAGATGCCGGTCTCCTCGGCGAGCGCGTCGGCGTCCGCGGTCGCGAGATCGTCCACTGACTCGACGCCGGCGTCGGCGAGCCGGTTCGCGTACGCCGGGCCGATGCCGCTGACGGACTCGACGTGCTGGTGGCCTTCCTCTCCCGCTTCGGGGGCTGGATCGGTTGTCTCTGCCGGCTCCGCGGCAGACTGCTCCGTCTCGGTCTGGTCGCTCACGTCGCCGGTCGCCTCGGTGTGCTCGACTGCCGTATCGTCCTCGTTCGACGGCTCCTCGGTTACCGGCGCCGTAGAGCCGCTCGCCTCGGTGCTCGTTGCGACCGGCTCTTTTACCGCGCGTTCACTACCCGGATCGGGCTCCTGATCCCGCGACGCCCCGATGCCCAGTGCCGATTTGATGGTGTCGAGTAGTCCCATGGATGCCGGTAGTTGCGCGCCCACTATTAAACTCGTGCCCGAAGCGCCTCGTTCATCGCGTCCACCGGTGCGTCCCGTCCCGTCCACAGCTCGAACGCCGCGACCCCCTGATACAGCAGCATCCACGCGCCGTCGACGGTCGTCGCGCCGGCCGCGCGGGCGTCGCGGAGCAGTTGCGTGTCGAGCGGCGAGTAGACGGCGTCGAGCACCGCGAGATCACCGTGGAGCGCGGCCGCCGGCACGGGCGTCTCGTTTGGGCGCTCGTCACCCTCGCCCATCCCGACGCTCGTGCAGTTCACGAGTACGTCCGCGTCCGCGAGGAGGTCCGGCAGCGCGTCGAGACCGTGACCCGTCGCCTCCGGTACGTCGGCAGCGAGGTCGTGGGCGCGCGACTCCGTGCGGTTAGCGATGGCGACCGACATCCCTTCGTCCGCGAGGCCGAACGACACCGCTCGCCCCGCGCCGCCGGCCCCGACCACGACCGCCCGCCCGTCGAGTGGCACGTCGTGGTGGGCCAGCGCCCGCGTCGCGCCGACGGCGTCGGTGTTGTGGCCGGTCGGCGTCCCCGAGAAGTCGACCGTGTTGACCGCGCCGATGCGCGCGGCCAGCGCGTCCGGTTCCACGAGTTCGAGCGCGCGCTGTTTGAACGGGATGGTGACGTTCAGCCCGGCGATACCGAGCGCCTCGCTCCCGGCGAACGCGCGGTCGAGGGCACCCTCGCTCGGCTCGAAGGTGACGTAGCGGGCGTTCACGTCGAGGGCATCGTAGGCGGCCTCGTGCATCGGCGGCGACAGCGAGTGGCCGACCGGGTTGCCGACCAGTCCGAACACGTCCATACCGACGGGTGCAAGCGGACGCCGATAAACCGGCCGGTTAGCGGCCCGTGTCGCTGTCACAGCGCAGGCGAGTCTGCACGAGCACACGCAGAACAAAGGAATTACGTGACTTCCTCTCACCGAGTCAGGTAATGACTGCGCTGAACCGGCTCCGTCACCCGCTGGTGGCGGTCGCTGCCGCGTTCCTGCTCACCACCCCGTGGGTCGTCTCGGAACTCGGCGGCCTCGTCGGGAGCTACTCGACGGGCACCGTCGTCGCCGTCGCGGGACTGGCCGTCCTCGGGGCGTCGTTCCTGCTCGCGTGGGGCGCAGAAACGGCCGAGAAGGACGTGCCGCGAGCGTTCGCCATCGCCGTGCTCGCGGTGCTCGCCGTCGCCCCCGAGTACGCCGTTGACGCGCTGTACGCGTTCAACGCCGGCCAACTCGCCGGCACGCCCGACGGCGCTGAGGCCGCGAACCTCGCCGTCGCCAACATGACCGGCGCGAACCGCATCCTCATCGGCATCGGCTGGTCCGGCATCGCGCTGTTCACCGTCTTCCGGGCCGCGAGCGGTGCCGACCCCGCCGTCGAGCAACGCGACGGCTTCCTCGCGTCCGGCGTCAACCTCGACCCCGACATCGCCACCGAAGTCGCATTCTTATTCGCGGCCACGCTGTGGGCCTTCCTCGTCCCGCTCAACGGCGGCATCGACATCCTCGACATGCTCGTGCTCGTCGGCCTCTACGTCGTCTACATCCTCATCATCCTCAAGGGCGACGCCGAGGCCTTAGAGGAACACGTCGGGGTGCCGGCGTATCTCCAGCGGCTGCGCAGGCGACTCCGTATTCCCGTCGTCCTCGGGCTGTTCACCTACTCCGGGGTGATGATATTCAGCGCCGTCGAGCCGTTCGCGCACGGACTCGAAGTGCTCGGCGAGGGGTTCGGCATCCCGTCGTTCTTCATGATACAGTGGATCGCGCCGCTGGCCTCCGAGTCGCCGGAACTCATCGTCGTCGTCTACCTCGTGAACAAGGCTCGCTCGACGGCGGGCTTTAACGCGCTCATCTCCTCGAAGCTCAATCAGTGGACGCTGCTCATCGGGACGCTCGTCGTCGTCTACTCCATCGGTCTCGGGACGTACGGAACCCTCCCGTTCGACGCGAAGCAGCAGGCCGAAATCTGGATCACCGCCGCCCAGTCGCTGTTCGCCATCGCCATCCTCGTCAACCTCAACATCAGTCTCCGGGAGGCGATTCTGCTGCTCGTGTTGTTCCTCACGCAGGTGTTCGTGGAGTTCCTCATCATCCGCGACCTCGTCGCGTTCCCGTTCGACAGCTACGAACTGCTCGTCGGCTACACGGTGGTGTACGTGGTCTTGGCGGTCGGGCTGTTCGTCGCCCGTCGCGAGGCGCTCCGCCGACTGGTCGCTCGGGCAGTGACTACCGCACAGACCGCGTTTCGGCCAAGCGACCAGCCGTCCACGGGTGACTGACGCGCCGGCCGTGATCGTCGCTGACCCCAACCCATTTGCGAGCCAGCCGCGTACCGGAGGTAATGGCGACGTGTGAGGTGTGCGGCACGGAGGTGGACATGCCGTACAACTGCCGGCGTTGCGGGGGGAACTACTGTTCGGAGCACCGGCTCCCGGAGAACCACGGCTGTGCGGGGTTGAACGAGTGGAACGACCCCGACGGTGTCTTCGACTCCGGCTTCGACGACAGCGTGAACGACCGCGGCGGCTCCGCGTCGATCATAGACCGACTGACCGGCCGAGGCGGCCCGCTGTCGTACTTCAAGGGGAACGCCTCGTATCTGTTCCTCGCGGTCATCGTCGTCGTCTTCGCCTCGGCGAGCCGCTGTGGCGCGCCACGTTCGTCCTCTCGTCGGACAATCCGCTGTACGTCTGGACGTGGATCACGTCCGTCTTCTCACACGGGAACATCGGCCACATATTCGGCAACGCCATCGTCCTGTTCTTTTTCGGGCCGGTCGTCGAGCGGTACGTCGGCTCGAAGCGGTTCGTGGCGCTGTTCCTCATCACGGGGTCGGTCGCGGGGCTGGCGCAGGTCGGCACCGGCATCCTGTTGGGCAACCCCACGGGGGTCCTCGGCGCGAGCGGGGCCATCATGGCGATCTTGGCCGTCCTCACGGTGTTGAATCCGGGGCTGAAGGTGTATCTCTACTTCGTGCTGCCCGTCCCGATCTGGCTGCTCACCATCGGCTACGCGGGGCTGTCCGTGTTCGGTATCTTCGGCGCGACCACCGGCATCGGGAGCAACGTCGCCCACCTCGCGCACCTCGCCGGACTCGGTCTCGGGCTGCTGTACGGCGTCTACGTCAAGGGCGACGTGAGCGCACCCAACCAGCTTCGCATCGGCGGTGGTCGCGGCGGCATGGGTGGGCCGGGCGGCCCCGGTGGTCCGGGTGGTCCCGGGCGACGCCGATGACAAACGAGCGGTTCGCGCCCGACCCGTCGCTGTCCCGTGCGGAGATGGAATCGCTCCAGCACGACATCGCCGAGAACGCGACGTTCGCGGACGACCTCGATGTGACGCCCGAGGACGTGTGGCGTGGCGACGCGGTCGTCGCCGGCGTCGATCAGGCGTTTCTCACCGACAGCGACCCGGAGCAGGCCGTCTCGGCCGTCGTCGTCACGCGCGGCGACGAGGTGATCGAGCGAACCCACGCCGTCACCGAACTGTCGATACCGTACGTTCCCGGTCTGCTCGCGTTCCGGGAGGGTGGGCCGATCCTCGCGGCGCTGGAGACGCTCGACGCCGAGCCGGACCTGTATCTGTACGACGGCTCCGGACGCATCCACCTCCGCGAGGCGGGGCTGGCGACTCACATGGGCGTCGTGACCGACACCCCGAGCATCGGCGTCGCCAAGAGCCTGCTGTGTGGCGAACCGCGCGAGCCCGTGGACGCGCTGGCGGAGGGTGAACGCGTCCCCATCGAGGCCGACGAGCGCGTTACCGCGCCGTCGGGCACCGTCATCGGCTACGCCTACCAGAGCCGGCAGTATCCGGAGTCGCGACGCATCAACCCCCTGTACGTCTCGCCGGGCCACCGCGTGAGCGCGGCGACGGCGGTCGACCTCGTGGCGGCCTGCGGCGGCGAGTACAAACTCCCGGAGCCGACGCGGCTCGCGGACGCGTACGCCGACGAGGTGAAGCGCAAGGAGCAGAGCTAACACGCGGGCGAGCGACGCATCGGTATGGACCGCACCGTACTCATCACCGGTTGCTCGTCCGGCATCGGTCGGGCGACGGCCCGCGCCTTCCACGAGGAGGGGTGGACGACGTACGCGACCGCCCGCGACCCGGCCGACATCGCCGACCTCGAAGAGACGGGCTGTCGGACCGCCGCGCTCGACGTGACCGACGGCGAACAGGTCACGGCGGTCGTCGACCGCGCTATCGACGAGACGGGCCGTATCGACTGTCTCGTCAACAACGCCGGCTACGGCCAACACGGCCCCGCCGAGGACGTGCCCACGGAGCTGTTCTCTCAGCAGTTAGACGTGAACGTCCTCGGCCCACACCGGCTAACCCGAGCGGTGCTCCCGCACATGCGCGCGGCCGAGGACGGGACCGTGGTCAACGTCTCCTCGGTGGCCGGCCGCATCGCGCCGCCGGGAATGGGTGCATACGCCGCCTCGAAGTTCGCCCTCGAAGGCTACGCCGACGCACTCCGCAACGAAGTCGCGCAGTTCGGCATCAACGTGGCGCTGGTGGAACCCGGTCCCGTCGAGACGGCGTTCCGCGACCGCGTCGACGAGGAGATGGACCGACTCGACCGCACGCCGGCCTACGAGTCACTCTACGACGCACAGGAGGACGCCTCGCTCGTCTCCGGGCAGTCCTCGCCGTTCGCCTCGACCCCCGAGGAGGTGGCCGACACGATACTGGAGGCGGGCGTCTCCACCGATCCCGACCCGCGGTACGCCGTCGGCGGATTCGCCAAGGTCGTCGTCTACGGACGCTTCGTCCCCGACCGGATTCGCGACAAACTGCTCGGCCTCGCCGGAAAGCTCTGATTTTACGGTCCCACCCCGCCTGCCGAGCACATGGACAATCTCCAAGTCGCGACGGTCGTGCTCCACGGACTGGTCGCGGTCGTCGTCGCCGGCCTCGCTGTCAGCAACTACACCGAAACCGGTGACCCCCTCTCGGCGGTCCCGTTCCTCATCATCGCCGTGTTGCTCGTCGGTCTCGGCGTGACCGTGGGTCGGGTCGTCTCGCGCCGCTAATCGAGACAGGCGGCGACGACCCGTAGCGCCGACTCGCCGTGGACCTCCTCGGCGAACAGCGGGACGCGCCGCACCTCGTGGCCGCGGAACAACTCTTGCGCCTCTTCGAGTGCGCCACGCTGGACCGTCCAGCGCCGCTGGCAGAACTCACAGTCGTCGAGGTCCGGGGCGACGAACCACGACGGATCCACGTCGGCCACGTCAGCCAGCGGCTGCATCACCCGGTTGACGACGATGGTGCCGACCGGCACGTCGAACTCGTCGAGCCGGCCGACCAGCCGCTTCGACTCCGTGACGCTCATCGACTCGGGGACCATCACGACGCGGAAATCCGTCCGCGCCGGGTCCGTCAGAACGCCGCGGAGTCGCTCGACGCGCCCCGACAGCGAGCGCAGGTCGTCCATGCCCTGTTCCACCTGCGCCTCGTCCGGGCCGTCGCCGCCGAACAGCCCGCCGAGTCCGCCCATCATCCCGGAGAATCGCTCGCGCAGTCCGATCAGCTTCCCGACCATCGAGTCCATCACGTCCGGCAGTTCGAGCAGCCGGAGGGTGTGGCCCGTCGGCGCGGTGTCGACAACGACGCGGTCGAACCGCTCGTCGTCCATGTATCGGAGCAGGAGTTGGAACGCGGCAGCCTCGTCAGCGCCGGGCATCGACTCCATCGGGTTCTCACCGCCGAGCATGTCGCCCATCCCGCCCAGCGCGTCGCCGTCGCTCGCGAAGAGTCCGGTGTCGACCTCCTCGGGGTCGATCTCGGCACCGTACAGTGGAACCTCCTCGTCGATCCGTGCGGGCGTCGAGGGCACCTCGCGGCCGAGCGCGTCCGACAGCGAGTGGGCCGGGTCGGTCGAGACGCACAGCGTGGGGGTGTCCTCCCGCGCGGAGGTGAGCGCGGTCGCGGCCGCCATCGTCGTCTTGCCGACGCCGCCCTTCCCGCCGTAGAGCACGTACTCCGGCGCGTCGACTGCCGGCGACAACTCCTCGACTGCCTCGACATCGATGTCGCTCATAAGTGTCCGTGGGACGCGGCGACGGGTAGCTTTCCCGGTCCCCGGCTCACAGCGACCGGAGACACGCCGCACAGATATCGGCGTACTGGGGATTGGCCGCGCCACAGTGGGGACAGTCGGTCGTCACCGCGTTCCCGTCGGCGGTGGCGTAGGTCGCGCCGTCCGCGCCGCGCCACGGCGCTTGCCGAGCGTCGGGGTTCGCGTCCGGGGACACCTCGTCCGGGGCGACCCACTGACTGATCAGGTCGTCGTCGCGGAGCCGTTCGAGCCCGCGACAGAGTCCCAAGAACAGCAGTGTCGGGACGAGCGAGAGCGCGAGCGACAACGCGAGGTCAACGACGGGCGCGAACATCTGTCTCGGTCGACTCACCGGAAACTCGTGCGACCGCGGCGCGCCACTGGTCGTCGCCGCGCACTGCGTGGGTACCCACCTCACCGGCGAGTGCGCACGCGGCCGCGAGCAGCGCGACGGGGACGATACCGAGGTCGGCGATGAGTCCCAGTCCGCCCGCGATCCCGCCGGAAGCGAGGCTCACGACGACCGACTGGAGTGGCGTGTCACAGCCAAGCACACGCTTCGTTAGGCTTCGACGCGCTTGAAACTTCGCGCGGCTGTCGCGGTAGTATTCAAATAAGGGGTCGTCGTTCGGTCAAAACCCGTGCTGGGTGGGCTGAAAGGGGCCGTCATCGGCGGCTTCGCCGCCGATTGCTCGGGAGAGCTTCGCTCTCCCGGTGGGCGCTCGATCCGGCCCCGACGACGNNNNCACAGCCGCGCGAGGACACCGCAGCGAACGCAGTGAGCGAGGCGCGCAGCGAGTCGCGGACGGGCGAGCGTCTGGGGGCTTTCTACACTTTGTTGCCCTCCTAATCCCCGGAATCACTCTTAGCTAAACACTACCGCCTCGCCGCCACCCGGCACGGTTTTGTTTCCGGAGCGGACAGGAACACACGTGCCCGACGACGAGTTCGGCTTCGAGCACGCTCCGGTCACGGATCAGTCGTTTGAGAACGCGCTCGCCAAGGCGCGCGCCGGGGTTCGGCTAACAGTCGACGACGCCGTGGCGCTGTTGACGACCGGGTCTGCGAGCGACGGCATCGACCCGTGCCGCAAGGAACGCGTGCTCGAAGCCGCCGACCGCCGACGCGCCGAGGTGGTCGGCGACGAGGTCACCTTCGTCGCGAACCTCAACAACAACGTCACGACGGCCTGCAACACGGGCTGTCTGTTCTGCAATTTCAAGGACACTGCTGGAGCCTTCGAGACTGATTCGACGGTCGAACATCCCGGCTTCACGAAGACGCCCGCCGAGTCGCGGGCGACCGTCCGCGACGCGCTCGACCGGGGCGTCTACGAGATCACCTCCGTCTCGGGACTGCACCCGGCGTTCGCGCTCGACGACGAGCATCACGAGATCCTCGCCAACCACGACGACCCCGCGAGCGAGGTGAACTACAAGCCGCCCGAGCAGTACGGCACCGACCCCGGCACGTATCTCGAACAGATGCACGCGATGAGCGTCGACGGCGCGCACCTCCACTCCATGACGCCCGAGGAGGCACACCACGCGGTTCGCGGCACGGACTGGTCGTACGCCGACGCGTACGCACGGCTCCGGGACGCCGGCCTCGCGTCCGTCCCCGGCACCGCCGCGGAGATACTCGTCGACGAGGTGCGAGACGTGATCTGTCCGGGCAAGATGAACACCGGCGAGTGGCTCGCGGCGATGGAAGCCGCGGCCGAGGTCGGGCTCCAGACCACCGCGACGATCATGTACGGCCACGTCGAGAACGAACGCCACCGCGCGCTCCACCTCAAGCGGGTGCGAGACCTGCAGGACCGCACCGGCAACATCACGGAGTTCGTCCCGCTCTCGTTCGTCCACGAGACGACGCCGCTGTACGAGCGCGGCATCGTCGATGGTGGCGCCTCGACTGCCGAGGACGAGCTGATGATCGCCGTCTCGCGGCTCTTCCTCGACAACGTCGACCACATCCAGTCCTCGTGGGTGAAGTACGGCGACACACAGGGGCTGAAGATGCTCTCCTGTGGCGCGGACGACTTCATGGGGACCATCCTCTCCGAGGAGATCACGAAACGCGCCGGCGGAAGCCACGGCGAGTTCCGCTCGTTCGACGACTACGTGGAGATGATCCGCGCTATCGGACGCACGCCCGTCGAGCGGTCGACCGACTACGAGCAACGGCGCGTCATCAACGGCGACGGCCCGCACGGTCCGACGCTCGGCGTCCACGCCGACGGCACGCCGCTGCTCGCGCCGAGCGAGCGCACTGGCGGAACCGGCGCGGCGAGCGCAGACGACTGACCCGACCTTTATATATCAAACCGCGGCCAGCCGCGGCATGGTCTGACGAGCAGTCCCGCGCCGGGCGAGACGGGAGCGCGACGACCCGCGCGGGAACGCGATGGTTACGACACGTCGCCTGTTCGCTAATCTGCCAGCACCGACCGGTAGCGAATGCCAGCGTCGGTATCGGCGTCGATAGCGCGTCGCACCCGCTCGGAGACCCATCCCGGCTCTTCGAGGAATCGCTCGTAGACGGGAAGCCGTTCGCGTAGCGGCACACCAGCGTCGGCGGCAATCGATTCCAACTCGCGGAGCGCTGGCCACGCGTAGTCGGGGTTGATGTGGTCGTCGGTCACGGGCGAGACGCCGCCCAGATCGTCGACGCCGCAGTCGAGCAGGTCGCGGACCGGCGCGAGATTCGGCGGCGATTGGACGCTCACCTCCGCCGGGAGACAGGCGCGGGCCATCGCGGTGGTGTCGCGCAGTATCTCCAGCGCCGGTCCCGGGTCCGTCCACCGCTCGTTGGGGCTCACGGGCTGGACGATCACCTCTTGGATGTGGCCGTACCGCTCGTGAAGCTCGCGAATGGCGAGCAGGCTCTCCGCGCGGTCGCGGGGCGTCTCTCCGATGCCGACGAGGATGCCGGTGGTGAACGGCACCGACAGCTCGCCGGCCGTCCGGATCGTGTGGAGCCGCTGCCCCGGCGACTTCGCCCGCGGCCCGCCGTGTGCCTGCACGTCTGCCGTCGTCTCCAGCATGACGCCCATCGAGGCGTTCAGCTCTGCGACGTGGGCCATCTGCTCTCGCGTCTGGTCGCCGGGATTCGCGTGTGGCAGCAGCCCGGCGTCGAGTGCTATCTCGCAGGCCTCGCGCAGATACGAGTGGATGGAGTTGTGACCCCACTCCGCGAGTTGGTCGTGAATTCCCGTATAGCGGTCGTCCGGGTCGTCGCCGAAGGTGAACAGCGCCTCCGTACAGCCGGCATCGGCACCCCGTTCACAGATGTCGCGCACCTCTTCGGGAGAGAGCAGAGACGCTTCGCCGGGCACGTCGTAGTAGGTGCAGTACGTGCAGGTGTACCGGCAGGCGGTCGTCAGCGGGACGAACACGTTGCGCGCGAACGTGAGTTCGTCCGCCGGCGCGACGGCCGCCGGACCGACGGCCAGCAGGTCGTCGACGGCATCGTCGTCGACCCGGAGGTCGACGCCGTACTCCTCGGCCCCGGGGAACATATCAGTGGCTACACCTCGTGGTGGAAAAGGGTACGGATGCGGGATTCACGCGAGCCGGACGCGCCGACTCAGTGACAGTCAGGGTGCCCTCGACCGGCAGTTCCGAGCCGACGCGACCTGCGCGGGCGTCCTTCCCGCACGAATATATACGCGCCTGCCCGACTAAACGGTTACTCCGGCTCTCAGCCCGGATCTTCGCGGTTGAACTGCACGCGGCCGTCGGCCGTCGTGGCCCGTCCACCGTGAGCGCGGAGCCAGTCGGCGGCGGCCCCGTCCGCGTGTAACAGCACCTCGACGAGATCGCTCGGCTCGTCGATATCCATCGCGAGCCGGAAGGAATCGACCGTCGCCAGCGAGGTGTCCGACGCGCGGGCGCTCTGTCGGTGGTCGCGAACCGACACGCCGTGGTAGTCGACGCGGAACTCGGGGTCGCGAACCACGAGCGCGTTCGTCCCGCCGCCGAGTCCCGGCGCGACGACCAGATCCGCGTCGGGCGCGAACAGCTCCGCAACCGCATCGCTGTCGAGAAGCGGCAGGTCGGCCATCACGACCGCAGTCGGCGACTCGATGGCGAGTTCGGCGTTGACCGCCTCGGTCAGCGGCCGCTCGTCGACGGTGACGGGCGCGTCGACATCGACGGGTGCGTTCGCGAGCACGACCGGGTCGTGGTCCGTGAGGACGCCGAGTACGTCTTCGAGCATCGCCTCGGCGAACGCGCGTCGCTCGTCGGCGTCGAGAACGGCGTCGAGTCTGGTTTTCGGGTCGCGCGCCCCGAACGGGACGAGGGTGCGCATCTACCGAAGCTTGTCGTAGTCGTCACCCTGCGAGCGCCAGTAGAGCACGCCGCCCACCAGCCCGACCACGAGCAGTCCGCCCACGGCGTAGAGAATGAGCTGATTCCGGTCCTGCGTGCTCTGTGCCTGCTGCGCCTGTGAACTCGCGTCGTTAGCCAGATCGGCCGCGACGCCGAAGCTCTCGCTGTCGTACGCGTCGATTGCCCGCTGAAGCGTCTCCTCGGCCTCCGCGTCACCGCCGGCGGCCTCGATGTCGCTCTCGGCCTGTTCGATTGCGTCGCGCGCCTGCTTCGACTCCTCCGTGTAGTGGTGGACGTTCGAGGCCGTGATCTCCTGTTGTGTGCCGCCCTGTCGGCGGAGTTCGAACCGCGCGAGCGTGAACTGCTCGGCGGGGTCGTAGCTGAAGTTTTCGATTGCCGGCGCGGTGCCGCGGATCGCCACTTCGACCCTCGCCGTGTCATCCGAGATGTCGACGCTCTCCTCGAACTCACCGCCGTCGTAGGACTGCTGTGAGATCTGGTTGTCGGCCTGATCGAACTTCGTCACCGTCCACGTGACGCTCGTGAGATTCGTCTCGCCGCGGAGCGTCCACGACTCGTAATCGGTGTACAGCTCGGTGAACGTGTACGTCGCGGTGACCTCGTTGCCGACCTGTGCCTCCTGTGGGACCCCTTCGGTGCTCGTCGAGATAGCCGCGACCGGACCGACCGCGGCGGCGAGCACGAGTAGGGCTGTGACGAACGCCTTAGAACAGCGGCTCCAACTCATCTTCGTCATCTTCAACCAACCCATGTAAGTTCTCTTCGCTCTGCTCGCGGATCTCCTCGATGTTGTCCTGTGCCTCGATAGCAACCTGCTGCAGCTCCTTGATGCGCGGCACGTCAGTCACCCCTGACAGCAGGATGACGCTCGCGACGAAGTTCGACTCCGAGACGGGGTAGTCGCCGCCCCGGACCTCCATCGAGCCGGTCTGCTCTTCGAGCCACTTGCGACCGCGCTCGATACCCTTCCGGTTGAGGAACTTCGGCGGGCCGGACATGACCAACAGCGCGCGCTCGGCGCCGTCGATCTCACACGGGAGGGTCAGCCGCCCGAGTGCGGCCTTCCGGACCAGCGACGTGATGCGGTTCGTCGTGTTGGCCGCGTCCATGTCGCTCCCGTCGTCGTCGCCGGTGAACCGCGAGAGCAGACCCTTCTCCTCGGTTTCGACCTCTTCGGCGGCGTAGCCGACCGTGGAGACGCCACCACCGGAGAGCCTTGACGATCTCGTCGTTGATCTCGTCGTAGCCGCCCTCCATCGACTCGCCGGTCTGTCGCCACGCGTCGTTGTCGAACACCATGAGGTTGTCCACCTCACGGACGAACGTCTGGAACGAGCGGGCCGCGTTCAGCGTGTAGATGCCGCCCTCGTCCTGACTCGGGAGGACGCCGAGCCCGTAGACGGGTTCGGTGTAGATGCGCTTGAGATGCTTCGACAACACCGGCGCGCCGCCCGACCCGGTGCCGCCGCCGAGCCCGGCGATGACGAGGAAGGCGTCGACCTCGTGTACCGGGATCGAGTCGATAGCGCCCTGCACCTCGTCGATGTCCTCTTCGGCGATCTCCGCGCCGAGTTCGTTGTCCGCGCCGACGCCGTGGCCCTTGACGCGCGCCTGCCCGATGAGCACTCGATTCTCTTCCGGGATGTTTTCGAGGCCCATCAGGTCGGCCTTCGCGCTGTTGACCGCGACGGCGGCCCGAACGATTTCGCTTCCGGTCCGCCGGTCGTACTCGAGGAACTTGTCGAGGATCTTTCCGCCGGCTTGCCCGAAGCCGATCATTGCGAGTTTCATTTGACTCTCTTACCTACAAGCGCGTATGCTCGTTTGATAAGCTTTCGGCACACGTCTGACGGGCGAACGCGCGCCGTCTGACTCGTTAGGCTCGCTCTAACTGCGAATCAGAGACGCCGAGATAGGATTGGAGGGTCGTCAGATCGGAGCCCTGCCAGCCGAACGCGTCAAGATCGTTCGCCGCGGTCGTGTTGTCGAACTGTAGCGAGCGGTACTGGTCGCTGCCCATCGGCGCGCCCGGCACCGCGTCGAGCAGCGAGAGCCCGACGCCCGCGAGCGGCATCGGCACCGGGACGACGGACACCGGCTTCCGCTTGGCGGCCCACGCGAGTTCGGCCACCTCCGCCAGCGTCAGCTCCTCCGGACCGCCGATCTCGTACGTGTTGCCGACATGGGGGTCTTCGACCTCGCCCTCCTCCTCGCCGCCACTCTCCGCGCCGACGTTCGGCCCGGTTACGGTTCCTTCGACGCCGTCGGCGACCATCTCGACCAGTTCCTCAACGTAGACGGGCTGGAACCGCGTCTCGCTTCCGCGTGAACGGTACGAACTCGCCGCCGTCGCCGAAGACGACCGACGGCCGGTAGACGACGCTGTCGAGCGACGACGCCTCGACGACGTTCTCGGCCTCTCCCTTCGCGCGGATGTACGCCGTCGCGCCGTCTGGGTCGGCACCGAGCGCCGACAGCTGGACGAACCGCTCCACGTCGTGTTCCTCGGCGGCGTCGACGGCGTTTTCCGTCCCGTCCCGATGCACGGAAAAGTGCATCTCGTCGCCGCCGTCCGGCTTGAACAGCGGCGACAGCGCCACCAGCTGGACGACGCAGTCGACGCCCTCGAAGTGTGGCTCGATGGATTCGTAGTCGGTCACGTCGCCACGGGCCGTCGCCACGTCGCGGTCGAACTCCGCCGCACGCGGGTTGCGCCCGAGCGCGGTCACGTCGTGGCCCCGCGCCACCAGTTCGTCACACAGATACGACCCGACGAATCCCGTCCCACCGGTTACGAGTACGTCCATGCGCCGGGGTACGCGCCTTCCCGACCTAAAACTACTCGTCCCGTCCCGCGGCGGTTCCGTGCGTTCATGTGTCGGGCGGCGTAGGGTAGGGTATGCTCGTCACGCTGGAGGGTATCGACGGCGCCGGGAAGACGACGGTGTTGTCGGCGCTCTCCGACGCGTACCCCGAGGCCGTCGTCACTCGGGAACCGTCGGAGTCGTGGTACGGCGAGGCGGTCGAACGGTCCATCGCCGCCCCCGACTCCGACTCGCTCGCGGAGCTGTTCCTGTTCTTGGCCGACCATGCCGACCATCTCGGGCGTGTCGTCCAGCCAGCCCTCGCGGACGGGGCCCTCGTCATTGCGGACCGATACGTCGACTCGCGGATCGCGTATCAGGGCGCGACGCTCGGCGACGAGGTGAAACGACCGATGGAGTATATCCGCGGCATCCACGAGCCGTTCACGCGGATGCCCGACCTGACGCTGTATCTCGATATCGACCCCGAGACGGCCGCCGAGCGCGCCGGCGCGACGAACAAGATGGAACACGTCGACTTCCTCGCGGACGTGCGAGCGAACTACGAGCGGTTGATTGACGCCGAGCCGGACCGATTCGTCCGCATCGACGCGACCCAGCCACCGGAGGAAGTTATCGCGGTCGCAGAGGAGACGCTCGCGCGGGTCGTCGACGAGACGTAGCTACCTCCGTCAGCCCGTGCCGCGCTTGTCTGGCAGGTCGACCTCCTCGGGCGCGGGCTGCCAGAAGTAGTCGAACGCCATCCCGACCGCGAGCGGGAGGAGGATGGTGATCCCGACGACCGTCGCGGGCCCGCCGAGATCGGGGCCGAGGCCCGCGCCCCCGAGTACGAGCACGACAACGAGCATGACGAGCGGTGTGAGTAGGACGGCGTAGAGCACGGCACCCCAGCCGGTGTTCAGCCGGACGCGAAACAACCGTGTGAGCAGCGCGGCTACGAGGCTGTTCACCCCGAGGATGACGAGCAGTCCGACGAGATCGACGACCGAAACCATACCCACGGTTCGTGACGAGCGGATTTGGCTCCTGCGCTCCGCGAACCACGAGGCTTACGCCGGCGCGCGGGCGAAGGCCACCGTGGGGCTCTACGACCGGTATCTCGCGGCGCGCATCCGTCTCGCCGACACACCGCTGCCCGACCGGGTGGCGCTCGTCATCACGGAGCGTGACCTACTGGAGCCGGGCGCGTACGACACGCTCGCTGCCGTCCTCGACTGGGCGTTCGGCTACGGCGCAGAGCGCGTCACCGTTTCGGTGAGCGTGCTCGACGCCGACGCCGTGCCGACGCTCCGGCGCGCGCTGGAGGATCTCGACACCCCCCGTGACGTGGCTGTGCGCGGTCCCGAGGCCGACGAACCTGCCGACGCATCCGTTCAGATCGCCATCGGACTCGGCGGGCGCGAGGAGTTCGCCACTGCCGTGGAGGGCGTCGCGGAGGCCGTCGACCGTGGCGACCTCGACCCAGCGGACGTGGACGCGGCCGCTATCGAGGAGCGGCTTCTCTTCCCGGAGCCGCCGGACCTGCTGATCAAGACCGGTGCCGAGCGGCTCTCGGATTTCATGATCTGGCAGTCCGTCTACTCGGAGCTGTACTTCACGGACGTGAACTGGCGCGACTTCCGGAAGCGGGAGTATCTGCGCGCCCTCCGGGAGTATCAGGAACGGCAGCGGCGTTTTGGACAGTGAGCGGTGTGCTCTCGACTCCGCTAAGGCTCAGTCCGCAGTCGGCTCCACGTCTGCCTCTGCCAACTCGTCTTCGGGAAGCGAGCCACGGAGTCTACCGAGGACGCGCCGCGCTTCCGGCAGTTCCCTGTCGCGCAGCGACGACACCAGCGCGAGTGCGCGCTGGGCGCGGGTTCGCCGCCACGACTCTCGGCGCGACTCGTAGGTGCGGATCGCCCGCAGGAAGTCGACGCGGCGGAACTCCGGCCAGTAGGGGGTACAGAAGAAGACGGCGGCCTCATTCCCGTTCGCGTGCCACGGCAGGAAGTTCGAGGTGCGTTCGTCGCCGCCGGTCCGGATGATGAGGTCGACATCGCGTCTCGGCTGGGTCGTGAGCCGACGGTCCAGTTCGTCGGCGTCGATTTCTCCGGGCGCGAGGTCGCCGTCGCGCACGTCATGCGCGACCTCTCGGGCCACGTTGAGGAGTTCCGCTCGTCCGCCGTACGCGAGCGCGACGTTGAGACAGAGGTCGTCGTAGCCGCGGGTGCGTCGGTCGGCGTACGCGACGGCCTCGCGGACGCGCTCGGGCAGTCGGTCCGTCTCGCCGATAGCACGGATCCGGACGCGGTGCTCGTGGACCTCCTCGCGGTCGGCGAAGTCGCGGAGCTTCGACTCGATGAGGTCGAACAGTGCCTCCCGCTCTTCGGGCGGGCGGTCGAAGTTCTCCGTTGAGAAGGCGTACAGCGTCAACTCGTCGACGCCCAAGTTGCGACACCACCGCAACATTGCCTCCGTCGTTTCCGCGCCGGCGCGGTGGCCTGCCGTTCGCTCCTTCCCCTGTGACTCGGCGTACCGACGGTTGCCGTCCTGAATGACCGCGACGTGTGACGGCGCGCCGTCGACTTCCTGCTCCAGCAGCCGCTCGTAGATCCGAAGCGCCGGACGGCGGAGCGACCATTCCATGTACCGGCCTGCGTCGTCGCTGGCTATGAGTCTTGTGACCGCTGTTGGGGTAGTGTTCAATTAAGAGTGAGTACAGAGACTATTGGGAAAATGACATGTAGAAAGCCCCCGGTCGCTACGGTCGCGCGGCTCGCTGCGCGCCTTGCCCTCCCGTTGGTCGGGCTACGGTGCTTACGTCGCCGTGCTTCCCGTACCGACCGGCCCCTTTCAGTCCCACCCACCGGGGTTGCGCAGCCGAGCGGCGCCCCACTTGTCTGAACACCGCCGCTGGCGACAGCGATGATCATCCGGCGTTGAGCGCAAATTGCTGTTCGGGCGATCTACCGGCTCTCCGTGGTGAAATCAGGTGCCTGAGGCCCTGAACGACTGTTCCGTGACGCCGCTCCCAGAGGTTTTTTAAGTATGAGTGTCGTTCTTCCGGATGCAATGGCGCAAGGTCAAGTTGACTTCTTCAACGACACCGGCGGTTACGGTTTCATCGAGACTGACGAGTCCGACGAGGACGTGTTCTTCCACATGGAAGACGTCGGTGGTCCCGACCTCGAAGAGGGGCAAGAAGTCGAGTTCGACATCGAGCAGGCCGACAAGGGCCCGCGCGCGACGAACGTCACGCGCCTGTAAGGGTTCGATGTCACTGGCGGTACGGTAGTAGACTGCGGCGGCGTGGATTCCTACGGCGTCGATACAACTCTTCTACAGCGACTGCGCCGCTCCACACCCCGAAGCATCGCGCAGAAGTATCGGAGGCTGTTTATTCACACCACACACAGCACACACATGAGCGATATCACCGACGAGGACCTCTACACGCGGACGAAAGCGCTGCTCGAACCCGGCGACATCGAGTTAAACGGCGTCATCGTCCACACCGAGTTGACCGGCGACGAGGAGCCGCAACTCCACCAACTCACGCTGGAGGTGGGCGAACACATTGCGGAGCACGCCGGCTTCGACCCGACGGACACGTACGTCTACTCCGGCAACGACGACACCGACTTCGGCGTGAACCAGCATCAGGGCCGCACGCTCGACGACGACGAGTTCGTCTGGGAGTGCCAGCAGCTGCTTCGCGAAGGAACCCACGACGTGGTGTTCTACTACGAGGCGAGCGCCGATCAGGATGCGCTCGTGTCGGTGCTGGACGACGACGGCCACCGCGTGACGAGCGTCCTCGGCGAAGAGTAGGGCACACAGCAGACGAGGGAGGCGTGACGAGTCCCTTATGCTCCGTGAGACCCGACGGACGTGCAATGAGTCGTGGGGATGTCGAGTACGAGTTCGACCGGGTCGACCGCGCAGTCGTGAACGCGTTTCAGGGCGGCTTTCCGGTCGTCGAAGCGCCGTACGAGCCAGCCGCGGCGGCGCTCCGCGAGCGCGGCGTCGACGTGACGGCCGAGACGCTGTGTGAGCGGGTCGCGACGATGGTCGACGCTGGTGCGCTCTCCCGTTTTGGCGCGCTCGTCAACGCCGAGGAGATCGGCGGCGCGGCGTCGTTGGTCGCGATGCACGCTCCGCCCGAGCGGTTCGACGAGGTGGCCGAGCAGGTGAACGAGTTCCGCGAAGTCGCGCACAACTACGAGCGGGAACACCCACATCTCAACATGTGGTTCGTCGTGAGCGTCGCGGAACCGGACGGCGTCTCCCGCGTGCTCGCGGAAATCGAGGACGTGACGGGGCAAGAAACGTACAATCTGCCCAAACAGCGGGAGTTCCACGTCGGTGCGAAGTTCCTGCTGGACGGCCCGGTGTCCGACGGCAACCTCGACCTCTCTGACCGCGGCCCTGCCGTGACCTCCTCCGGTCGCGACCATCTCACGCCCGAGGAGTACGACCTCGTGACCGAGATACAGGGCGGCCTGCCGACGACGCCGACGCCGTACGCCGACGTGGCGGCCGCGCTCGACCGCTCGACGGAGTGGGTAGTCGAGACGATCAAGCGATTCAACGCCGAGGAGAAGGTGCGCCGCGTCGGCGTCATCCCCAACCACTACGCGCTCGGCTACACGGAGAACGGCATGACCGTCTGGGACGTGCCGGACGAGCTCGTGGACGAGGTCGGCCCGGCGGTCGCGTCGCTGGATTTCGTTACGCACTGCTACCGGCGCCCCCGCCACGAGGGGGTGTGGCCGTACAACTTCTTCGCGATGACGCACGGCCGCGACGAGGCGGAGAGCCGCGAGCGCATCCGCGAGGTGCGAGACGCGATGGCCGACTACTGGGACGTGGCGGACGAGGACTGGGACACGCTGTTCTCGACGCGCATCCTGAAGAAGACCGGCATCCGACTTGACGAGCGCGCGAAGGCGAACACCGGGGAGACGGAGACGGCGTGATACCCCTTCTCCACGACTTCGCGGGCGAGACGGTGCTCGTCTTCGGCGGCGGATCCGTCGGAGCGCGAAAGGCACGCCGATTCACGCGGGAGGCAACGGTGAGAGTCGTCGCTCCGTCGTTCGCCGACGCTGACTTCGGCGGGGCCGAGCGGGTGCGCGCGGCCCCCACTCCCGACGACATCCCCAACTGGCTTGATCCCGCCCCCGCGCTGGTCGTCGCCGCAACAGACGACGGTGCGCTCAACGCTCGCATCGAGAGCGAGGCGCGCGAATGCGGCATCCTCGTTAATCGGACGGATACCCACGGCGAGCGCGACCCGGACAGCGTCGTCGTCCCCGCAACTGTCCGCGACGGCGAGGTGGTGGTCGCCATCTCGACGGGCGGTGCGGCCCCGGCGCTGTCGAAGTATCTCCGCGAGCGGGTAGAGACGGAGCTAGCGGACGCGGGTGACATGGCGGCGCTGACCGCCGAGATACGCGACCGCCTCCAGCGCGAAGGCGTCGATCCGGTGACACGCCGAGACGCCGTCAGGGCAGTCGTCCGCGATGACCGTGTTTGGAAGCATTTAGGTACAGCAAATACTAAGGCGGAGCAACAAGCGGGTGCCGTTGTGGACGGCATCGTGGGTGACGACACGTGACGGACGCATCTATCATATCTGGGACAGGTGTATCTCACGGGGAGGCCTCTATCGAGGAGGTAGAGATGGCTGCCGCGGAGAGCGAGCGGGCGGCAGTCGAGACGCTACTCGCAGCGCCGGGGGTCGAAGAGGCGTTCGCCATCCAGACGTGTAACCGCTCGGAGGCGTACGTCGTCACGGCAGACGCCGAGGACGGCCGTGCGGCCCTGACGGGACAGTTCGAAGGGATTTCTGAGGACGTGGTCGACCAGTTCGGCCACGAGGAGTCGCTGCGGCATCTGATGCGGGTCGCCTGCGGTCTGGACTCGGTCGTCGTCGGCGAGGATCAGGTCATCGGACAGGTCCGGTCGGCGTACGAGACGGCCCGGACGGCCGGCGGCATCGGCGACGTGCTCGACGACGCGCTTCTGAAGGCGCTTCACGTCGGCGAGCGCGCCCGCACCGAGACGGAGATCAACGACGGCGTCGTCTCGCTCGGGTCGGCGGCCGCGCGACTGGCCGCGAGCGAGCGTGACCTCGACGGCGCGACGGCGCTCGTCGTCGGGGCCGGCGAGATGGGGACGCTCGCGGCGCAGGCGCTCGCACGCCCGGTCGAGCGAGTGATCGTCGCCAACCGGACGCCCGAACGGGCCGAACACGTCGCGACCTCGCTGGACGGCGAGACGGAGGCGACCGCCGTCGGCTTGGACGCGATCCAACTCGCCGTTACAGAGGCAGACGTCATCGTCACCGCGACGGGCGCGCCCGATCCCGTGCTCGACGAGTCGACGCTGCTCAACGCCGGTCGGACGCTCGTCATCGACATCGCACAGCCACGGGACGTGTCGCCGACCGCTTCGACCATCGACGGCGTCACGGTGCACGACCTCGACGACATCCAGTCGCTCACCGACGAGACGCTGTCGGCCAGACGGGAAGCGGCCGCCGCCGTCGAGTCGATGATCGACGAGGAACTCGACCGACTGATGGCCCAGTACAAGCGGAAGCGCGCGGATCAGGTCATCTCGGCGATGTACGAGGGCGCAGAGCGGATGAAGCAGCACGAACTCCAGACCGCGCTGTCGAAGCTCGACGCGGGCGGCGAGTTCACCGACGAGCAGCGGGAGGTCGTCGAGTCGATGGCGGACTCGCTCGTCTCGCAGCTGCTCGCCCCGCCGACGGAGAGCCTCCGTGACGCCGCCGAACAGGACGACTGGTCGACGATCAACGCGGCGATCCAGCTGTTCGACCCGACGACTCTCGGCGCGCCACGCGGCCTCGAAGACACCGCGCCCGACGACATCCCGGACGCGATCAAACAGCAGATGCCCGCCGCCGTTCTCGACCAACTCGCCGCCGACGAGTAGCGGTCGGGCGCTGTTCGGATAAGCAAGTCGTCGCCTGACTAAGTGACCGCCGTGGGTAGGACTGAAAGGGGCCGGTCGCCTCGATCCGGCCCCGGCGACGCAAGCACCGCAACGAACGTAGTGAGTGAGGCGCGCAGCGAGCCGCGGACAGCGTGGCGGCGAAGCCGCCACGGGCCGTGCGAGCGGCCGCCGGCCGCGAGCAGACGGTCGAGCGCCCGGAGGCTTTCTACACCCTGTTGCTGGCTCCCCAGCTGAATTGCTCTTCTTTGAACACTACCACCGGTCGCCACAAAGGTTCAAATACCGGAACGCGGCCAGCCGTCGCATGCGCTGAGCAGTCGCCCGCGGCGCCCGAGACGGGAGCGTGACGTAGCGCCGCGAGTACCGAGTCACCTGTTCGCTACACGACGGTCGCGCCCTCGCCGATGCGGGTCTGGAAGGCGCGCGCTTCGACGCCCGCGTCGGCGAACGCCTCCATCATCCCCAGCGCGACGGCCCGCTTGTCCTCGGCGTGACAGGCCGCGAGCACCGCCGGCCCAGCACCGGAGATGGTCACACCGGTCGCGCCGGCTTCGAACGCGGCGACACGAACCGCGTCGTAACCGTCGATGAGCTCCGCTCGTGCCGGCGTCACGACGGGGTCGTCCATGCCGCGGCCGACGAGCGTCGGGTTCGACCGGGCCATCCCTGCGGTGAGCGTCGAGGCGTTGCGGACCGTCTCGACCACCTCCTCCATCTGCGCGCTCGCCGGGACGACGCGCCGCGCGTCGCGGGTCGAGACGACGATCTCGGGGAGACACGCGACCAGCGGCACCTCCGCGCCGACGCGGGTGACGCCGTCGTCGCGGGCGATTGTGAAGCCGCCCAGAATCGCCGGTGCGACGTTGTCGGAGTGGGCGTCGCCGGAGACGACGGCCTCGCCCTCCGCTGCGATTGGCACGAGTTCCTCTTGCGTCTTGCCGCGGTCGTACAGTTCGTTGAGCGCGACGGCCGCGCCGGCGGCGCTGGCGGCTGAGGAGCCAAGCCCGGAAGCCGGCCGGACCCCCTTGTCGATACGGATGTGTGCCGGCGCGTCCAGCGCCTCCGCGACTGCCCCGACCGTGTTCTCCTCCGGGTCCTCTGGGATGTACTTCGAGCCGACGCCGGTCACCTCGATGGTGGTCTGCTCCGCTCGCTCGACGCTCACCACGTCGGCGGGTCGGTCGAACGCGACGCCGAAGGTGTCGAAGCCGCTCCCGAGGTTCGCGCTCGTCGCCGGGGCCCGCACGCGCACCATACGCCAGTCGTAGGAGGGTGCGCGGATAAAGCTACCCGAACCGGGCCACACGCGTACGGTCGACACCGGGGGGTTTTTCGCCCGCGGGACTGTACGACGACGCATGACTGCGCTTCGTGAGGCGTTGCAGGAACTACCGGAGGCGGTGTTCGCCGACCTGCTGGAGAGCGACGACGCCTATCGACTCGTGTTGGATCTGCCGGGCGTCGCCGCGGAGACGGTCGACGTGACGGCCGAAGGGAGTCGACTCTCGGTCGAGGCGCGCCGCGAGAAGTCGCTTCCGGCCGAGTTCCGATATCTGACGGAGGAACGCTCGCTGTTCCTCGACGTCGAACTCCCGCTGCCGCCGACGGTGGACGCGACGGACGCGACGGCGGAAATCGAGCGGGGCGTGCTGACGCTGACACTCCCGAAGACAGCCGCGACGGGTGGCACCCGCGTGCCGGTCGAAGACGCCTGACGTGGCGCTGTTTCGAGCGTACCGACGGTTCGTCGTCGTCGCCTACCAGTTCCTGCCGCTGCTGGTCGCGTACGCCCGCGACCGCCGCCGATACCTGCTGTTCGGCGGCTCGCGCACGGTGTCGGCCGAAACGCGCCGGAAGCGCGCTCGCTCGCTGCTCAACTCCCTGTTGCGGCTCGGGCCGACGTTCATCAAGCTCGGCCAACTGCTCTCGACGCGACCGGACGTGCTCCCGCCCGAGTACATCGAGGAGTTCGAGGAGCTACAAGATCAAGTGCCGCCGGCCTCGTGGGCCGAAGCGCGAACCGTCGTCGAGACGGACATCGGTCCCGTCGACGAGATGTTCGACGAGTTCGACCGCGAGGCGATCAGCGGCGCGTCGCTCGGACAGGTGTACGTCGGCGAACTCGACGGGGGGAAGGTCGCGGTGAAGGTGCGTCGGCCCGGCGTCGAGGAACTGGTCGAGGCCGACCTGCGCGTCATCAACTTCTCGCTCCCGTTCCTGATGCGGTTCGTCGATGATGCCCGCTCCTTCTCGATGGAGACGCTCGCCAACGAGTTCTCTCGCGTCATCCGCGAGGAGATGGATTACGCCCGCGAGCGGGAGATGCTCCGCGAGATACGCGCCAACTTCGAGACCGACCCGCGGGTGCGTATCCCCGAGGTCCGGGAGCCGTACTCCTCGGGCCGCGTGTTGACGATGGAGTACGTCCCCGGCACGAAGATCAGCGACCTCGACGACCTCGACGCGCTGGGCTTGGACCGGACGGCGCTCGCGGAGACGCTCCAACGCGTCTATCTCCAGATGATCGTCGAGGACGGCGTCTTCCACGCCGACCCGCATCCCGGTAACCTCGCCGTTCAGGACGACGGTACGCTCGTCTTCTACGACTTCGGCATGTCGGGCCGCGTCGACCCGTTCATCCAAGAGAAGATCGTCGAGTTCTACATGGCGGTCGCCCGGCAGGACACCGACGCCATCCTCGACACGCTCGTCGAGATGGGGACGCTCTCGCCCGAGGCGGACCGCGAGCTGATGAGCGACGTGATGGAGTTGGCCATCGCGGACGCACGCGGCGAGGATATCGAACAGTACCGGGTCCAACAGATCGTCGCACAGATCGAGGATACGCTCTACGAGTTCCCGCTCCGCCTGCCGTCGAATCTCGCGCTTGTACTTCGCGTCGCGACGGTCGTTGAGGGTGTCTGTGTGACACTCGATCCGGACTTCGACTTCATCTCTGTCGCGACGGATTATCTCGGCGAGGAAGGCTACATCGAGGAGGGAGTCCGCGAGGCCGTCGAAGGGGTTGGCGGCCAGATCTCGGAGACGACACAGTCGCTGTTCCGCGTCCCGCCGAAACTGGAAGGGGTGCTCGACACGGTCGACCGCGGCGATCTCGAAGTTGGCGTGGAGTTCCCGAACGACCCGCCGGTGTTCCGGAAACTCGCGCTTCGGCTCGTCTACGGCATCCTGCTCGCGTTCGCGCTCCCGTCGACGGCGTTGCTGTACACCTTCGCGCCCGTCGAGGCGGCCGCCGTCAGCGGCGCGCTCGCCGCAGGCCTCGTCTTCCTGCTGTATCGGTCGTTCAAGCAGGACGCGGGGGTGCAGGCACAGCCGCAGTTCACGCGACAGAACCTCCGCCAGCGCCGCGAGGAGTGACGCGCGGCGAACGGCAGAGGGATATGCTACCCTCGCCGATACCCACGCGTGCACATCGAGCCGTTCGAACTGGAGCGGTTCTTCGACCGCTTCGAACACGACGCGGATATCATGCTCGCGGAGTCGGGAATCGAGCCGCGCGACACCGCCGAGTTCGACACCGACCCCGGTGAGTTGGGCTACGTCATCCCGACGGGCGGCGACCCGGCGTTCCGCGAGACGGTCGCCGCGCGCTACGACCGCGCGCCCGACGAGGTGCTGTTCACCTGTGGCGCACAGGAGGCGAACTTCGTAACGTTCGCGGCGCTCATGGGCGAGCACGCCGTGACCGTGACGCCGACTTACCAGTCGCTGCACGCCGTCCCCGACGCGTTCGGCGAGGTGACGACCGTCGACCTCGATCCGCCGGAGTGGGAACTCGACCTCGACGCCGTGCAGGAGGCGTTGCGCCCCGAGACGGCCGTGCTCGTCCTCAACAATCCGAACAATCCGACCGGGCGGTATCTCCCCCGCGAGACGGTCGAGGCGCTGTACGACATCGCGGCCGACAACGGCACGTATCTGCTGTGTGACGAGGTGTACCGACTGCTCGCCGAGGACCCCCTGCCGCCCGTCGCGTCGCTCGGCGAGTTCGGCATCAGCACGTCGTCGGTGACGAAGTCGCACGGCCTCGCCGGCTGTCGGTTCGGCTGGGTGGCCGGGCCACGTGAGGTGGTCGAAGCGGCCGCGAACTGGAAGGACTACACCACCATCTCGCCGTCCACGTTCGGCCAGCACGTCGCGCGACAGGCACTCGACCGCGAAGCCGAACTGCTGGCCGAGAATCGCGCGCAGGCGGCCGACCACCGTGAGCGCGTCGGCGAGTTCATTGCCGACCACGGTCTCGACTGGCACGAGCCGACGGGGGTGAACGGCTTCCCGACCGTGCCCGACGGCTTCGCCTCCGGGCGGTCGTTCTGCGAGGCGTTCGTCCGTGAGGAGTCCGTCGTGTTGGCACCGGGCGACGCCTTCGGCGTCCCCGACCGATTCCGCATCGGCTTCGGACTGGCGACCGAGGAGCTGACCGAGGGGCTGGACCGACTCGACGCGTTTCTCGCCCGGCACGGCTGACCGCGCTCCGCCGGGGCTTCTGCCTCTCGCCTGCGGCGAGACGTGGTATCGTACCGTTTATGCCCGTACCGGTGAAATCGGGCGACATGGCGAGAGAGCAGACCGAAGTTCGCGAACTTCAGGAGGGCAACTACGTCATGATCGACGACACGCCCTGCGTCATCAACGGCTACAGCACGTCGAAGCCCGGCAAACACGGGAGCGCGAAGGCGCGCGTCGAAGGGCAGGGCGTCTTCGACGGCGGGCAGAAGCGCAACTTCACCCAGCCCGTCGACGCGAAGGTGTGACGGCGAGATGCAGGTGATGGACCTCGAAACGTACGACACGTTCACGATGCGCGTCCCGGACGACGTGGACGCGTCCGCGGACGACGAGATCGAGTTCCTGGAGTACGAGTCGCAGCGCAAGGTCGTCTGAGGCATGCCACAGTTCCCCGGCGCGACCGCGGCCCGCGACGAGGCCGACTACGCCGTCGTCGGCGCACCGCTCGACATCTCTACCACCTTTCAGCCCGGCACGCGGTTCGGGCCGGAGCGCGTCCGCCGGTTCGCTCGCACCTTCGACGACTACGACCACCGCACGGCCCACGCGTTCACCGACCTCGCTGTCCACGACGCCGGCGACGTCCGTGCGTGGGACGACGCCGCCGAGTATCTCGACTTCCTCGAAGCCCGACTCGCCGACCTCCACGCCGACGGCACCCTCCCGCTGCTCGTCGGCGGGGAACACACGGTCTCCGTCGCCGGCGTCCGCGCGGCCGACCCGGACGTATTCCTCGCGCTCGACGCCCACCTCGACCTGCGGGCCGACTACGACGGCAACTCCCTGTCGCACGCCACCGTCACCCGCCACGCACTTGACGTTGCGGACGAGGTAGTCATCGTCGGCGCACGTACCGGCTCCGCTGCGGAGTGGGACCGCGCCGCCGAGGCCGACGTGACGGTCGTCTCCCCCGAAGCGGTCGCCGACTGGTCCCCCGACTTCGACGGGAGCGTGTATCTCTCCGTCGATATCGACGGTGCCGACCCCGCCTTCGCGCCCGGCACCGGGACGATGGAGCCGTTCGGCCTCACGCCTCGGGAGATGCGTTCCGTCGTGCAGACCGTCGCCCCGGACTGCGTCGGCTTCGACCTCGTTGAGGTGAACGACCGCGACGACGGACAGGCCGCCGCGCTCGGCGGGAAACTCCTTCGGCGATTCGTCTACGAGCACGCCGACGGGGCGTAATTCGAGTACCGCAGGGACCCCGACTAACGCCCCGGCGTTCTCAGCAGAGTAGCGCAGCGGGCCGCAGGCCCGCGAGGCGCGCAGCGAGTCGCGGACGGTCGAGCGTCCGGGGGCTTTCTACACTTCGTCGTCCTCGTACTCCCCAGAGTCACGCTTATCTGAACACTACTCCCAGCAGCCGTATGGATCTCTCGGAGTTCACCGCTAGATTGGACGACGAACTGGCTGTCGACGAGTGGCGCGGAGCCGACTACGCTGTCAACGGACTTCAGGTCGGCCCGGAGAACGCGACGGTCGGCCACGCCGCGTTCGCCGTCGACGGGGTGAGGGCTACGTTCGAGGCGGCCGCCGATGCCGACGTACTGGTCGTCCACCACGGCATCTCGTGGGGCGGCATCGAGCGCGTGACCGGCAAAGAGTACGACCGAATCGCTACGCTCCTCGACAACGACCTCGCGCTGTACGCCGCGCATCTTCCGCTTGACGCTCACCCGGAGTACGGGAACGCCGCGCGGCTCTGTGCCCATCTCGACCTGACGGTCACGGAGCCGTTCGGCCGCGAGGGACCGGGTCACGTCGGACAGCGCGGGCGCACGAGCGACCGCGACGCCTACACGACGGCCGAACTCCGGGACGCCCTCATAACGCTCGACACCGGCGGCGAGCCGGTACAGGTGCTCGACTTCGGTCCCGACCGCATTGAGGACGTAGCGGTCCTGACCGGGAGCGGCACGGACTGGCTCGACGAGGCACGCGAGAAGGGCGTCGACGCGCTCGTGACGGGGGAGGGGAAACAGCCGGCCTACCACGAGGCGCGGGAGGCCGGCGTATCGGTGTTTCTCGCCGGCCACTACGCCACGGAGACGTTCGGCGTCCGCGCGCTCCGCGAACTGGTCGCGGAGTGGGGCATCGAGACGACGTATCTCTCGCACCCGACCGGGCTATAGCTCCTCAACGCTAAGTGTGAAGCCCCACGAGTCGCGCTCGTCGGGCGTCTCCTCGTCCAGCGGGTCGACCGAATACGTCGACTCGAACGCGTGCTCGCCCGTCGGGAGACAGCTCCGCGCCTCGTCAGCCGCGTACACGCCGACGAACGCCGTGAGCGTCCCGTCGCCGGGGATTTCGACGGTGCCGTACTCCGCCGTGACCGCGAGCTTGGAGTCGAGTTGCCAGCAGTCCGCGTCACCGGCGGTTTCCACGTCCGCGGGCGACCGTTCTGGGGGGCCTTCCGTCGACCGCTCGGAGTGGGGAAGGAGCACGTAGTTGCCGCTCTCGCTGGGGGCGTACTGGAACACGACGCTCCGATACTCGCCGAGCGTCACCGGATCGCTGGTCGTGTTGTCCACGTCGACGCGGAGCACGGCCGTCGTCTCGCTCGTGACGAACGGGTCGACGGCCGAGACGCGCGGCTCGACGGGGAGGTCGGGGTCGTCCGTTCGTCGGGCGACCCGAACGCGCCCGACCGCATCGGCGGGTGGAGTGCGTTCGGTCGGTTCGTCGCCGCTCGCGTCTTCGGTACTGGTACAGCCGGCGAGTCCTACGACGCCAGCGAGGCCGACAGCGTTCAGGACGGTTCGTCGAGTCGGCATGTTTCACCGTTCGTCGCTCCGAAACATAAGACGGGGGGAGCCTCAAACGAGCGTTTGATCCGAGGCGAAACGCTCGTACTGCTCGCCGATAGACGACAGATATGGGCGTTCGCGCCGCGACTCCCGACGATTCGGAAGCCATCGTTGCGGTTGGGACGGCGACGTGGCACGACACGTACAACGAGATCATCGGCCGCGAGGCGGTCGAGGAGCGAGTCGCGGAGTGGTACGACCCTGAGACAGTACGCGGCTACTTCGACGACGACGCGTTCGGCGCGTACGTCGCCACACGCGCCGGCGACGTGGTGGGCTACGCGTACAGTCGGCCCGCGGGCGAGGCGGACGTTTGGTCGCTCCCCGCCATCTACGTCCATCCCGACGCACAGGGGGAGGGGTTCGGGGGCGCACTCCTTGCCCGCGTCGAGCAGGATGCACGCGAGGCCGACGCCTCGGCCGTCCGGCTGGTCGTGCTCGCGGCCAACGACTCCGCGCGCGGCTTCTACGAGGCGCACGGCTACGAGCAGGTGGACGAGCGCGACGACTCGACAATCGACGGAACGCGCGAACTCGTGTACGAGCGGGCTACGTGACGACCAGCCACGCGCCGAAGACGGCGAGCGCGCCGGTGCTCGTCGACGCGACCGCGTGGACTCGCAGGCGGTCGAGCAGGGCGTGGGCGTTCTCCGACAGCGCCGCTACCTCGCCCACCTCCGTCCCCGTCTCGCACTCCGGGAGGAAGTCCATCGCGACGTGGAGGAACACGCCTGCGGCGAAGCCGAAGACGACTGCCCGCGCGGCCCCCGGAAACGCCGGGTCGAGGACGGCAACGGGGATGGCCGTCAGCCCGACACCAGCCGCCGGTAACAGGAGCGTCGAGACAGGGTCGCCGGCCGCGCGGAGTCGCCGCGCCGCGGCATAGCCCGCCGGTCCCTTGTGCGAGACGATGGCGACGCCGAGCAACAGTCCGAGCTCCGGGAGCGCGGCGTAGATGACCCCGATGACGAGCCCCGCCGCGAGCGCGTGAGCGGTGATCCGTAGCGCCGTGCTGTCGAACGCCGCGCCGAGATGCGAGAGCCGGTGGCCCACCGTGTGAGCGGCGTAGCCGGCGAGGATGCCTGCCGCGACGCCGAATCCCCCGACGGGACCGCCAAGCCCGAACGCCTGTGGGAGCAGGAAGACGGCCGCGGATGTGACCATCGCGCCCGCGGCGAGGCCGTACCCCCACACGAGTCGGCGGGCGTCCTGCGTGCCCGCCGCCCGCGCGCCCGGGACGGCGAAGCCGGCCATCGCCGCGAACGCGACCCACGAGACCACCAGCACCTTCGTCACGCCGACCCGGAGCCCGACCGCCGTCAGCCCGACCAGCAGGAGCGTCCCCGCGAGCCCCGAAAGCGAGAGACCACCCACCCCCGGTAGCGAGCGTGTTCGCGTCGTCATTACTAAATTAACCAACGAGATTATTAATAAGGGCTCCGGTCCCGCCGCCTCACCGGGTCGCCGACTTCCAGTCGCGCAGCGAGAGCACGTCGCCGTCGAGTTCGTCGGGATCGGCATCCGTCGCCGCCCAGCGGAACATCGGGGCCACGTCTGCAGGTTCGCGGCCCTGTGCGCCGTTCGTCAGTTCCGAAGAGACCTGTCCGGGGTCGACGACGCCGACCAGGTGGTCGAGTTCGGCGGCGAACTGGCGAGCCAGCGCCTCGGCGAGCGCCTTCGAGACGGCGTACGACCCGAGGCCGGGTTTCGCCTCGCGGGCGATGCGTCCCGACGGAATCAGCACCCGCGCGTCGTCGGCGAGATGCGGGACGGCCTCCCGGACGGCGGTGAAAACGCCGCGACCGTTGACGCGAAGGTGGTCGTCGAACGTCGAGTAGGACTCCTCGACGAGGTTCGTCTCGCCGGGGGCGCCGTGGTAGACGCCGGCATTGGCGAACAGCGCGTCGATGCTGTGGCCGCCGCGCGCGGCCGTCTCCATCAGCCGCTCCATGTCGTACTCGTCGCGCACGTCGGCGCGCTGAGCGACGGCCTCGCCGCCCGCGGCGTCCACGTCCTCGGCGACGGCTTCGAGCGAGTCGCCGGAGCGCGCACACAGTACGACCCGTGTGCCGGCCTCGCCGTACTCGCGTGCCAGCTCTGCGCCGATACCGCGACTCGCGCCCGTGATGACTACCGTGTCCATACGCCGCGTTCGGTCGGCTGTCGGAAGGCCGTTTCTCCCTCGGCATGTGACGGGTGGTGTTTAGATAGGAACTAATGAGCCGTCACAGGCAATCTAATCAGCTTGGAAGCCCCCGCCGGCTCGACTCCCGGGCAGCGTGGCGGCTTCGCCGCCACGGGCCGTGCCTCCCTGTGGTCGGCCTGCGGTCCTTGCGTCGTCCGGGTTCGCCGAGCCGGCGGCCCCTTCCAGTCCCACCCGACCGCACGTGCTCGGGCAGCCATCGCGTATCTGAACACCGCCCATGCAACGGAACGGTGAACTCACGCTACCGGTGGGTTTTCGACGCGTGGACCCCTACCGGTGTGTATGACACTTCACGATACCTCGATAGCCGTCATCGGCAGCGGCTTCGGGGGACTCTCGACCGCCTGCTATCTCGCCGACGCGGGCGCAGACGTGACCGTGCTCGAACAGAACGAGCAGGTGGGCGGCCGCGCCTCGACGATCCAGCGCGACGGCTTCCGGTTCGATATGGGCCCGTCGTGGTATCTGATGCCGGACGTGTTCGAGCGGTTCTTCGGCCACTTCGACCGCGAACCCGACGATTACTACGGCCTCAGCCGACTCGACCCGCACTACCGCATCTTCTTCAAGAGTGACCAAGCCGCCGCCTCCGACGGCGGCGTCGTCACCGAGCGCCCGGACGCGTCGGCCGGCCCGGCCACCGACGCGGGTGAGGCACCCGGCTTCGGGAGCGCGAACGGCGCACGCTACGTCGACATGCTGCCGGACCTGGACGCCAACGTCGCCACCTTCGAGGCCATCGAATCCGGTGCCGGCGACGCGCTCCGGTCGTATCTCGACACCTCCGCGACCCACTACGACACGGCGATGGAACACTTCGTCTACGAGGACCGCCCGCGACTCCGCGACTGGGTCGACCTCGACGTGATGCGCGCGGCTCCCATCGGGCTCCAGTTGCTCGGCACGATGGACGACTACGTGGCGGACTACTTCGAGAGCCACAAGCTCCGCCAGATCATGCAGTACACGCTGGTGTTCCTCGGCGGCTCGCCCGGCAACACGCCGGCGCTGTACAACATGATGAGCCACGTCGATTTCAACATGGGCGTCTTCTACCCGGAGGGCGCAGACCCCAGCGACGAGGTGCGTCCGCTGCTCAACGACCCCGAGGGAGAGATCAGCGGACTGAGCGCCGTCGTCGCGGGGATGACGGAACTCGGCACCGATCTGGGCGTCGACTACGAACTGAACGCGGAGGTGACGGAGATCATCTCTCGCCGCGAGGGGTTCGAACTGGAACTGGCCGACGGAACCCGCTCCGACTTCGACCTCGTAGTCTCGGACGCCGACTACGCGCACACAGAACAGGAACTCCTCCCCGAGCATGCCCGCGGCTACGACGCCGACTACTGGGAGTCGCGCACCTACGCGCCCTCGGCGTTCCTCATGTATCTCGGCGTCGAGGGGGACGTCGACCCGCTCGAACACCACACGCTCGTGCTCCCCGACGAATGGGACGGCCACTTCGACCAGATCTTCGAGGAGCCGGCGTGGCCCGACGACCCCGCCTACTACGTCTGTGTCCCCTCCGCCACCGACGACAGTGTCGCGCCCGAGGGCCACTCGAACCTGTTCGTCCTCGTGCCCATCGCGCCCGGACTGGACGACGACGAGGACACCCGCGCGGAGTACCGCGAGGTCGTGCTTGATGACCTCGCGGCCAACACGGGCGTCGACCTGCGCGACCGGATCGTCCTCGAAGAGCAGTTCTCCGTCGCCGACTTCGCCGACCGGTACAACTCGATGCAGGGCACCGCGCTCGGGATGGCCCACACGCTCCGACAGACGGCGCTGTTCCGCCCGCCCCACCGCTCGAAGGAGCTCGACGGGCTCTACTTCACCGGCTCGTACACCACCCCCGGCATCGGCGTCCCGATGTGTCTCATCTCCGGCGAACACACCGCGGACGCGGTGCGCGACGATCACTGAATGAGCGACACGCCGCTCCTCGACCGACTCCTCCCTCCTCGCGACACCCGGAGCGGCTATCTTATCCGGCTCTCGCGGCCCCGCTTCTGGTTGTACCTCGCCGGCCCGGTCGTCGTCGGCGTGGCGTACGCCGCCGGCTCCCCTGCGGAACTGTTCGCCCCCGTCGCCGTCGCACTGTTCGCCTACTTCCTCCTCCCGGCGAACGTCTTCCTCTACGGCGTCAACGACATCTTCGACCGCGACGTGGACGCGACGAACCCGAAGAAGGACGACCGCGAGGTGCGCTATCGGGGCGACCGAACGGTGCCGCTCGCGGTCGCCGCGTCAGCACTCGCCGGGCTCGCCTTTCTACCGCTGTTGCCGCCCGCAGGTACGGTCGCCATGCTGGGATTCCTCGCGCTGGGCGCGGGCTACTCCGCGCCGCCGCTCCGCTTCAAGACGACGCCCGCGCTCGATTCGCTGTCGAACGGGCTGTACGTCCTGCCCGGCGCCGTCGCGTACGCCGCCCTCGCGGGCGAGGCACCGCCGCTACTCGCGCTCGCCGGCGGGTGGCTCTGGGCGATGGCGATGCACACCTTCTCCGCCATCCCCGACATCGAACCGGACCGACGCGCCGACATCGAGACGACCGCGACCCGGCTCGGCGAGCGGCGCGCCTACGCCTACTGTGCCGGACTGTGGGCACTCGCCGCCGTCGCCTTTGCCGTGCTCCACCCGGTGTTGGGTGCCGTGTTCGGCTTCTACCCGGTGTTCGTCGCCGGCATCGTCGGTGCCGGCGTCGAGGTGGACCGCGCGTACTGGTGGTTTCCGGTCGTCAACACGCTTGCGGGGACCGTGCTCACGAACGCGGCGCTGTGGGTGATGCTGTATGGCTAACGTCTCGGCCTCCCGGGCGGGCGTCGAGGCGCGGCTCGACCGGCTGGTCGCGGAGAACCGCTTCACAATCGCCGTCGTCTTCCCCGTCGTCGGGGCCGTCCTCCTGCTCGCGAGTGCGGAGACCCTGCTTCCCGCGCCGCTCAACTTCAACCCCGCCCTCGTCCTGTTCGGCACGCTCGTGATGCGACTACCGCTCGTCGCCGGTCTCGCGCCGCTGGTCGGTCGCCGCGCCGCCGCCGGCCTCGGCTTCCTTACGCTGTACGCCTACGGCATCGAGTACGTCGGCACGACGACCGGCGTCCCCTACGGCGAGTTCGCCTACGGCGTCGATCTGGGACCGATGCTACTCGGAAAGGTGCCGCTCGGTCTCCCCGTGTTCTTCCTCCCGCTCGTGGTGAACGCGTATCTGCTGTGTCTACTCTTACTCCGCGACCGGGCCGCGTCGGCGCTGATTCGCCTGCCCGCGGTCGTCGCCGTCGTCCTGCTGATGGATCTCGTGCTCGACCCCGGTGCCGTCGCGCTCGGCTTCTGGTCGTACGCGGCCGGCGGCGCCTACTACGGTGTCCCCGTCCAGAACTATCTCGGCTGGATGCTCTCGGCGACGGTGACGGTCGTCACCCTCGATTACGTGTTCCCGTGGGACGCGCTCCGCCGTCGGCTCGCCGCCTGCGAGTTCATGCTCGACGACCTCGTCTCCTTCGTCGTGCTGTGGGGGAGTATCAACGCTTACTTCGGCCAGTGGGTGCCGGCCGCACTCGCCGTGCTACTCGGCGCTGGCCTGTGGAGAACGAACAGATTCGACGTGCCGCCGCCGCCGTGGTTGAATCGTAGCTAGCGGGCCGGCGAGACGGTTCCGGTCTCCGCGCGCCCGGTCGTGTCGCCGCTCGGCACCGCGGACACCTTCGCGAACACCGCCTCGGGGTCCTTGTTCCAGATCCAGTGCCAGCGGGTGCGGACGAGCAGGGAGAGCTTTCGTCGCTTCGTGAGCCCCGGCGTCTCGGTCAGGGTGTCGAAGTCGCGCTCGCGGACGAGTCGGTGGTGGTCGGCGTAGAGCACGCTCGCGACGAGCACGGCGAACTGACAGTCGCGGGGCAGATACTTGATGCCGGCCACGCCCTCGCGGTAGAGCTCTTCCGTGCGGTGCATCTCCGCCTGCACCGCGCGGCGGAAGCCCTGTGTCGGCTCGCGCGCCTCGATGTCGTCGGGGCCGGAGCCGAACTCTCGCAACGTCTCCAGTGGCATGTAGATGCGGTCGCGCTCCTCGATGTCCTCGCCGATGTCGCGCAGGAAGTTCGTCAACTGGAACGCCTCGCCGAGCGCCCGAGCGTGCGGCAGGGCCACCTCCCGTTCCTCGGGCTCCATCACGTGGGTCATCATCACGCCGACGGCCGACGCGGAGCCGCGCATGTACTCGCGCACCTCCTCGTACGTCTCGTAGCGCGACTTCTCGATGTCGGTCACCATCGCGTCCACGAACGTATCGACCTCGGCGTCGGGAATCTCGTACCGCTCGCGCAGTTCGGAGAAGGCCGTCAGCACGGCGCCGCCGTCACGCCTCCCGAGCGCGGCCTCGCGTATCTCCGCGAGCCGCGCCCGCTGCTCGTCCGGTCCGCGTCCGTCCGGATTGTCGACAACCTCGTCCGCCACTCTGAAAAACGCGTACAGCACGTACGTCGCCTCTCGAACCCGCTTCGGGAGGACCCGCGTCGCGTACCAGAAGGTCTTCCCCGTCGCCTTATGAATAGACTTGCTCTCCGCGAGCTGGGACTCATCAACCATTCGCTTAACTCGGGCTAGGCGTCGCCCCTTCTTATATGTTCTCGCGTCGGCATGCACACTCGTCTCGGAGGTAACGCTCGACAGTGTACGCCTCCGGGGGCTTCTACACCCTGTTGCTGACTCATACAAATGAGTTGCTCCTAGGTAAATACTGCTCTCTGATGCGGAGTGAACCTTTTAGTGCCCGGCGTGTCGTTCCGCCCGTATGACGAACTTCCTCATCGGGACGGACAGCGCGGAGACGAGCGAGCGGCTCGTCCCGTACGTCCGCGAGCGGGCGAGCGAGGACGACGAACTGTACGCCGTGAACTCGCTGTACGGCAGCGACCAGACCTCCGACGAGGAGATCGTCGAGGGTGAAACCGCACTGGAGGTGCTCGAAGAGGAACTCGGCGCGGACCCACACCAACTCGTGCGAGGCAACAGCCCGCAGGTCGACCTCATTCACTTTGCGCGCGAGTACGACGTGGACGAACTGATCATCGGCATCCGCAAGCGGTCGCCGACCGGCAAGATGCTGTTCGGCTCGACCGCACAGGATCTCCTGCTGGAGACGGACCGGCCCGTCGTCACTATCCCGCTCACCGAGCCGAAGTAAGCCAGTCTTTTTGCTCCCCGCTGTTCGCGTACCGACCGTGAGCCGCGAGCACCTACGCGACGGCGCAGCGACGCTGGAACGGACCGCGAACGACCTCGCTGACACCGAGCGCGCCGAAGACTTGGCAGCGACGCTCCGAACGCTAGCCGACCGAGACCGCGGCCCGGACCACGGTCGACTGGCCCGCATCGAGCGCGCACTGAGCGAACTCAAGGAAGGCGCAGACGGCGAGGCCGCCGCGGCGCTCGACGAGACGACAGAACACGTGCAGGCGTACCGCGAGACTGTCGAGGGCGTCTAAAGTAGTTCGTCCGCGAGCGTCGGCACGAACGTGCCGATGTCGGTCACCATCCCGACGGCCTGTGCGCTGCCGCGGTCGAGCAGCTGCGTCACCGTCGCGGGGTTGATGTCGACACAGACCACCCGCGTCGTCGACGGGAGACAGTTGCCGACGGCGACCGAATGCAGCAGCGTCGAGAGCATCAACACCATGTCGGCGTCGTGGGCCTGCTCTCGGATCGCGTTCTGGGCTTCGACCGCGTCCGTGATCGTGTCGGGGAGCGGCCCGTCATCGCGGATCGACCCCGCGAGCACGTAGGGCACGTCGTTCTCGACGCACTCGTACATGACGCCCGACTCGACGTGGCCGTCGGCGACCGCCTCGTGGATGCCGCCCGCCCGGATGATCTCCGAGATGGTGTAGATGTGGTGTTTGTGGCCCTTGCGGGCGTGGTCGGCGGTTTCGGTGTTCACGCCCAGCGAGGTGCCGAACAGATCGCGTTCGAGGTCGTGGACAGCGAAGCCGTTACCGGTCGAGAGGCCGTCAACGTACCCCTCGCGGACGAGGGCCGCGAGTGCCTCGCGCGCGCCGGTGTGGATGAGCGCCGGCCCGGCGACGACGAGGACGTTGCCGTCCTCGCGTTTCGTCTCCTCGATGGCCTCCGCGACCTGCCGGATCGTCGTCTCCGAGGGCCGCTCCGAGGAGACGCCACCCTCCATGAAGCCGAAGGCTCCCTCCGTGTCGCGGGGCCGCTCCGGCGGCTGGACGCGAATGCCGCGCTCCCCGGTGACGACGAGGTCGCCCTCGTCGACGGCGTTCAACACCTTCGTGTGGGCACGCGGCGCGGTGAGGTCGTCGCCCGGGTCCACCACGACCGCACAGTCCATCTCCATGTCCTCGACCGTGAGCCACTCCCCGTCGTACCGGATCTGCGTCGGGTGGTTGGTCGTCGAGTAGAACCGTTCGGGCACCACCTGATCGCCCGGCGCGGGGGTGAGTTCGGCGTCGTCCGGGTCGGCCGGATTCGCCCCGTTCTGGTGGAGTTCGTGAAGGATGCTGTCGAGCGTCGCCTCGTCCTCGGCGGTGACGCGGAGCCGCGCGTACGAGGTCTCGTCCTTGCGGCGGCCGATGTCGAACTCCTCGACGTCGAACTCGCCGCCCAGATCCATCACGATAGAAAAGGCCGACTGCATCATCCCCGAGTCGATGATGTGGCCGTCCAGCTCGACCACGCGTGACACTGTCATACCGGATGCACGTGACGCCCAGTCAAGTCGTTTGTTCCTCGCGTTCGACGCGCACGCTGCCGTCGACCCGGTCGACGAGGCGGTCGTAGAAGGCGCGCAACCCCTCGGCGGTCGTCGCCGACCGCACGTGGAGTTCGACGCGGCCGTCGCGGACTGACACCCGGAACGTGTCGCCCGTCCCGTCGTCGTGGACTAAGAAGAGCGGCATCGGCAGGTCGAACCAGTCGCCGTATCGGTACGGTCCTTCCCGGAGGACCGCTTCGACGGCGTCGGCCAGCGACACGTCGCGGTCGGGCGAGAGCGTGAACACAGTGCCGCCCTCGTAGCGCATCCCGCCTGACCGCGGGTGGCTTCGCTCCGGGTGGGCGATGTCGAAGGTCGGCGCCCCCGGATCGGGGTCGTCTCTCCGGAGGTCGCTGGCCGTAGTGAATCCGACCTCGTGTTCCTCCTCGTCCACGATTCGCCGGGAATACGACCCGATACCGTTTAAATTCGCGGCCGAGAGCGCGGATGCTGTTTATTGACGCCGTGAAGTCGTCGTGACCGGAACGGCGAGGAGTTTGGAAGCCCCTGCACGCTCGACTCGATG
>PXSB01000081.1:0-2638 GCA_003023185.1 Halobacteriales archaeon QS_9_67_17 | reverse complement strand
GGGCTTCGCGAAGATGCAGAAGGGCGGCGTCATCATGGATGTCGTCACCCGCGAGCAGGCCCGCATCGCGGAGGACGCCGGCGCGGTCGCGGTCATGTCACTGGAGGCCGTCCCTGCCGACATCCGCAAGCGCGGCGGCGTCGCGCGCATGGCCGACCCGGGCATGCTTGAAGAGATCATCGACGAGGTGTCGATCCCGGTGATGGGCAAGGCCCGCATCGGTCACGCCGCCGAGGCCCAGATTCTGGAGGCGACCGGCGCGGACATGGTCGACGAGTCGGAGGTGTTGACGCAGGCCGACGAGCGATACCACATCGACAAGCGCGAATTCACCGCGCCGTTCGTCTGTGGCGCCCGGAACCTACAGGAGGCGCTCCGCCGCATCGACGAGGGCGCGGCCATGATTCGCACCAAGGGCGAGGCCGGCACCGGCGACGTGAATCAGGCCGTCACGCACCAGCGCAACATCCAGCGCGCCATCCGCAAGCTCGACGGGATGGACTACGAGGAGCGCGACGAGTGGGCCCGTGAACACGAGGCCCCGCGCGACCTCGTCCACGAGACCGCGGAGATGGGACGGCTCCCGGTGGTCAACTTCGCCGCCGGCGGCATCGCCACCCCCGCCGACGCCGCGCTGATGATGCAGCTCGGCTGTGACGGCATCTTCGTCGGCAGCGGCATCTTCGGTGCCGAGAACCCGCAGGCGATGGGCGAGTCCGTCGTCGCCGCCGTCAACAACTACGACGACCCCGACACGCTCAAGGAGATCGCCAAGGAGCCCGGCAAGGGGATGGACGGCACCGCCAACGAGACGCTGGCAGAAGAGGAGAAGCTGCAGGGACGCGGGGTGTAAACTCCCACTTTTTGCACGAGGGGTCGCCTGCGGCGACCCCTCGGCAAAAACTTGGGGAAAATATGCGGGCGTGCTCCCTCCGCTTCGCTCCGGTCCACGCGCCCTACCGCTCGCTCACTTCGTTCGCTCGCGGTTCGGTGTACTAAGACGACCGCTACTTTTTCGCTCCGACCCCTCGCAGTCCGACCGATGGCAGACTGGCCGCCGTCGAGTAGGGATGCACTCCGCGACCGTGCCCGCAAGTACGCGCGGACGGTCGACATCGATGTTGACCCCGATGTGCTGACATTGGAGGTGTCGACGCGCGCGAAGTGACGTGCCGGAGCGTGTCTCTACGACCCAACGACCGGCGCGGTCACGGTGCGGTTGGCGTGGCGGGCCGCGCAGTCGTTCGACTGGTGTTCGCGCGGGTCGTCCGCCACGAACTGATCCACGCGTGGGAGTACCGCGAGTTCGGCGAGGCCGGCCACGGACCGCGATTCCGCGAGCGTGCTGACCGGCTTGACGTGTCCACGACGTGCCCGACGTTCACCGACGCGCGACTCCTGCTCGACTGTACGGCTGCCGACTGCGACTGGACAGCCAACCGCCACCGCGCCTCGCCGGCCGTCATGGAGCCGGCGGATCGACGGTGCGGTCGCTGTGGCAGTCGCTACGAAGTGATTCATGTCGCGTCGGGCGAACGGTGGCGAACCGCCGCCGGCTACCGAGGTGCGAGGGAGCGAATACCGGAGTGGTGACGGCGAGAAATCAGTTGCGACGCGAGGGTGCCTACTGGAACCCGAGTTTGCCGGAGTCGGTACGGCGGTCGAGTCCAGAGGAGCCGCTCTTGAACTCCTCCTCGATGCCCTCGTAGTAGTCGCGAATGTCCTCGGTGATGGTGGGGCGGACGTTCTCCAGCGCCGAGCGGAAGTGGCGCATCTCAGTCATCTCGGCGGCGTCGTCCTCGCGAAGCGCCTCGATTGCGGCCTCTCTCGCGATGGATTCGAGGTCGGAGCCGACGTAGCCATCGGTGATCTCCGCGAGTTCGCGCAGGCTCACGTCCGGCGACAGCGGCATATCGCCCGTGTGGATGCGGAGGATCTGCTCGCGGCCCTCCAGCCCGGGTTCGCCGATCATCACGAGCCGGTCGAACCGACCCGAACGGATGAGCGCGGGGTCGATCATGTCCGGGCGGTTCGTCGCGCCGATGACCATCACGTCGCCCATCTCTTCGAGCCCGTCCAGCTCGGTCAGTAGCTGGTTGACGACCCGCTCGCTCACGTTGGAGCCGACCTCGCCGCCGCGACCCGGCGCGAGCGAGTCGAGTTCGTCGAAGAAGATGACCGTCGGGGCGACCTGTCGCGCCTTGCGGAACGTCTGGCGAATCGCCTTCTCCGACTCGCCGACCCACTTCGAGAGGAGCTGTGGGCCGCGCACCGAGATGAAGTTCGCGTTCGTCTCGTTGGCGACGGCCTTCGCCATCAGCGTCTTGCCAGTGCCGGGCGGACCGTACAGCAGGACGCCGGCCGGCGGGTCGATGCCGAAGCGGTCGAACTTCTGGGGCGAGGAGAGCGGCCACTCGACGGCCTCCTGCACCTTCCCCTTCGCCTCCGGCAGGCCGCCTACGTCGTCCCACGATGTCTTTGGAAGCTCGACGAGCACCTCCCGCATCGCGGAGGGACTCACCTCCCCGAGCGCCCCCTCGAAGTCCTCGCGTTTGATTATCATCCGGTCGATGAGGCTCGGCGGGATGTCCTCCTCGTCGAGGTCGATCTCCGGGAGGTAGCGCCGGAGCGCCTTCAT
>PXSB01000080.1 GCA_003023185.1 Halobacteriales archaeon QS_9_67_17 | reverse complement strand
GCCGGCGATGACGATGGAGGCATACCGGTACGGCGACGGCAGCATCACCTACCCCGGTCACCCGGTCGGGCCGGACGGCGTCCTCGACACGGTCGAGCGGCTCCTCGACCGTGCCACCTACGACGAGCGCATCGCGGAACTCGAAACCGTCGCCGGCAAGATCGCACTCCTCGAAGACGCCCACCCGACGGAAAGCCTGGAGGACGACGAGCGGTTCAGCGAACTCGTCGACCGACGCGACCGACTGCGACAGGAGACCGACGAACTCCTCGCCGACTTAGACGCCGAGGAGTTCAAGCGAATCATGTCTGATTTCTGAGCGCGACCACGATCGCGCTCGATTCGACCCGGCGGAGCAGCCTCGCGACCGTCGCGGGGTCGCTCCCGAGCCGGAGGGCCAGTTCGGTGTGGGTCGTCTCCCGTGGCTGCTCGTAGTAGCCGGCGTCGAGCGCCGCGGCGACGACGCGCTCCTCCTCGTCCGTGAGGCTCGGCGCGGACGAAGCGGCATCCGACATGTTTACCGAAAGGGTTCGCCGCACTATCGGTTGAAGCTTTCTGACAGCCGTCCAATGAGTCGTCGACGCCGGCGCGGGTCGATGCTCCGCAGTCGTGGTGGCGTGACCGGAAGCCTCCCCGGCAGTTCGCCGGGACCCCGGCGTTGACGTGCCGTCGGCCACTCGTTCGGGCATGGCATCCGACTGGGACGCGGCCGCCGTCCGCGGCCTCCACGACGAATTGGTCTCGCTGTACGGGCCGGCCGAGCGCGACGGCGAACACGGGAGCGACGCGGCCGAGCCGGGCGAGGGCGTCCGGCAACTCGTCACCACCATCCTCTCGCAGAACGTCGCCGACGAGAACACGCGACGCGCGTCGGAGAACCTCTTCGCGACGTACGCCGATTTCGAAGCAATCGAAGACGCGCCACACGACGAACTGGCTGACGTGATAAACGTCGCCGGACTGCCGGACACGAAGGCAGAGCGCATCCAGCGGTCGCTTGGAGCCGTCCGCGAGGAGACGGGCGGCGCGTACTCGCTCGCGTTTCTCGACGCGCTGCCCGCCGACGACGCGAAGGCGTGGCTCACTGATATCAAGGGTATCGGGCCGAAAACCGCGAGCGTCGTCCTCAACTTCCACTTCGGGAAGCCGACGATGGCCGTCGATACGCACGTCGAGCGGGTGTCGAAGCGGTTCGGCCTCGTCCCCGATTCGGCGTCGAATGCACGGGTCCACGACCTGCTCGACGAGATTATACCGGACGGCCTGAAGTATCCGCTTCACGTCCTGTTGATTCGGCACGGTCGGGAACACTGCACCGCGCGCTCGCCCGACTGCGACAACCCGGTCTGTGACCGCCACTGCGACTGTCAGGGGTGTTGATGGGGACGATAGCGATGTTTGGGTTGACGGGGCGTTGCCCGACCGACAACTGCGGCGGGTGGGAATGAAAGGGGCCGGGCGGTCGCTTCGGCCCCGGCGACGCAAGCACCGCAGCGAACGGAGTGAGCGAGGAGCACAGCGAGCCGCGGCCGGGCGAGCGACCGGGGGCTTTCTACACCCTATTGCCGACTCATCCAATCAAATAGAGCTCAGCTGAACACTACCCCGACGACGGACGCAACGCCTAACCCGCTGGACGCGAACCAACATCTATGACGTTCGATCCGAGCGAGCAGGGGCTCAGCGCCGACGAGGTACAGGAGCGCGTCGACGAGGCCATCGCGGAGAACGAGGTTGTCCTCTTCATGAAGGGGAACGCGATGATGCCGCAGTGTGGCTACTCGAAGCGCGCCGTCGGCCTGATCGGTCAGTACCGCGACGACGTGGCGACGGTCGACACGCTTCAGAATCTCGAGGCGTTCCGCGAGGCGCTCAGCGAACACTCCGGGTGGGACACCATCCCGCAGACGTTCGTCGACGGCGAGTTCATCGGTGGCAGCGACATCCTCGCCGAACTCGACGAGCGGGGCGAACTCGCCGCGAAACTCGACGCCGACACCGAAGGGGTCGAAGCCGACGGCAGCGTGACCGACGCGCCGTTTTAGCCGTCGAGAGCGAGGCTCGCGCACACGCCATGACTCACGACCGTATCCACGCACGCGAGCCGAGCCACCACGAGGACCGCTGGTCGCCCGGAACCATCGAGACGGTTGAGGAGCGAGACGGTCACTGCGTCGTCACCGTGCAGGCCGAGAGCGGTGGAACCGTCGAGTTAGTCGTGACGTTCGCGGTGCGGGATCTGTTTCTTCGCCGACTCGACTACGACGACTCGCCGGTCGGCGAGCAGGTATGGTATCGGAAGAAGGCTAGCGGCTGAGTCGGGGCGGCTCGGTCCACGGTGGACCGCGTGTCTGGTGGCCGGCACGGTACCGCGTCACTTTTTCCGAGGGAGGCCGATTCGTGGGTATGAATCAGACAGCGGTCATGCACGCAACTGCGGCGGTACTGGCGGGAGCGGGATTCTTCATCTCGGAACAGCTCGTCAAGTTCGGCTTGTTCGCTGTCGCGGCGGTCCTCTTCGCGGGCGGTATCATCGTCGCGCGGCGGGACGACGGCTCGGAGCCGGCCGAGAACGCCTGAGCCCGTCAGGAATCGTCGACAGCGGCGTAGTAGTCGACCGCGTCCGCTGCGGTCGACCCGACGCGTTCGTAGAATCGCCCTCGAAGACTCTCGTTGTGTTGGGACATCTGGGTGATGACCACGACACTGTCGGTGTTCACGGTGAACACGATGTCCAGTTCCGAGCCGTGGAACGCACCGCGTAGGATGAACTTATCGGCGGCGTAGAGACCGTCGTGGGTGGGCGAACAGCGCCGGCAGACGTACCCCGAGTCCTCGCGGAGGACCGCGCGTATCTGGTCGGGAGTCAGGTAGCGTCCGCGTTTCTCGCGTGCCGTGTCGGTGACGGCGATATCATCGAGTGGACTCATGCTCTCCACATCGTGGACGCTACGCTACAGCCGTCGTTGAGTGGAGTCACCGGCCCGGACGGACGAGGGAGAACGTGCACAATCATGACTTCACTGTGGCTCGTAGGGGTTCGTCGCCGTATCGAGTCGAGAGATATCTTCGACTGCATCGAAGTCGTCGTCGAATGCGTACAGGTAGTCGAGCCCGTCGGTTCGCATGTACGCGATGATGCAGGCATCGACGAACGAGAGGGGTTCGTGTCGACGGAACCGTGCTTTCCCCGTCGCGAGCGCGTCGGCCGTGAGCGAGTCGATATGGAAGCGGGCGTTCTCCTCGATGCGGTCGAGGAATCCGACGGCCGCGTCGTGGCCGGCGTGTGTCGTGAGGCCGTTGAGCGTCTCCGCGAGGACGTAATCGAGGACGACCGCCTCCGGAAGTGTCCCGTCGTCGATACCGCGGAGTATCGGGAGCGCGGCCTCGTGTGAACTGTCCCGCCTGTATGCGGCCGCGAAGAGGACCGTCGTATCGACCAGTACGCGGGGCATTCACTCGATGTCGATGCCCCAAGCGTCGTGCTCACTCGTCACGTCGGTCGACTCCTCACCGGCGTAGCCGTCGAAGTCGGCGAACGTGCCCGTTCGCTGTTGCACGACACGTACCCTGACGGTCCCATCGTCTTCGAGCCGCCAGCGGAGCTGGTCGCCGTCGTCGATACCGAGCGCACGCCGAACCCGGGCGGGGATGTTCGCCTGGTTTCCGGACACCTTGCTCTCGGCGTCGACCTCGTCGCTGCTCATATACCACGGTACGCGACCGGAAGTAAAAGTCTGGTGTGGCGACACACTACCGGCGCAGTCAGCGAGATCTGTGCAGCCTCGGATACGGCCGAGCCTAACGGAAACAAGTGACACGACGGACGAAGACATTTCCACGCAGCGGGCGTGTAACGCACGTGCCCGAGACGTTTACCGTCCCACCCGCGCTCGACCCCGGAGATACGATTGCGGTGGTTCGCCCCGCTGCGGCGGCGGGGACCGGCCGCTACCCCGACCACCTGCTGGAACTAGGTCTCGACCGGCTACGCCAGGGGTTTGACCTCGATCCCGTGGTGTACGACTCCGTCGAGAAGGACGGCGACTGGCTGTACCACAACCCGTCGTTCCGCGCCCGCGAACTCGAACGAGCGTTCCGGGATCCCGACGTCCGCGGCGTGGTGGCGGTCATCGGCGGAAACGACCAGATTCGGGTCCTCCCACACCTCGACGGCGAGGTCATCCGCGAGCACCCGACGCGATTCTACGGGTCCAGCGACAACAGTTCGTTCGCGGCGTTCTGCCGCCGGCGCGGCGTCGTCACGTTCTACGGTGGCGACCTGTTCACCGATGTCGCCGAGCCGGGCGGTATCAACGAGTACAGCCGCGAGTACCTCCGGCGAGCGTACTTCGCAGACTCGCTCGGGACCGTCCGGGAAGCCGAGCGGTTCACCGACCAAGACCTCGACTGGAACGACCCCGCGAACCTCGACCGCGACCCCGAGTACGAGACGACCGAGGGGCGGCGCTGGCACGTCGCCGACGACGGTCCCGCGCGGGTCGACGGCCGGACGTGGGGTGGGTCGCTGGAGGTCACCTACAGCCACTTCGCGGCCGACCGCGCGCTCCCAGCGGACACCGACGGGTCGGTGCTACTGCTGGAGACCTCAGAGGAGATGCCGAGCGCCGGGACGGTTCGCCGGATGGTGACCGCACTCGGCCAACGGAGCGCGCTCGATGTCGGGGCGGTGCTGGTCGGCCGGGCGAAGGCGCGCTCGCATCTCGAAGAGCGGTCCCCCGACGAGCGGGCGGCGTACCGCGACCGCCAGCGGGAGGCCGTGGTGGAGACAGTCCGGGAGTACTCCGACGCCATCGTCGTGACTGACTGCGAGTTCGGGCACACGAAGCCGATTGCTCCCGTCCCCGTCGGCGGACGTGTGACTGTCGACGCAGAGGTGCGTGAAATCCACTTTTAACAGGCCACCGTACGGTGTCGCCCTGACCGGAGCGAGGAACTGACCCGGCGGTCGCGACGGATCTAAAGAGATTTACTTGCTATCGTAGTAATCACACCACATGAGCGACGGACGGCCGCTCGGTGTCGATACCTGCCCGGCCACGTGGAGTCGGGCGCAGGCCAGCGACATCGAGCGAGCCGTCGACAACGTGATGCCGGTCATCGACCCGCCGGAAACCGACCGGATGGACCACGTCCACGTCTGGGACACGTGGCTGCTCCGCGACCGCCACGGCGCGGTCGCCACCATCGACGGCTGGCGAGTACTGTTCTCGCTGACCGCGCCGGCCGAGCAGATGCCGGGCAAGCGCCACGACGTCGCGGAGATACGGTACTTCTACTCGGCAGACGGGCAGACGTGGCACGACGGTGGCGTCGTCTTCGACGGCGACGCCTACGGCCAGCGGCAGTGGGCCGGGTCCGCGCTGTACGACGACGGCGACCTCTACGTGTTCTACACCGCCGCTGGCGACGACGACGCAGCGGAGTTGACGTACACCCAGCGCATCGCAGTCGGTCACGGCGGGACAGTGACAGCCTCGGCCGACGGCGTCGACATCGAGGGACCGTGGCACCAGCGAATACTGCTGGAGCCCGACGGCGACTGGTACGAGACGGAAGCCCAGTCGCGTGGGATGATCTACACGTTCCGCGACCCGTGGTTCTTCGAGGACACCGAGACGGGGACGACGTATCTGCTGTTCGAGGCGAACACGCCCGTCCCGCCCGAGAGCGACGCCTGCGGCGGCGACCCGGCCCAACAGGAGTTCAACGGCTGTGTCGGCGTCGCCGTCTCCCCCGACGGCGACCCGCTGGAGTGGGAGATGCGGCCGCCCCTGTTGGCGTCGGTCTGCGTGAATCAGGAACTGGAGCGCCCGCACGTCGTCTACCGCGACGGCCGGTATTATCTGTTCGTCTCCAGTCACATGCACACGTTCGCGCCGGGGCTGGAGGGGTACGACGCCCTCTACGGCTTCGTCGCGGAGTCGCTCCGGGGCGACTACCGGCCGCTCAACGGCTCCGGGCTCGTCGTCACCAACCCGACGAGCGCCCCCTTCCAGGCCTACTCGTGGATGGCCTTCCCACACGAGGACGAGGTGTTGGTCCAGAGTTTCTTCAACTACCGCGACTTCGCCGGCGACTCGCTCGACGAGATAGCTGACCTGTCGGTCGCCGAACAGCGGCGGCGGTTCGGTGGAACGCTCGGGCCGACGGTCCGGCTGGGCGTCGCGGGCGACAGCACCCGCGTGCGCGGCACGCTGAGCCACTGGCACATCCCCACGCCCGGCGAAGGACTCCCTGCGATCAGCAGCGACCGACCGATCCCCGAGGCCGCGGTGGCCGACGGAGGCGACTCGTGCGGATCGCCAGCGCCCTTCGGCTACGGCTACGCGACCGACGACTCGTAGTCAGGGTTCGGGGAGCGGCGAGCAGGCGAACGTCGGCTCGTCCGTCCGCGCCACGCCTGTTTCCATCGCCCAGCAGGCGAGATCCTCGACGTGTGCTCTCCCGTCCTCGGCGACCATCGAGACGCCGGTGGCGTCTTCACGGGTCGGATACACGCGGGCGGTGAGACAGTGCCGCTCGTTGGCGAACACCTCGACGACCGACCGGTCGACGAAGACGCGCAGCGACAGCGGTTCGTCGTACGGCGGCACGGCCATGCGTCGCGTGTCGGCCGTCGCACGGTGGTCGTCGCTGGCCACAGTTCGGTCGAGCACGAGTTCGCCGTCTCTCGTGTAGCGGAGTGTCGTCCGTTCGGCCCGGTCGGGCGACGCCAGTAGCGACAGTTCGACGGCCGTCGCGTCCGCCAGCGCCACCTCCATTCGTAGTTCGAGCGCGTCGCCGTCGGCCAGTCGCTCGCGTTCGTCGGCCGCGAGCGACAGCGACGTCGGCGTCGGAATCCGGCGGTCGCGAAGGTCGGTTACCTCGGCCGCGGGTCGCTGTTCGAGTCGGTCGTCCGGGCCTATCGACAGCACGCGCGGCAGCGAGAGCGCCCCCGACCAGCCGGCGTCCCACTGCGCCGACAGATCACGCGCCTCGGGAAGCCACCCCCACAGCAGGTGGCGGTCGCCGTCCCGCATCGACTGCGGGGCATAGAAGTCGCCGTAGTCGAGCAGGCCGCGCTGTTCGACATCGAACGAGCCGTCTTCGACGGTGCCGAGGAAGTAGCCCACGTCCTCGTAATCGGAGACGTGGAGCAGTTGCTTCCCGTCGAGATGGAGCAGTTCCGGACACTCCCAGACGGTGCCCGGGTCGTCGTCGCCGACCAGCAGCGGCCCCTCGTAGTGCCACTCGCGGAGGTCGGGCGAGGTGTACAGCAGTGCCGCGCCGCCGCCGTCGACGAGCCCGGTGCCGATGATCTGGTGCCATCGGTCGTCCGCGTGCCAGACGCTGTGGTCGCGAAACTCCGCCTGCCAGTGTTCCGTTTCGAGGAGGTCGAGATCGTCCGGCGGCGACTCGATAACGGGGTTGTCCTCGTGTTTGTCCCACCGGCAGAGGTTCGGGTCGTCCGTCGTCGCGAGACAGGGGAGTTGCGCACGGCCGTCGCCCCCAGTGTAGAGGATGGTCGCCGTCCCGTCGTCGTCGACCGCACAGCCGGACCAGCAGCCGTCGCGGTCCGGGCCGTCCGGCGACGGCGCCAGCGCAACCGGTTCGTCCGTCCAGTGGATCAGGTCGTCGCTCACCGCGTGGCCCCAGTGGATGGTGTTGTGGAACGGTCCTGCGGGGTTGTACTGGTAGAAGACGTGGTAGCGGCCGTTCCACGCGATCAGTCCGTTGGGGTCGTTCAGCCAGTTCGCCGGCGGCGTGAAGTGGTAGCCCGGCCGTGCCGGGTCGTCGACGGTCGTGCGCATCTCGCGGAGATCGCTCGCCGGCTTCGGGCGACTGGGCTCGGCTGGCTCGTCCGCGGCCGCCCGGAGACAGCCGGCCGCCAGCGCGTCGCGGGTCGCGGCCACGTCTTCCGGGACGCGTTCGTGAAACGCCAGCGGCGCGCCGATGCCGAGCACCGTCCCCGGGTCTGCGTCCCACGAGACGGCCGTCATCTCGTGGGGGATGTCCTGTCCGTCCCTGACCGTTGACGCCAACACCTCGCCGCGCGACGGGAGCACCGTCTCGTAGCGGGCGACCGGCACCGCGCCGCGGTCACACACCGGTAGACGGAGCCGGTCGAACTCGCCCACGGCCGGATGGTCGGCGTACAGCGACCGCCAGAGGACGCCGGTCGGCTCCGTCACGCTGTGCACCCCCGTCTCGTCGGGGGGCACCGTCTCCACATCGAGTGCGTCGACGCTCGCCATCCCGCGGAGCGTCAGCACCAGTCCGCCGTCCGCCGCCAGAAACCGCTCGATTGCGGGCGCGGCGGTCGCCAGCGGCCCGTCGTCGGGGATCGGCGCGTCCCGGTGCCACCATAGCACGTCACAGTCTCCGGTCGTGAGGTCGTCGAAGGCGACCCGTTCGGCGTCGAACCCCTCGCAGAGCCACTCGAATGCCGCGTGTTGCTCCTCCGAAACCGACCCGTCGTGGAGGAAGCCGACGCGCGGCGACGACTCGTGCATGCAGACGTGGACTCACGTCCGAGTAAAAACCGTGACGGCACGCGGGCGCTCATTAACCGACGCTCGTGATCGGTTGTCGGTCTCGTCGCTCCCGGCCGTCGCGTTCGGGGTGGTCGAGATGGCGACGAGCGCCGGACTCGTCCGGTGGTTCAGGCGGTCGGAGTGACGTAGAAGCGGGCTACGGCTTGGCCGAACTCGGAGTTGTTCCGCTCTCGGGGCGGAGCCGTGACAGCCGCATCGCGTTCCCGGTCACGGCCGTCGTCATGCCGGCGTCGCCCGCGAGGACGGCCAGCCAGATGGGGACGTAGCCGAACGGCACGGCGAGGGCGAGGGCGGCCTTGAACCCGAGGCTGGCCCAGATGTTCTGTCTGATGACGCCGTTGGCGTCGCCGGCCAACTGGTAGAGATACGGGAGTTTCGAGAGGTCGTCGCTCATCAGCGCGATGTCGGCGGTTTCGAGGGCGGTGTCGGTTCCGGCGGCACCCATGGCGACGCCGACGGTCGCGGTGGCGAGTGCGGGGGCGTCGTTGACGCCGTCGCCGACCATCGCGACACCGTCGTACTCCTCGCCGAGCGCGTCGATGGCGGCGACCTTCTCGTCGGGGAGGAGTTCGGCGCGGTACTCGTCGACGCCGACCGCCTCGGCGATGGCGCGGGCCGTCCGCTCGTTGTCCCCGGTCAGCATGACGACGCGCTCGACGCCGCGGTCGTGGAGCCGCTGGACCGTCTGCTTCGACTCGGGGCGGATCTCGTCGGCCACGGCGATCACCCCCTCGATTTCGTCGTCGGTCCCGACCAGCACGACGGTCTTGCCCTGTGACTGGAGGGTGGGCACCGTCGCTTCGAGCAGGTCGAGACAGTCGTCGCGCTCGCACGACCGGCGGCTCTCCGTCGTGACGGTGCTCCCGTCACTCGTCGCGTGCACGTGGCTTAGGTCGAAGCCCAACTCCTCGAAGAAGCCGGGCTTGCCGGCGTAGTGTGGCGTGTCGTCGAGCGTGGCCTTGACCCCCTTGCCGGTGATGCTCTCGAACGCGTCGACCTCGCGTTCCGCGACAGCAGCCTCCTCCGCGTGGTCGACGATGGCCTCGCCGATGGGGTGTTCCGACCGGGATTCGAGCCCGCGCGCACAGCGGAGTACGTCCGCCTCGCTGTTGCCGTTCAGCGGGATGATGTCGGTGACGGTGAGTTCCCCCTTCGTGAGCGTGCCGGTCTTGTCCACCGCGACGGCTTCGACGGCACCCATCGCTTCGAGGTGGTTGCCGCCCTTGATGAGGACGCCGTTCTTCGCCGCGCTCGTGATCCCTGAGACGACGGACGAGCGCGACGAGGACCGCGAAGCCGACGACGACCGGCGTGTAGTAGCCCGCGAACCGGTCGACGAACTGCTCGCGCTCGGTCCTGTTCGACTGCGCATCTTCGACCATCTGGACGATGCGCGACAGCGTGTTGTCGCCGGCCTCCGAGGCGACGCGGAGTTCCAGATACCCCTCCTCGTTGATCGTGCCGGCGTACACCTCGTCGCCGGGCGTCTTGTCGACGGGGACCGACTCGCCCGTGATGGGCGCCTGATTCACCGCGCTCTCGCCGTCGAGTACCTCGCCGTCCATCGGTATCTTCTCGCCGGGCCGCACCACGACGACGTCGCCGACGACCACCTTGTCGACTGGGATCGTCACCTCGCTGCCGTCGCGTCTGACCGTCGCTTCGTCCGGCGAGAGATCCATCAACTCCTGCAGGGAGTTCCGGGCGCGGTCCATCGAGTAGCGTTCGAGGAGTTCGGCGACGCTGAACAGGACGGCGAGCGTCGCGGCCTCGAAGTAGAGCGACTCGCCGAACGCGAGCCCCGCGACGACGGCACCGCCGATGGCGATGCTCATCAGCAGGTCCATGTCGAGGCTCAGATTCTGAGCCGAGTAGTAGCCGTTGCGGAAGATGACCTGCCCGGCGACGCCGATGGCGACCAGAAAGAGCACGTCGGCGATGAGCAACTCGCGGCCGAGTATCCCGGCCACGGGGGCGTTCTGTCCGGTGAGCAGGAACTCGAAGAGCAGGCCGAGCGCGACGACGGTTCCGCTGACCCACGTTCTGATCGCCCGCGAACTAGTCCAGACGCTCTCGCGGTCGCCGGTGGAACCTTCGGTGTCGTCGGTCGCCGTCGAATCGGTCACCTCGTAGCCGGCGCTCTCGATGGCGTCGACGATCTGTGACGGCGACAGCGAGTCGGCGTCGTAGGTGACGCGCACCGTCCCCGTGGTGAGTTTGGTCTCGTACGTCGAGATGCCCGACAGCTGTTCGAGGGCGTTCTCCACCTTCCCCACACAGGAGGGACAGTCCATCTCGGGGACGGTGAACGTCGCCGTCGTCTCGCCGCGGTGCTCGACCGCGTAGCCCGCTCGCTCGATCCGGTCGGCTATCGCGTCCGGCGTCGTCTCCTCGGGGTCGTGCGAGACGGTGAGCGTCCCGGTCGTGATCTGCGGGTCGACGGCCGTGATGCCGTCGAGCTTTCGGACGCTGTTCTCCACCTTCCCCGCACAGGAGGGGCAGTCCATATCCGGGACTGCGTACTGAGCGATGTCGCTCTGTGTGTCTGTCGTCTCGGCCGCCTCCGCCGAATCGTCGGGGTCGTCCCCGTGGCTCTGTGTACGGGCCGCGTCTCTCGATTCGGGAGCGTCCCGACCGGACGAGGTCATTGTGCTACGGTAGGCAATAGGTTCTTATTAATCTCACTGCTACTCTTCCCCGCACTAGTAGCATCCTCTAATAAAATAGATACAGTATTTTAACAATCAGAATCACGGTCTAATCTCCGTCTTCGAAATGTGTGGTTTGCTGGAACCGATACACCCGGCGACGCGCGATCCCCTTCCCTTCTACTGAAACTCCGAGAGCGTCGTCGCGTCCGGAACCACGTCGGCACGTCCCGAGACGCGGTCTTCGGGCGGGACCGACGTGGCGATTATCTCCTCGACCTCGCCGCGGTTGTCCGCGTCGCTGTTGATGGCCCGTGTCGCGCCCTCGATCCCGACGTGGAACCCTTTCTCGTCGTAGAAGTCGTAGGTAACGCCGCTGTTGCTGAGAATGACGTGGACGCCGTCGTCTCGGAGCGTCTTCGCCGTTTCGAGGAGCGCCTCCTGTTCCGCTCGTCCGAACCCGCCGGCGCTGTACTCGGCGAAGTTCGCGGTCGGGCTCATCGGCTCGTACGGCGGGTCGAAGTAGACGACATCGCCGGGTTCGGCGCAGTCGATGACGTAATCGAAGTTCTCGTTCCGGAGGTGGTCGTCCGGGAGTTGGCCGAGGACTGCCGAGGCAGCGTCGATTGCCTCGTCACGCGTCCAGACGGGGTTCGCGTACCGTCCAATCGGGACGTTGAACTCCCCGTCGCTGTTCTCGCGGTACATCCCGTTGAAACACGTCCGGTTGAGATACAGCAGCCGCGCCGCCTCCGCCAGTTCGTCGTACGCCTCACCGCGGGGCCGGCGGTTGAACAGCGCCCGCTGTTGGTAGAAGTACTGGTCGGTCGTCTCCGCGTACGGTTCGTCCGGGTCCGGCGCTGCCTCGGGATCGCGGAACTCTTTCAGCCGCCGCTTCAGGTCGGCCGGGCGGTCACGGACCTGTACGTAGAGGTTGGAGAGCCGGCTATTGCGGTCGTTCACCGTCGCCCGCGGCGGTTCCAGATCGAAGAACAGCGCCCCGCCGCCGAGAAACGGCTCGTGATAGCTGTTCGCGTCCGCGGCGAAGGACTCGGGAAATCGACCGTAGAGCTCGTCGAGGAGTTGTCGCTTCCCGCCCGCCCACTTGAGGATCGGCTCTGCCATTCCGACGTGGGTGCTTCCGTACTCGCGCACAAAGTATTGCCGTTCGGGGGGAAGCGGTGGTGTATCGATACCGCTCGTCGCCGGGCCGGCGGTGGTTTTTGTGCCTCGACGCCCTATCGCGGGTAATGACGACAGGCGACGGCGGCCGGGCGGCCGCCCGCGACGGCCCGGACGCCGGAGTGTCGGCCGATGAGTCGGCCAGCGACGGAGAGTCGGCGACGGCGTCGCACGCTGACGCGGGCACGCGACCGCCGGCCGTCGCCGTCGATGGGGTGACGAAGCGCTTCGGCAGCGACGAAGCGCGCGTGACGGCCGTCGACGACGTTTCTTTCGAGATCGACGCCGGCTCGGTCGTTGGCCTGCTGGGACCGAACGGCGCCGGCAAGACGACGCTGATCAAGTCGATCCTCGGGATGGTGTTACCCGACGCCGGCCGGGTTCGGGTCTGCGGCCACGACGTTCAGACGGAGCCGCGAGCGGCGTACGCCGCCGTCGACGCGATGCTGGAAGGGGCGCGCAACGACTACTGGCGGCTGACCGTCCGTGAGAACCTGCGCTACTTCGCCACCGTCGGCGGCGTCGACCCCGACTCGGTCACGGAGCGACACGACCGACTGCTGGACCGACTCGACCTGACGGAGAAGGCAGATGTCGCCGTCCGGAAGCTCTCTCGGGGGATGAAACAGAAGGTGTCGCTGGCGAGCGTGCTCGCGAGCGGGGCCGAGGTGGTCTTCCTCGACGAGCCGACGCTGGGTCTCGATGTCGAGAGTTCGCGAACGCTCCAGCGAGAGCTCCGCCGGCTCGCCGAACAGGAGGGGCTCACGGTCGTGCTTTCGAGCCACGACATGGATGTCGTCGAGACGGTGTGTGACCGCGTGCTCATCATGGCCGACGGGCGGATCGTCGCCGACGACGCCGTCGACGCACTGTTGCGCGACGACGGCCACCACCGACTCCGGCTCACGAGTCGCGATTTCGACGCCGCACTCCTCTCACGGCTGCGGGAGACGGGGACGGTCACCGATATCGACCGCCGCGACCGAGAGACGCGCATCGAGGTGGCCGCCGACAGCGACGGGCTCTACGCGCTGATGGCACGGCTTCGCGACCGCGGCGTGACGCTCGACGAGGTGACGACGGTCGACCGCGACCTCGAAGGAGTGTTCGTCGCGCTGACCGACACCGACGCGGCCAGCCCCGATAGCGAGTCGCCCAGTCGCGTCGCCGACGGGGAGGGTGGACGGTGACCACCGGCTCGGTTCCGGCTGAGGGTTCCGATTCGACTGGGATCAAAGCGGCCGGCTACTACCAGCTCGTGAAGGCGGTGCTGTACCGCGAGGCCGTCCTGTTCGTCCGCTATCCGGCCAACGCCGTCGGCGGCATCGTCATCGCGCTGTTCTTCTTCGGCGTGCTGTTCTACGGCGGTCGGATGGTCGCCGGGCGGGCGCTCACCGACTCCATCGAGGGGATCATCGTCGGCTACTTCCTGTGGACGCTGTCGGTTGGGGCCTACTCGTCGATATCGAACGACATCGCCAGCGAGGTGCAGTGGGGCACGCTCGAACGCCACGTGATGACGCCCTTCGGATTCGCGCCCGTCGCGCTGGCGAAGGGCGTTGCGAAGATCATCCGGACGTTCCTCACCTCCGCGGTCGTGCTGGGGCTGATGTTGCTGTTGACCGGCACGAGCCTTGAAATAAATCTCTTCACGACGCTTGCGATTGCCGTGCTCTCGATTCTGTCCGTGCTGGGGCTCGGCTTCGCCGCGGGGGGCGTCACCCTGCTGTACAAGCAGGTGGGCAACTGGCTGAATCTCCTCCAGTTCGGCTTCGTCGTTCTCGTCTCCGCGCCGGCCTTGGAGCTGGGCTGGACGGCGGTGTTGCCGCTGGCACACGGCAGCGGCCTGCTCCAGCGGGCGATGCTCGACGGCACCCGGCTGTGGGAGTTCTCGGCGGTCGACGTTGGACTGCTCGTCGCCGTCGCCGTCGGCTACTTCCTCGCCGGCTATCTCGTCTTCCAGTACGCCACGCGGCGGGCCCGGCGGTTGGGCGTGCTCGGCGACTACTGAGCGGACGCTCGGCGGAGACGGGCCCGTCTGTTGTGGTCGAATCCAGTTTCGATACTGTTCGCACATCACGCTCGTCGCAGAACGGCGAGCCCGACGGGATTTGAACCCGTGACCTCTTGGTCCGGAACCAAGTACTCTGTCCACTGAGCTACGGGCTCTCGTCTCCAACGAGACGGTAGCTCGGTTTAACCGTTGTGACACGGGGGCGAGCGGACGCCGACGGCCGACGGCTCCGGTCAGTCGCCGCCGGTCTTCGTCGTGACGCGGAACCGCTCCGGGGGCGCGAGGATGCCCGCGACGGTCCCCATCGAGTGGACGACGGTCACCAGCGGCGCGAGCGGCGTCGCCAGCGCCAGCGCCACCCGCTGGCCGCCGTACGCGAGCGCGCCGCGCAGATACCAGAAGAACGTGAACGCCGCCAGCAGGGCCGACAGCAGCACGAACAGCCCGCCGTAGACGACGACGCCCAGCAGCGACAGCGGGATAGCGACGAGCGTCACGACCGGCGATAGCGCCCACGCGCAGTTCCGGATCCGCGTGAGCAGTCGGTACCGGGCCGGAAGCATCGAGGCGGCCTGCAGGTTCCCCGCGGCCCATCGGCGGCGCTGTTGGGCGATCTCGTACAGCGACGGCGGGGCCTCGTTCCGGCAGACGCTCTCGGCGAGCGCGAAGTCGGCGTCGAACCGCTCGAAGGCCGCCCAGACGAAGGCGGTGTCCTCGACGAGCGTCTCGCGGTTCCACGTCACCTCGTCTTCCAGATTCGCGCGGACCGCGATACCGCCGCCCCACGCGAACAGCGGGATGGACAGCCGGGCGAACGCGCGCTGTTCCAGCTGGACACCCATACGGTAGACATCGGCGAGATACGACAGCACCGACCCGGTTCGTCGGGGGCGCTCCTGTAGCTGCACCACGTCCGCGTCGGGGAGGCCGTCGAACTCCTCCAGCAGACTGTCCTCGTCCAGATAGAGGACGAACTCGCGGTCGGGGGCGAGTTCGCGACGGGCCCACTCGATGGCGCGGCCCTTCCGCACTGCGTCACACTCGAAGCCGTCCGGAACGACGTGGACGGCCGCGTCGGCCACGTCCAGCGGCTCCTCCGCGATGACGTGGACATCGTCGAGTGCGTCGGGGAGCGCGTCGACCGTCCGCTGGACGACCGCCGCGGCGTCGACAGTCAGGATGCGTACCTGTACCTCCTCGGGGCCGTACTCGGGAGCCGGCGGCTCGTAGCCCGCGCCGACGACGTACGTCAGGACGGTCCAAACCACGGCGACGGCGGCGAAGAGTCCGAGCGTTCCCCACAGCACCCACTCCAGCAGCGGCGGATACGATGTCGTACTCGCGGCCGTCGTCGGGGCGTTACCGGGGGCGACGCCCGCGAGCGCGGCGAAGAGTGCGCCGACGAGCAGCGCCGCGGTCACGCCGACCAGTCCAATTCGTTCTGCTTTCATACCTCTCCCTCGTCGCTTGCCACCCTTCAACCGGGAACGTCGTTCGAGTGGTTCGGACCGTTTCGGGCGAGTGAACGGCGTGAACGATGGCGGGTTCGACCGCGTGAGGTCGGGCACGTCCCGTGGTCTGACGGGATGGAATTATGAGGGACGGGCCCTGATAGCGACTGTCATGCTAGGTGATGACGACGGCGGGCCGCCGCTGGTGGTGCTCGTCGTCGCTGGACTACTCGTCGGCGTCGCCGCGGCCCCGGCCGCGGTGGGGGTCACCGACCGCGGGACGCCGACGGTGGCCGTCATTCCGGTCGAGGGGAGTATCGACGGGGGATCGGCCGCCGCACTGAGTGCACAGGTCGAACGCGCACGGGCCGACCCGTCGGTCGAGGCGGTCGTGCTACTCGTGAACAGCCCCGGTGGCGCCGCCTCCGCCAGCGAGACGCAGTATCTCGCGGTGAAACGGCTCGCCGAGGAGAAGCCGGTCGTCGCGAGCGTCGACGGGATCGCCGCCTCCGGCGCGTACTACACCATCGCGCCCGCCGACGAGATCTACGTCAAGCCCTCCTCGATTGTGGGGAGCGTGGGCGTCATCGCGCCGCTGCCACAGCAGGTGGAGCCGAACGACATCGTCGGCGCGACGGGACCGAACAAGGTCGGGACGGACAGCGTCCGCGAGTTCAAGTACACCATCGAGACGCTGAAGAACGCCTTCGCCAACGCCGTCGTGACGAACCGCGGTGACGCGCTCGAACTCTCGCGGAGTCAGGTGACGAAAGCCGGCGTCTACTCCGGGGCCGTCGCCGTCCAGAACGGGATGGCCGACCGCATCGGCGGTCGGTCGGCGGCGATAGCCGCCGCGGCCGAGGAGGCCGGGCTCGACCAGTACTCGGTCGAGGTGTACCGGCCGAACGGGACGACGCAGTTCGTCTCGCAGGCGGCCTACGTCGCGAGCGACGCCCCCGACAAGGAACTCGTCTCGCCGGCGTATCTGACGGGCATCGGCTCGCAGGGGTCGACGTACGCGACGTTCCTGATGGTGCCGCCGCAGGTCGCCTATCCGAGCGGCGACAGGGCGTATCTCGGCACCGGTGCGTACCGGAATCGGACGAACACGGGCGAGCAGGCCGCGAGAAACCGTAGCCAGCGGTCCGTGGAGGTGAACGGATGAGCGACGCGAGCGACCCGGCAGACGACGCAGACGCTACGGACGCCGAGAGCACCGACACGGGGGTGAACTCGGCCATCCAGAGTGTGTTCGTCGTCGGTGGCGTCGCGCTGCTGGTCGTGTTCGCGGCCATCATCGGCGCGTCGGTGGTCGGTGCGCCGACGGTCGACGGGGATGAGGATACAAACACCGAGGAACCACCCGCCGAGTACCAACCCGACGCGGTGGTCGCCGAGCCAATCGCCTCAGAGGGAACGGTAGCGGTGCCGGAGTCGGCACGCGCCAGCGAGGTCGGACAGAAGGTGGTCGTCATCAGTTCCGACAGTCGGGCGGAGCCGTCCGAGCTCCGACCGCTCGTCGCCGCACTGGTTCGGGCCGGCCACGAGGTCCGGTTCGCGGACACGAGCCTCCAGTCGTCGCTCGACGGGGCCGACGCCTTCCTCCGGATCGACCCACGGTCCGAGCTCTCCAGTTCGGGCGTGGAGGCGGTCCGCGACTTCACCGACGAGGGGGGCCGCGTGATCATGGTCGGCGAACCCGCTCGGGTCCGCATCACGCAGACCGGGCTGTTCGCGTCGCTCACGACCCAGCGGTCGCAGACGACGGCGCTGGCCGCCGAGTACGGCATCGTGTTCGGCGACCGGTATCTCTACGACACGGCACAGAACGACGGCAACTTCAAGAACGTGCTCGCGTCGGGGACGACCGCCGATACGGCGCCGGCTGTCGATCAGGTCGCGCTCTACACGGCCACGCGTATCGAGGCGCGCGGCGGCAGCGCGGTGCTCCGCACGAGCGATACGACGGAACTGTCCGGTGACGGCCCGGCGGACAGCTATCCGGTCGCCGTCCGCAAGGACAACGTCGTCGCGGTCGGCGACAAGACGTTCATGCAGAGCGGTCGCCACAACGTCGGTGACAACGAGGCGTTCATCGCCTACCTCCTCGGATTCGCCCTCTCGGGCGACCGCGGCCCGACGTTCGCGCCGAGCGCCGAGCCGAGCGGGTCGGGCAACGAAACGGCGACCGGCTGACGCGACTCAGCCCTCCGGGTCGGCTGTCGCCGTCGCTGACTCCTCGGCGTCGACGACCGCTCGCTTCCACGTGCCACGGGTGAACCACGCGACGGCCGCGATAGCGCCGACGACGTTGCCGAGCGCCATCCCGATCCAGATGCCCGTCGCGCCGAAGTCGAGGACGAACGCCAAGCCGTAGACGGTCGGAACACGGCCGACCCACAGCGCCACCAGCGAGAAGGCGAGCGCCGTCTTCGTGTTGCCCGCACCCCGATACGCGCCGAGCACCACCTGCAGGACGCCGATGAACGCGAACTCGACGGTCCGTGTCCGGAGATACTCGACGCCGTTGGCGACCGTCGCCGCCCCGTCGGCCGTGCTCGCCGAGATGAACGCGCCGACGATGGGCTCCGCGAAGACGAGCGCGACGACGGCGACGACACCCATCACGGTCGCACCGACGCCCGCGGCCAGCCGCACGGCGCGTTCGGCACGCTCGGGCTTTGTCGCGCCGAGGTTCTGCCCGACCATCGTGTTCGTCGCTCGGCCGAGCCCCATCGCCGGCAGAAACACCAGCGAGATGAGGCGGTTGCCGAGGCCGTAGGCCGCGACGACCGGCGGGCCGAACGTCGCCACCATCGCGGTGAGGGTGATCATCGCCAGCGCGCTGGTTGACTGTTCGAGCGCCGACGGCGCACCGATGTCGACAATTTCTCGCACCCAGTCGAGTTCAACTCGGAGGTGGCCGAGTCGAACGTCCGGCCCGGCGTCCAGTCCGAAGAGGACGTACATCCCGATGGCGGTGGCGACGACCCGGGAGACGAGCGTCGCCAGCGCCGCACCCTCGACGCCCAGCGCCGGGACGGCCACCGGCCCGAGGTCCCACCCGAAGATGAACACTGGGTCGAGCGCGACGTTCAGGACGACGGTGACGAGCATGACTCGCATCGGCGTCCGGGTGTTGCCGTAGCCGCGCAGCAGCGCCGAGAAGACGAAGAAGCCGAACAGGAACGGCGTCCCGAGGAAGAACACCGACATGTAATCGGCCGCCAGCGGGACGACCGACGCGGCCGTCTCTGGGTCTGCGGGGAGGAGTGCGAGCATCGCGTCGGTCGTCAGATAGCCGAGTGCGCCCAACGCGACGGCCAACAGTGTCACGAACGCGAGCGTCTGTCCGGCGGCCTTCCCGGCGGACTCCTCGCCGCCGGCCCCGGTGTATTGGGCGACGAGCGTGCTCCCGGCGACGGTGAAGCCGCCGCCGACGCTGAGCAGGAGGAAGATGAGCGGGAACGCGAGGCTCAGCGCCCCCACCGCGGCCGCTGGCTCCGCCGTCCGCCCGAGCCAGAGGGTGTCGGCGATGTTGTACGCCACCTGTAGCAGCTGGGTGACGACGATGGGCCACGCGAGGGTGAACAGGGGCCGCGCGAGGCTCCCGTCGGTGATGTTGCTCTCGGTCGAGGGCGAGGCCACAGTGACGCTCCGCTACCGGCCGGTTTGTGACCTTCGTTACGGTCGTGTGTGACAGAGAGACACGCAAACCTCCTATCGGAGCGGCGACGCCACACCCGGACCGGGAGTCTTACCTGCCGACCACCGAACGGGCAAGTATGCAACTGGGCGTCATCGGACTGGGTCGAATGGGCCGAATCGTGGCCGACCGCGTCGCGGCCGCGGGACACGACGTGACCGCGTTCGACGTGAGCGAGGACGCGCTCGCGGACGCGGCCGAATCGGGTATCGAACCGGCGTCGTCCATCCCCGACCTCGCCGAGCAACTCGGCGAAGACAAGCGGATCTGGCTGATGGTGCCGGCCGGCGACCCGGTGGACGCCGCGCTCGACGAACTGGAGCCACACCTCTCGGCCGACGACATCGTCGTCGACGGCGGCAACAGCCACTTCGAGGACACCGTGCGCCGCGCAGAAGCGACGCCCGCCCGCTATCTTGACTGTGGCACCTCCGGCGGGCCGGCGGGTGCTGACCTCGGCTTCTCGCTAATGGTCGGCGGTCCGGCCGACGCCTACGAGGCGATGACGCCCGCCTTCGACGCGGTGGCGACCGGCCCGGACGGCCACGACCGGATGGGGTCCGTCGGGTCGGGCCACTACGTGAAGATGGTCCACAACGGCGTCGAGTACGCGCTGATGCAGGCGTACGGCGAGGGGTTCGAACTGCTCCACGAGGGCCGCTACGACCTCGATCTGGAGGCGGTCGCGCGGACGTGGAACAACGGCGCCGTTATCCGGTCGTGGCTGCTGGAACTCTGCGAGGAGGCGTTCCGCGAGGAGGGCGCTGACCTCGGGAGCGTGGCCGACCACGTCGCTGGCGGGTCGACAGGAACGTGGACCGTCCAAGAGGCGCTCGAACAGGAGGTGGCCGTGCCACTCATCTACGAGTCGCTCGCGGAGCGGTTCGACTCGCGGGTGGCGGCGAAGTTCTCGCGGCGACTCGCCAACCGACTTCGCTACGGCTTCGGTCGCCACGAGGTGAAACGCGAATAGGCTCAGGCTGGTGCCGCGTCGTCGGCCGAGTTCGATGTCGAGATCTCGAGACTGACCTCGATGGAGTCGTACGGTACGAACGGACGCTTTGCCCGACCCGCCTGCTCGAAGTGGACAACATCGTACTCGGCGAGCACCTGAAGGTCGTCATGAACGGACTTGACATCACGGTCAAGCCGTTCGGCCAGTTGGCGGATGCTGTCCGGTCGCTCGGTCATGATGCTCCGAAGAAGTTCGACACGGCGGTCGGTGAGCAGTGCCCGGAGATCGCTGGGACTCTCGAAGTTGATGACGTGCGGGACTTCCTCGCCAGCCTCCCAGCGGTTGAGCCGGTCGAGCGCGTCTCGGCGGTGGGTCTCATCGGAGTTGGACGTGATCCGGAGCACCGAGGGATACTCATCAGGGTCGCGGTCTTCGAGGAAGCCCGCCTCAGACTCGCTGTCGTCCATCACGATTTCCTCGTCTGCGGAGCCGGTGCTGTTGACGTTGTCGGTGTCGTCGGACGTGTTGGATTCGTCGGGCATGGTGAGTCACCTCTCGCGGTGGTCGTCCATCTCGTCGTAGAACTTCTGGACGTGCTGTTCAAGGCTGGTGTACGCGATGTCGTCGTAAACGCTATCGGGCGTGTGGTAGTGGTGCTGGTCAACCTCCGGATGATTCGGGAAGTTGTCGAACCGCAGGAGGGTCCGACCGTCTTCGGTCATGTACTGGAATCGGTACTTGATCCCTTCGGGATAGTCGTCGCTTTGTGGGATGTCGGTCGCAACCATCTCGTACCGTGTACCATCGTCGAACACGCCTTGATCTTCGTAGATGACCGTCGATCCCATTACACGATCTATGTTGGTGTTGCGCGCCAACATAGAATAAGACTTTTTGTTGGTGTATTAGACCAGCATTCAGTTCGTCCGCTCACGAACCGTGCCCTCCGTCGTCCCAATCGCAACGCTATTTAACGGCCTTTCCTAACGCGCAGACATGGTAGGAACGCTGGGCATCGCACTCGGAGCGTTTCTCACGCTCGTCGTGGTGGGGCTACACTTCGCACAGGGAACGGAGTACCCCACGCCGGACGACATCTCCCAGCAGGTGATCGAGCAGCGCGCCGAGAGCGTGCCCGAGACGGACTTCCCGGAGCCGATGAACCGCTCCATCGGCGGTGGTGGCGTCGCCGCGGGCGCAGTCGGTGAGGGCGAGACCGAGGGCGAACTCGCCGGCAGTGAGGCGGAGGTCGACGACGACCCGGCCGCCATCCCGGACGACGAGGCCGAGAGCTTCGACGTGGAGTTCGTGAAGGAGGGCGAAACCATCGAGGTGAAGGAGAACACCACGCTGCTTGAGGCGGGCGAGGAGAGCGACTGGGACCTCCCGTACGCCTGCCGTCAGGGCCAGTGTGTCTCCTGTGCCGGTCACATCACCGACGGCGGCAACGCCGAACAGTACGTCGAACACCACACACAGGAGATGCTCGGAGAGACCGAACTCGATGACGGCTACACGCTCACTTGCGTGGCGTATCCGACCGACGACCTCACGCTCGAAAGCCGCGAAACGCCCTGAGACGCCGTAGTCTCCGCTCTTCTGGTCTCGCGCAGTGACACCGGAGTGTTCAGACGGAGTGAGGAGCGCAGCGAGGCCCGGGAGTCGAGCCGGCGGGGGCTTCCGAGGTGGTCACGCTGGCTGAGTCGGCTCCCTCGTACTTACCTGAACACTACCACGACACCACTGCGTGGCTTTATCACCACTCAGAGCGCAGAGCCGGGTATGTTCGACACGGTGGTCATCGCAACGGACGGTTCGGAGAGCGGCCGCCGGGCGGTTGACGCTGCGCTTGACTTGGCGGCGACGTTTGAGGCGGCGGTTCACGCGCTGTACGTCGTCGACGAGTCACAGGTCGACGCGCTCCCCGAGAACATCCACGAGGAGGTGCGGGCGGCGCTCGACGAGCAGGCGGAGGCGTCGCTTTCCGCCGTCGAGGACGCGACCGACCGCGAGGTGACGCTCGCCGTCCGCGAGGGGCGGCCGGCCGCCGAGATCACGGCCTACGCCCGCGAGGTGGACGCCGACGTGGTGGCGACGGGGACGCGTGGCCGCGACGGCGAACACTCGTTCCTGCTCGGCTCCGTCGCGGAGTCGGTGGTTCGAAACTGTCCGGTGCCCGTGCTCACCGTGCGACAGTTGGAGTCGGAACTGGCGGCCTGAACCCCGAACCCGGGCCTTTCTTGCCCGCTGACGCCCGATGGTACGCATGAACGATTGGCTCATCGACGACGACCGCCTCTCCGTCGAGCGGAAGTCGCTGCTGCCCGGTGCGGGCTTCTTCACCCCCGACTCGTTCGAGGCCGAACGCGAGGAGCAGGAAGTGGCCGAGACGCTCACCGGCAGCGATGTCGTCGTCGTCGCGGACCCCGACGCCGACGGACTCGCCTGCGTCGCCCTGCTGCGCGAACACCACGGCGACGCCGCGTTCGTCCCTGCCGGTCCCCACAAGCTTGACGACGCCGTTGCCCATCTCGCCGAGTACGCCGAGCGCGGCGTCGACGCCTACATCTGTGACCTGTGTCCCGACGAGCGGGACGACCTCGACGGCCTCGCGGCGCTCACGGAGCGGGCCGACTCCGTCTCGTGGTTCGACCACCACCAGTGGGAGCCGACAGCGACCGAGCGGGTCCGCGAGGCGGGCGTCGAACTCGTCGTCGGGGACAGCGACGAGGAGTGTAGCGCCGACGTGACGCTTCGCTCGCTTCCCGGCGAGTTCCCCGACCGGTTCGGCGAACTCGCGGCCGTCACCCGCGACCACGACCTGTGGCTCCGCGAGGACCCCCGGTCGGACGACCTCGCCGATTACGCCCACTGGGAAGAGCCGGAGACCTACGTCGAGACCGTCCGCGAACACGGGGCCGACCTCCCGGCCGAGGTGGAGGAGTTCCTCGCCGAGCGGCGCGTCGAGAAGGAGGCGCTGATCGAGAAGGCGGTCGAGCGCGCCGAGATCCGCGAGGTCGACGGCACGATGGTCGGCGTCACCTACGGCCGCTGTTCACAGAACGAGGTCGCCGAGGCGCTCCGCGAGCAGGGTGCCGAGGCGTCGGTGATCGTGAAACCGGCCGGGTCGGCGTCGATTCGCGGTACGGACGCCTTCGAGCGGTGTCACGAGGTCGCGGGACAGGTGAACGGCGGCGGCCACCCGAAGGCTGCGGGCTGCAAGCCCGACATCTACGACGACATGCTCGATTACGCCCACCACTGGACGACGCAGGGCGCGGTGGCGAAGCAGGCCATTCTGGACGCGTTCCGGCGACTGCCCGACGAGCCGGCAGACGACGCGGAAGAGTAGCGGCGAGGGTTTTTATCCGATACCGGCCAACTGCGATCCGTGACTGAAATCGTCCGCGACGAGGACATCCGTTCGGGACAGCCGCGGCTCGACGGCACACGGATTACTGTCCTCGACTGCGGGCGAATACGAGGTCGGACTCGCCGACCTGTTCGGGGCACTCGCCTACTACTACGACAATCGTGAGCGCTTCGCCGAGCGGGAACGTGAGGCTGCCGTCGCGCGTCGCGAGGGGGAGACGGCGACCGGAGAGCTCCTCCAAGATATCGATGGTCGGGATGCGACGGAGCAAGCGAAGTGACATCCTCCCCGTCGTGAACGACGGGGCTTCCCGTACCGCAGGTGGGATATTTGCTGGTCTACGACACGACTTGTTCTCTCGTGCGAAATGTCCCGCTCTCGCGGTCGAACAAGTATGTCGATGGCTGTGCCACACAGCCGTTACTCCTATCCTCACCATGAGGACTCGGAGTTATCTTCTGTCGCATATTCTCCGCCCCATTACAATCCGCGTTGGCCACCAACTCACACGACGAGCAAACGTACAACCCACGTTCGACACGGTTCGATTTCGTGTCATCGCCACACCGTGAACACGTCTTCGAGGTGTTCCACTCGTTCTCTTTCAGTACCTCAATACCACGTTCTTCGCCCTTGTAGTCGAGGTACTGGTAAATACGGTCGAACGCCCACGAGTGCAACTTCTTGTTGCCTGTCTTCCCCCAGTCGGACTCTCGCACGTCTTCGGGCCAACTCACCGCGAGCGTTCCGACACCGCGTTCGACACATTCGGTGATGATGGCGTCCGTCAACGTGTGATAAAAGTGGGTTTTCCGGTCGGCGAGTTTCCGACGCGCCCACATCGACTTCTCAGACGGGCCGTTCTTCCCCTCGGTGCTATACTCTGCTCGGGTGAAGTAGTGCTTGTCCTGTTTAACTAAGTTACCGGGGTACAGAACGTATTCGTCGGGAAAGGCGACAGTGGCGATGTTCTTGATGCCGAGGTCGATACCTGCCACTCCATCGCCTGTTGAGTCGTTGGTTTCGAGTTCGACCTTACAGACAAAGTGCAGTTCCCATTCGTTGCCGTTCCAGACGGCGCGGATGTTCTGTACTCTGTTGACCTCTGAGAGGGCAACGTCAGGGCGAATCTGGTACTCGCAGAGGATGAAGTCCGAGAAGTGTTCTTTCAGGTTCTTCCCTTTGCTGAGTCGGACGCGGTTGTTCTCGAGGTCGTGTTTGAATCCGTCTTCTTTGAATGTGACAGTGGAACGAGGTCGTTTGTCGCCGTGTTTGCGGTAGCCGGGTGGATTTGCCTCGTCAAACTCGTGTCGCAAGTCGAACCACGACTGGAAAGCGTCGGAAAGTTCTTCGATGACTTTCTGACTGGATTGTGCGTTCAAGTCTTTCCAGCACGCTTGGTTCTTCATGTACGATTTCAACACGCTTTCATCTGGTATTTCGCCGGTCGCCCCCCAGATGCGGTCTGCTGTCCATCGTGCGACGTTCCAGATTTTCGAGGCAGAATCACCGAGCGAATTGAGACCGTCGCAGACCTGCCGGTGGTTCTGGATGGAACCAACGTAGGTGCGCGTGACCTCAATCGCCATACATAGCCTATGTAGACAAACCAACTTAATAGTGCGGATTAGCGTGGAATATCCGGCCTGTGTGTCGTCAGTGGGCTGTGGAGAAGTTGTCGGATTCACTCCCGGCGTAAACGGCGGGATTCTCTCCTTGCAGGAAGATAGCCGTGTAGATACTCGCAGACGTGAACGTACCTGAAGAACACGTCGCTCGCGGGGTAATGGCCACGAGGTCGTGTGGAGCCGTCAGGTTTCGGAACTCGGGCCGGAGGCGACCGACGAAGCGATTATCGGGTACGCCGAACGCGAACGGTTCGCCGTGCTCTCGACCGACGCGACTGATTTCGGGAACGTCGACGCGTCGGTCGCGGTGTTCGTCGCGACACAGGAGCAGACGGGAGGCGAGGTACGGACTGCGGTC
>PXSB01000079.1 GCA_003023185.1 Halobacteriales archaeon QS_9_67_17 | reverse complement strand
CCCGCCCGCTCGATCATGAGCGCGCCCGCGACCACGTCCCACGGGTGGGCCGTCACGTTCGTGAACGCGCCGTCGAGTCCGCCGGCCGCCACCATCGAGAGCGTGGCCTGTGCGCTCCCGACCCGGCGGAGGTCACCGAACCGCTCGACCGTCTCCCGGCACGCAACGGCGTACTCCTCGCGACGGTCACGGTCCCACCAGATGGTCGGCGCGACCGTCATCACCTCCGGGTCCGTCTCCTCGCTGACCGCAATCGGCTCGCCGTTCAGGAAGGCCGCCTCGTCGTCGGCCGTGTACACGTCGCCGAGCACAGGCAGTGCGTTCGCCGCGGCGACCGCCTCGCCGTCGTGGACGGCCGCCACGCTCGTCGCCCAGACGGGCACGTCGCGCACGAAGTTGTTCGTCCCGTCTATCGGGTCGATGATCCACGCCGGGCCGGCGTCGGGGACCGATTTCAGCTCGTCTCCCTCCTCGCCGACGACGGCGTCCTCGGGATACGCCGTGCGGATGGCCGCGATCACCTGTCGCTGTGCGTCTCGGTCGGCGCGCGTCACCACGTCTGTTTTCCCCTCCTTCGTCTCGACGGGGACTCCGTCGCGGAAGAACCCTGCCGCGACGGCACCGCCCGCCCGTGCCGCTCGCTCCGCTAAATCCGCCCGCTCACTCGCGTCCGTGTCGGTCATGCCACAACACGACAGCGACCGGGCAAAGGGCCGTTGGTTTCGCGGGCGGACGCCGCCGAGGAGTAAACCACTCCCGTCCGCGCCGGCTACCTGCCGTATGGCCCGCCCACCGCATCTCGTCGCGGACGGCGACGAACCCTATCTCGACGCCGCCGTCGACGGCACTCGTCGTGAACTCGCGCTCTCGGACCGCGCGGAGGCCCTGCTGGTCAACGACCTCGATTACGGCAACGCCGACCTCGTTCCGTTCGTCGTCATGAAGGCGCTCGTGCTCGGCGGCGGCGCGACGCTCCCTGAGGGAAACGACCCCCGCGAGGCTGCGTGGGGACTCTCGGGGGCCGACGGCGGGCGCGATCCTACTGCCGAGGACTGCTACCGGACCGCCGAGTATCTGCGTTCGGCTGAGGTGGAGGCGAACGCCGTCGAGACCCTGCGCGAACACGTGGCCGATACCGGGCTGTCGCGGTATCTCACCGCCGACGAGATCAGTTCGACCGCCGACCGCGTGAGCAGCCTCTCGGACATCGCGCGGGACCTGTGAGAGGTCGCGCCGCTCGGCGGTGGTCTGTGTAGGATGATGCGGGGGAAGACCGCTCCGAGAGCGACCTTCCGGCACTGTTACCAGTGCGGGGGATGGGATTTGAACCCATGGACCACCGCGAGACGGTCGTGCTCACTCCGTTCGCACGCTGCGACTCGCGTGCCCTCGTTCGCTTCGCTCACGAGGACTCTACAGGAGCGGATCTTGAGTCCGCCAACGGTCGTCACTGTTCGAACGTCGTTCAGAAAGTGATGCGGGGGAAGACCGCCCCAAGAGCGACCTTCCGGCACTGTTGCCAGTGCGGGGGATGGGATTTGAACCCATGGACCTCTACAGGAGCGGATCTTGAGTCCGCCGCCGTTTCCCGGCTTGGCTACCCCCGCACGCATCCAAATATCGGCAACGCCGCGTCAAAACGGTTGCGACACCGCCCGAGGGTTGAAGTCGTCGCTGGCCAATCATGTTCGTATGCCCTCCGGTGACGTATCTCCCGCGGCGTTCGACTACTGCCCGTTCTGCGGGATGCATCTCCCGAGGACGGGGTTCGACGCGCACCTCGACGAGTACGACGACTGTGCCGAACGCCGTAGGACGAGCGGCGACGACGACGATTGGGGTGCGCTCGGCGACGGGGACAGCGACTGGCGACCGACGAATCTCGGGCGGACCGCGACACTCGCGGCTATCGTCCTCGCCATCCTCGCGTACAGTCTGTTCGTCGCGCAAGAACTCCTGCTGGGCGTCCTCGCGTCGGGCATCGTCGTCGCCGGGTTCCTGTTCGGATCGCAGTCGTAGCCGGCGACGGACTTACCCGCTCTAAGGCGTATCTCCGAGCGTGGACGACCACACCACCGACCACGAGGTGCCGCCGCCGCTCACCGGTGAGCCGACGGGCTGGCTCCCGCGTGAGGGTCGGTGGGAACACGACACGCTCCGGCGCGCGACCGTCCACGGCGTGCGCCTCTACAACGCCAGCGAGTATCACGAGGCGCACGACTGCTTCGAGGACGAGTGGTACAACTACGGTCGCGGCTCGGCGGAGTCGCGGTTCGCACACGGGATGGTGCAGGTGGCCGCCGGCGCGTACAAACACTACGACTTCGGCGACGACGACGGCATGCGGTCGCTGTTCCGCACCGCACTCGATTACGTGGCCGGCCTCCCGGACGACTTCTACGGCGTCGACCTCGCGGACGTGCGGACGACGCTCTCGACAGCACTCGACGACCCCGCTACCCTCGACGGCTGGCGGATCGAACTCGACGGTGACACGCCGGCGGCGGACCGCTGGGACCGCGCGTACGCCGACGCGCTCGACTGAACCTGCCGGCGATTGCGTGTCCTGTGTGGTCCCGCAATTGCGAACGCGCTGGTCTGACTACGGTGGGAGGACGTACTCGCTGAGCTTCTCGTCGGCGGCCTCCAGCACGTTCGAGCCGTGGTAGACGAGGCCGACCTCGAACTCGTAGTCGAGCAGGTTCTCCAGCGACGCCTCGGCTTCGTTCAGGTCGTCGGTGAACTTCGCCGGCGGAAGGTGGAACCCGCCGGAGAGGCCACGCTGGTCGGCACCAGAGAGCGCGTCGGCGAGGATGGCGTAGCCCTCGTCTTCGGCGACCAAGGCGTGCTGGTGGTCGCGGTGGCCCGGCATGTGGACGGCCTCGAACGGGCCGATCTCGTCGCCGTCGTCGTAGAAACCGGCCACTTCCGGGGCGTGTTCCGGGTCCGCGCCGACCGGCAGATACACGTCGGGACCGTGCGCCTCAACCACGGCGTCGATGCCGCCGACGTGATCCGGGTCGGTGTGCGTGATGACGATGCGCTCCACGCCGACGCCCGTCTCCGCGATGCCGGCGAGCAGGGTGTCCGTCGAGTCCGGCAGGCCCGTGTCCACGAGCGTTCCGTCGTCGGTGAGATATGCCCGGACTCGCCCGGGGTCCGCGCCCGTCTCTATGCAGGTGATGTCGTACACGCCGTCGACTGGCTGTGTGACCATGGGGTCGCTTCGCGGGGCGGGCACGAAAACCCCGGGGCAGACCCGATAACGGTTTCCGGCCGACCCGGGAAAGCGTGGTATGGACCAGAAGCGGACGATGACGAGCGTGGATATCCGCGCGCTCGCGACCGAGCTTCGCGACTACGAGGGGGCGAAGCTCGACAAGGCGTATCTCTACGACGACGACCTCGTCCGTCTGAAGCTCCGCGACTTCGACCGCGGCCGCGTCGAGCTGCTGATCGAGACGGGCGACCCGAAGCGCGCCCACGTCGCCGACCCCGACCACGTGCCGGACGCACCGGGCCGACCGCCGGATTTCGCGATGATGCTTCGCAATCGACTGTCGGGCGCTGACCTCGTCGACGTTCGCCAACACGAGTTCGACCGCATCCTCGTGTTCGAGTTCGAGCGCGAGGACGCCGACACGCTCCTCATCGCGGAGCTGTTCGGTGACGGCAACCTCGTCGTCGCCAACCGGGACCGGGAAGTGATCGACTGTCTCGACACCGTCCGGCTCAAGTCCCGGACCGTCGCGCCCGGATCGGTGTACGGCTTCCCCGCCTCGCGGTTCGACCCGCTCTCCTGTTCACGGGAAGCGTTCGACGCGAAGATGCGAGAGTCCGACAGCGACATCGTGCGGACGCTCGCCACCCAGCACAATCTCGGCGGCCTGTGGGCCGAGGAGCTGTGTAGTCGTGCCGGCGTCGAGAAGACCCGCGACATCGCCGACGCGACCGACGACGAGTACGACGCGCTGTTCGACACCCTCGAACGACTCCGCGAGGACATCTGCGACGGGAACTCCGACCCACGCCTCTACTGGGAGACGGAAAACGAGGACGACCACGAACGCACGCGGCCAGTCGACGCGACGCCCATGCCGCTGGCAGAGTACGAGGGCGTCGACTGTGACGCCTACGACCGGTTCACGGGCGCGCTCGACGACTACTTCTACGAGTTGGACCGCGAGGAGCCGGAGCCGGGGTCGACGCGCCCGGACTTCGAATCGGAGGTAGCGAAGTACGAGCGCATCATCGACCAGCAGGAGGGCGCAATCGAAGGGTTCGAGCAGGAGGCCGAGGAGTACCGCGAGATGGCCGAGTCGCTGTACGGCAACTACGACCTCGTCGACGAGATACTGGGGACGGTCCGCGAGGCGCGAGCGAACGACTTCTCGTGGGGCGACGTGGAGGCACGGTTCGAGGAGGCCGCCGACGCCGGGAACGAGCGGGCCTCACACGTCATCGGCGTGAAGCCCGAGTCGGGTGAGGTGACGGTCGACATCGACGGCAACCGGATCGACCTCGTGCCCGAGGAGGGCGTCGAGAAGAACGCCGACCGGCTGTATCAGGAGGCGAAGCGCGTCGAGGAGAAGAAGGAGGGCGCGCTCGCGGCCATCGAAGATACTCGCGAGGATCTCGCCGACGTGAAGCGTCGCCGCGAGGAGTGGGAAGCAGAGGACACGGAACCAGAACCCGACGAGCAGGACGAGGACGGAGAGACAGACTGGCTCGCGACGCAGAACATCCCCGTCCGCTACGACGAGCAGTGGTACGAGCGGTTCCGGTGGTTCCACACCTCCGACGGCTTTCTGGTCATCGGCGGCCGCAACGCCGACCAGAACGAGGAAATCGTCAAGAAGTACATGGAGAAAGGCGACCTGTTCTTCCACGCACAGGCCCACGGCGGCCCGGTCACTGTGCTGAAGGCGACTGGCCCCTCAGAGCCCTCGAAGGATGTCGACATTCCGGAGCAGTCGCGAGCGGAGGCGGCCCGATTTGCTGTCCCGCACTCGTCGGTCTGGAAGGACGGGAAGTTCGAGGGCGACGTGTACGAGGTGACGCCGGATCAGGTGTCGAAGACGCCGGAATCCGGCGAGTATCTCGAGAAGGGTGGGTTCACCATCCGCGGCGACCGGACGTACTACGAGAACGCGACCGTCGGCTGTGCCGTCGGCGTCCAGTGTGAACCGGAAACGCGCGTGCTCGGAGGCCCAGAGCAGGCCATCGCCGAACAGGTGGAGACGTACGTGACGCTCGAACCCGGTCAGTACGCGCAAAACGACATCGCGAAGCTGATCTACCGGGAACTGAAGAGCCGGTTCGCCGACGAGTCGTTCCTCCGGAAGGTCGCCTCGCCCGATCTCATACAGGAGTTCTGTCCGCCCGGCGGCTCTCGGTTAGTCGAGTGACGCGACGACTGTACTTATTCGCCTCCGACGCCAACACCGGGATATGATCCGGGAGGCGCTCGACTTTCCCACGTCCGGTGACGGCGGCTCTCGGACGCTGCTCGTCGGGTCGTTGCTGTTGCTCCTCGCCGGCGGTGCGGCCACCGGCGCCGGCTACGCGCTCGACGACGGACGACGGCCGCTCGCCGTTGTGGGCAGTGTGGCGGCTCTCGTCCCGCTGCTTGCGGTCCGAGGCTACTACTACCGAGCCTTGGCCGCGGCCGCAACGCGTGCCGATCCGGTGGCACCATCGTTTGGTGACGGGCGGCGACTCTTCCGTGAGGCGTTCGTCGCTACTGGCATCGCCGTCGCGTACGCGCTGCCGTCTGTCCTCCTCTTCGCGGCTGCAGCCGGGATGACGCGTCTGGCCGGGCGTACGGGAGCGACGGTAGAACTGCTCGCACAGGCGCTCGGGGCCGTTGCCGCCCTGCTCGGCATCGTCTCGCTGGTCGCCGCGCTGTATCTCACGCCGGCCGCGCTGGCGACGGTCGCGCGAAGTAGCGATGTCAGGCGCGCGTTCCGAGTCCGAACGATAACCGACGGCGCGGCGACAGAGGATTACGTCGTCGGCTGGGTGCTCGCGACCGCACTCCAGTGGACGCTGGCTCCAATCGGCGCGCTTCTGTCGTCGGTCGGCGTCGGCGTCGTGTTATACTTTCTCACCGCCGTCGCGACGCGCTACGTCTTCGGCGCGTCGTTCCGGGCGGCCGTCGGGTCCGACGGGGTTCCGACGGTCGGCATCACGCCGTCGAACCGGGCGCGTTCAGAGGCAGAACTGCAGGAGATGGTGTTGAACGCCGACGTGTACGCCGACTCTCGCGAGGCCGACTCCCCGGATCGACCGCGGTAGGGAAGATTCTTACCAACGGGCTGTCACCCACGGACGCATGTTCGGAGACGCCCTGCGATTCCCATTGGCAGGTGACGACGGCGTGCGAAGCATCATCATCGGCGGAATCCTCTCGTTCCTCAGCTTTCTGATTATCCCCATATTCCCGGTGTTGGGCTATTACCTCAGGGCCGCGGAGGCGGGCGCGACAGACTCCGAGATGGCACCCCCGTTCGACGACTGGGACGAACTGCTCGTCGACGGACTGAAAGTACTCGTCGTCGGTGTCGCCTACTTCCTGATCCCGCTGGCGGTGTTCGTCGCCACGACGGTCGCCGTCGGTGTCAGCGCGTTCGCCGTTGGACAGGGCGGGGGACCGCCGACGACAGCGATGACCGGTGTCGGCGTCGTCGGGGGGATCCTGTTGCTGCTCGCGGTGGTCCTGTCGCTCGTCGCGACCTACGTGTTCCCCGCGGGCCTCGTCGCTCTCGCCCGCGACGGCGACATCGCCGCGGCGTTCGATACGAGCCGCGTGTTCGGCGCCGCGTTCAGCGCCGACTACTTCGTCGCCGGCCTGCTCGCGATCATCCTGTCGCTCGTCGCCGGCATCTTGATCTTCGTGCTGACGGCCGTCACCTTCGGACTGTTCGCTCTGCTCGGCGTGTTCGTCCAGTTCTACGTGCAGGTGGCGTTCTTCTATCTATTTGGCCGCGGCTACGGGAAGGCCCTCGATATTGCTCCCGCGCCGACGGTCGAATAACAGGGCCTAACACCCCCGGTCACGGAGTCGGGGTATGCGTATCGCCGACCGGCAACAGCGCGACGGGGGCCGCGAGCGCATCACCGTCGTCCCCGAGAGCCTCGACGACCTCTGGCACCTCACGTACGTGCTCGAACCGGGCGACCGGGTGGGCGGCGACACAACCCGACGTATCCAGCGGAACGACGACAAGACGCGCGACACCGGCGGCGAGCGCGAACACATGTGGGTGGAACTCATCGTTGACGATGTCGAGTTCGCGAAGTTCGCCAATCGGCTCCGCGTCGGCGGCGAGATCGCCGACTGCTCACGCGAGGACCAGCTCGGCTTCCACCACACACTCAATGTGGAGGAACACACCGAGCTGGAAATCGAGAAGGTGTGGCAGACCGACCAGCTCGAACGGCTTCAAGAGGCCGTCGAGGCGGCCGAGAATCCCGACGTGGCGGTCGCGACCATCGAGGAGGGGGAGGCGTACGTCCACACCGTCGCCCAGTACGGCGTCGAGGAGCGGGCGTCGATCACGAAGCCGACGGGGAAGGGTGAGTACGCCCGCCCCCGCGAGGAGTTGTTCGACGAACTGGGCGCGGTGCTGGAACGGACCGACGCCGAGGCCGTCATCCTCGCCGGCCCCGGCTTCACCAAGCAGGACGCGCTCGACTACGTCCAAGACGAGTATCCGTCCGTGGCCGAGCAGGTAACGACCGTCGACACCTCCGCCGCAGGTGGCCGCGGCGTCCACGAGGTGCTCAAGCGAGGCGCTGTCGAGCAGGTACAGACGGAGACGCGCATCGCGGAGGAAGCCGACCGCATCGACGAACTCACCGAGCGCATCGCCGAGGGCGCGAAGGCGACGTACGGCGTCGATCAGACGATGGAGGCCGCCGAGTTCGGCGCGGTTGAGGAACTGCTCATCCTCGACGAGCGACTGCGCGCGGAGCGTGCCGACGAGGGTGACTGGGACGTGGACGCCAACGAACTCATCCAGACCGTCGAGCAGAAGGGTGGCGACGTGACAGTGTTTTCCGGCGAGTTCGCCCCCGGACAGCAGTTGAAGAACCTCGGCGGCGTGGCCGCGCTGCTGCGCTACCGACTGGAATAGCGAACAGGCGGGCCACGCAGTGTCCACCGGAGACGGCCCGCACACCCGTCTCGACCCCCGGCGGCAACGACTCAGGTCACGCAGGGGGTGGTCCCGTCCTCGTATTTAAATCTCGACCTCGGCTCCGTCGCGGGCGACTCGTATCTCGCCGTCGAACGCCTCGCGGACGCTCTCGACCATCTCGCGGTGTTTCCCGTCCGTGTGGGGATAGAGATGGGTGAGATACAGCTGCTCGATGTCTCGTCCGGCGAGCGTCTCGCCGAGTGCGCTCGGCGTCGGGTGGTTCGACACGTCGATCTCGTCCGGAAACGAGCAGTCGTGCGCCAGCACCCGCGCGCCGTCGGCGAGGTCAGCGACAGCGCCCGTCGCCTCGCTGTCCCCGGAGAAACAGAAGTCGCCGTCGGCGTCTGGGTGTGTGAACCGGTAGGCGAGACAGTACATCGAGTGAACGGTCTTGACCGCCTCAACGTCGAAGCCGGCAAGTTCGAACTCGCCGGGCGTCACCTCGCGCAGCGTCAGGTCGACGCGGTCCCGGAGGTAGTCGTGTACGTCGAACAGTCCCTCGACGAGCGCGTCCGTACCTTCGGGACCGACGACGGTGAGCTGTTCCGCGCCGGCGAGCCACCGTGCCTTGATCAGTGGGAACAGGTCCGAGACGTGGTCGAGATGGTGGTGGGTGAGGAGAACGGCATCGACGGCCTCGTAGCCGGCGTCGGTGTCCGCGAGCGCGCGGAGGACGCCGCTACCGCAGTCGACGAGCAGGGTGGTCTCACCCGCTTCGAGGAGGAGGCCGGTTTGGTTCCGGTCACCGGCTGGCATCGCGCTCCCGGTGCCGAGAAAGGTGACGCGCATACACGCGGTCGGAGGCCCGGTCACTTGTGTCCTGTTCCGCGGCGGTGTTCAGCTACGCGGGTCGTCGCCCGGCCAAGAAACGGAAGTGGGTGGGACTGAAAGGGGCCGGGCGCTGCGGGAAGCCCGACGACGCAAGCACCGGAAGCCGACCGAAGGGAGGCTACGGAGCGCAGCGAGGCGCGCGACCGCAGCGACCGGGGGCTTTCTCCACCTCGTTGGCAGATGAATCCCCGAAATCACTCTTACTTGAACACTACCTATTCCGCGGTCGCAACGGCCTTCCGTCGCCGACCCGTGACACGAATATGAATGGCCGGGAGCTACTCGCGGCCCGCGACGACATCGACTTCGACCCTGCGACCGTCGCCATCGACGACGCGGACGCGTTCGCCCGGTTGGAACCCGAGGTGCGCGAGTGGTGGGTCGACGAGTTCGGCGAGTTCGTCCCCGGAAACGGCGGCTTCTTCACGCCGCCACAGAAGGAAGCCATCCCCCTCATCGACGACGGCACGAACAGTCTCGTCTGTGCGCCCACCGGGTCGGGGAAGACGCAGGCGAGCTTCTGTGCCATCTACAACGACCTGCTCGCCCGCGAGAAGGCCGACGGGCTCGACAACGCCGTCTACTGTCTGTACGTCTCGCCGCTGAAGTCACTCGCCAACGACATCCACCGGAATCTGGCGGAGCCGCTGGACGGCATCACCGAACGCGCCGACGAGGACGTGGAGATTCGCCACGCGATCCGCCACGGCGACACCTCCGACGCGGAGCGACAGGCGATGCTCGACGAGACGCCACACATCCTCAACACGACGCCGGAGACGCTGGCGATCTTGCTCAACTCGCCGAAGTTCAAGCAGAAGCTCGAATCCGTCGAGTACGTCGTCGTGGACGAGATTCACTCGCTGGCGGAGAACAAACGCGGAACGCATCTCGCCGTCTCGCTTGAGCGGCTCGAACGGATGTGTGATGGCTCGCCGACCCGCATCGGCTGTTCGGCAACCGTCGAACCCTTGGAGACCGTCGCGGAGTTTCTCGTCGGCTACGAGACGAGCGACGGCGAGCGACGGCCCCGCGAGTACGAGATCGTCGACGCGCGGTTCGTCCGCGAGTTCGACATGGAGCTTTCCTGTCCCACCGACGACCTCATCAACACGCCGCCGGGCGTGGTGAGCGAGCGGTTCTACGACGAGCTGGCGAGCCTCGTCCGCGACCACGAGAACACGCTCGTGTTCACGAACACCCGGTCGGGAGCCGAGCGCGTGCTCTCGAACCTGCGCGAGAAGCACGGCTTCGACGAGTCCGATTCCGGCTGTCACCACGGCTCGCTGTCGAAGGACCGCAGACAGGAGATCGAAAGCCGGCTGAAGGAGGGGAGCATCGACGTGGTGACCACCTCCACCTCTCTCGAACTCGGGATCGACATGCCGCACATCGATCTGGTGGTGCAGGTCGGCTCGCCGAAGTCGGTCGCGGCACTGCTCCAGCGCGTGGGTCGGGCGGGCCACCAGCTCGGCGAGACGGTGAGAGGACGCGTCTTCGCGCTCGACCGCGACGAACTCATCGAGTGTGCGGTCATGCTCCGGAAGGCAGAGGAGGGATTCGTCGACCGGGTTTCGAGACGCTGTTCGCGTATCTGACGGCCGACTACGACGGGCTGGAGGAGAAGAACGTCTACGCGAAGGTGTGGCGGGACACGAACGACCCGCCCAGCGGGGAGCACCACTACGAAGAGTACGATGTCGGTCAGGAGTTGATCGGCAAGCGGGGGCGGATGGCCCGCGTCATCTACATGACGAACATCGGCACCATCCCGGACAGCTTCGCAATCGACGTGTTCACTCGGAGCGGCGACGAGTGGGTCGGCCAGCTCGACGAGGAGTATCTCGACACGCTGGAGAAGGGCGACGTGTTCGTCCTCGGGGGCGCGAACTACGAGTACAAGTACCGTCGCGGGACCAAGGCGTACGTCGACCCGACGAGCAAGCAGGCGACCGTCCCCTCGTGGTTCTCCGAGCGGTTGCCCCTGTCGTACGATCTGGGCCGCGAGATACTCGCCTTCCAGCAGGAGATCGTCACGACGCTACAGGACGGTGGGCCACCGGCCGTTCGCGAGTGGCTCCGGACGTTCCCGCTGGACGAGAACACCGTCCGCGCGGTGACCCGGATGTACGACGAGCAGCTCCGGTACGCCAGCGCGCGCTCCGTCTCGACGCCGGACCGACTCGCCATCGAGGTGGCGCTCGACCACGACGAGTATCGCCGCCACTACTACGTCCACTCCGGCTACGGCCGTCGGTTCAACGACGGCTTCTCGCGACTGCTCGCCTACCACGTCGCCCAGCAAACGAATGCGAACGTGCAGGTCGCCGTCGCCGACAACGGCTTCACGCTCTCGCTCCCGCTCAACCGGAAGGTGGACATCGAGGCCGTCGTGAGAGAGATCGACCCCGACGAGGTGCGGGCGGACTTGCGGGCCAGCCTCGACGGGTCGGATCTCCTGAAGCGTTACTTCCGCATCAACGCAACCCGGTCGCTGATGATCCTGAAGCGATACAAGGGGTACGAGAAGACCGCCGCACAGCAGCAGGTCTCCTCCGAGATGCTGCTGTCGTTCGCACAGGATCTCGACGAGTTCGCGGTGATGGAGGAGACGTACCGGGAGATACTGCAGGACAAACTGAACGTCGCGGCAATCGAGCGCGTGCTCCGCGACATCGTGACGGGCGAAACCCGGGTGGAGGCACAGGCGGTCGAGTCACCGTCGCCCCGCGCGTTCGGACTGGCGACGCTCATGGCCAGCGACGTGGTGCTCGCCGAAGACGAATCCGCGGTGTTACAGGAGTTCCACGCCCGCGTGATGGACGAAATCGAGCGCGACGGGGAGGGCGGCGAGTCGGTCGCGACCGACTGACGCTCGCTACATCACGAGCGTGTCGATGGCGTCCGGGACGACGAGCACGTCACTGCCCGGTTGGACCGCGTCGGCGACCGTCTCGCGGGGGTCGAGGAGACACTCTCCCACCACGTCGGGAGCCTCGCTGTTCGTGACGTAGCAGTCGGTCTCGCGGAGCGCACGCGCGACGACGAACGCGCGCTGTGCGCCGGCCTCGTAGCCGTCGCGCATCTGCTCGCACAGCGTCGCCGGGTCCGACGCACCGGACAGATACCAGTAGAACCGCTGTTCGCCTGTCCCGTCGCCCGCACCCTCGTGGAGACGTGCCGGAATGACGACCCGACCGCCGTCACGGACCGGATCGTGCGCGCCGAACACGAGATAGGTGAACGCGCGGGTCGTCTGGTACAGGTTCGCGTCCTTAGGCGCGCCGACGCCCGCGACCACCGCGTCGTACGTGCCCGACACCTCGACGGCCAGCGCCTCTCGGGCCGTGGCGGCGAGATCGCGGACAACGGGTCGCGGTTCGCCGGCCGCGGCGGCGAGGATCTCGCCCCTCTCGTGGGTGACGTTCAGACAGAAGTCACAGCCGACGACATCGCCGGCACGGTCGATTGCGGCCCGGAACGGGTTGTCCTCGACGACCCCGAGCCGGATGCCCGGTCGCGATAGCATCTCGGGACCGTGCGTGTAGCGGATGAACGACTCCGACCCCGCGCCGATGACGACCGTCTTTGCGCCGCCGGAGAAGCCGGCGTACTGGTGGGGTTCGACCATCCCCGTAGAGACGACCAAGTCAGCGTCGGCAACGCGCTCGTTCACCGCCACGGTGACGCCGTCGACCTCGCCGACCGCGACGGTCTGGTCGGGGTCGTGATTGACCGCGAGGTCAGCAGAGCCACCGAGGCCCGCTTCGATCTCCGCGTCGGTCATCGGCCGGTGAAGACCGAGGCCGAGCAGGATCGTGACCTGTTCGCGGTCGACGCCGGCGGCGCGCAGTTCGTCCAACAGCACGGCCGCGAGCACGTCGTCCGGGGTCGCGCGGGTCACGTCGGTGACGACCAGCGCCACCTCGTCGTCCGGGTCGGCGAGGTCGCGCAGACGGGGACCGTGCGGGTCTGCGACCGCGCGCTCGGCGGCGACTCGCGGGTCGACGCCCTCCCCGCCGGGCGGTGTCGCGACGGTCACGTCACAGTCCGGAAACTCGACCGCGAGCGTATCGTCGCCGTACGGGAGCGTGACCATGCCTCGGCTGTGTGGCGGAGCGACGTGTAGTTTGCCGTGAGAGCTTCGTATCTCAGTCTGCGCTCAGGCCTGTGCCCACATCAGCAGTCGCGCGTAAAAGTCGTCGGAGCCGAGCGCATCGTCGTCGCCGACGAGCGCGAGCGCCTTCTTCGCCCGCGTGAGCGCGACGTTCATCCGGCGGTGGTCCTCGAAGATCGGGCCGTCGAGGTCGCCGGTCGCGACGAATGAGACGACGATCACCTCCTTCGCGGAGCCTTGAAATCGGTCGACGGTGTCGACAGTCGTATCGGGGAGACGTTTACTGATCTCGGCGACCTGCGCGCGAAACGGCGCGATGACGCCGACCTCGTCGCGGTCGACGCCCGCGTCGACGTACGCCTCGACCACCTCGGCGACGCGGTCCGCCTCGACCGGGTTCGTGTTCCCGTCCTGCTCGCCGTCCGGGTCGACGAAGCTCACCGGATCGCGGAGATCGGCCGGGAGGTCGGCGGTGTCGACGCCCAGATCCGCGAGCGACTGGCTCGCGACCGCCGGGGTAGCGGGCCGGAGCGCGCCGTCGTAGAACTCCCGCGAGGAGAAGTACTGGACGCGCTGGCACATCCGGTACTGGCGGTCGAGCAGGACGCCTGCCTCCGGGTAGTCCTCGATGAGCCGCTCGAACAGCGACGTGGAGAGGTCGGTGTCGGAACGCACCACGGGCGGCAGCTGCTGGTGGTCGCCGACGAGGACGAACCGGTCGGCCCGGTTGACTGCCGCGAGCGTCCCCGGCTCGGTGAGCTGTCCGGCCTCGTCGACGACGGCGACGTCGAACTCCTGTGACCGGAGCGCACGCCCGCCACAGGAGGCGGTCGTCGCGGCCACCACCTGCGTGTCGCCAAGTCGGCCGGTCACCGCTTCCGGGTCGCCGGCGGTTTCGAGCCGGGCGTCCTGCATGTCCTCGCGCACGCCGCTCTGGGTGCCGACGCGCACGAAGTCCTCGAACCCCTGCTCGCGGAGCGCCGCCAGCGCGTTGTCGACCGCGCGGTTCGTGAACGCGCTCAGGAGGACGCGCTCGCCCCGGTCGACGAGCGCGCGCACCGTCGCCGCGAGGGTGTACGTCTTCCCCGTCCCCGGCGGCCCGTGGACGAGCGCGAAGTCGTCGGCGTGGACGGCGCGGTTGACCGCCGCGTCCTGCGCGTCGTTGTTGTCGATGTACGTCCGCTCTGGGCCGGAGAACGTCGGATCTTGGCGGCCGAACAGCACGTCCTTCCGCTCCGGGTCGCCCTTCAGGATGGCGTCGTGGAGCGCGGCGAGCTGTCGGTCCACGGTGAGTTCCGAGGGGTACACGTCGAGCCGTCGGAGCTGGAGCGGCTCGTCGGCCGTGACGACCACCTCCTCGTCCAGTCGCTGGATGCGGGCCAGCTCGGCAGTGCCCCGCGTCGGATGGCCGTCGCTGGCGAGCGCAACGTCCCCTTCGCGGAGTTTCGACACCGCGTCGCCAGTACGCTCGCCGCGCAACTCCCACGAGCCATCCGGCAACTGCCGGCGACCGGCGGGCTCAATGTCCACGAGTGCGCGGTCGTCATCGGCCCGCTCCGTCGCGGACTGCTCCCACAGCTTCCGATACTCGGCGTGGACGGCGCGCCGTTCCGCCTCGATAGCGCGGTAGAATCGCTCGAAGTACGCCTGCTCCTCGTCGGGGACCGGCGTGCCGATCTGTCCGGCCTTCGACTCCTGATTCAGTCGGCCGGAGACGACCATACAGGTGTCCTGCTCGAAGCAGTACTCGCAGATAGCGTCCGCCTCGTTGCCGGTCGGTACGTCGACTGCGTGTTCCATCGCGGCGATTTCGTTGCGCTGGCGAACGACGTACTTCAGTAGGCCCGCGCCGAGCGAGAAATCCTTCGCCGGCGAGAGGTCGCCGCTCTCCTCCACGCGGTCGAGCGCGTTGTTCTTGGTGTACAGCAGCGTCCCCGTGTCGGGAGCCGCCTCAACGATGCTCGTCGCCTCACGGTGGGCCTCGTGTTCGCCCAACACGAGCGCGTAGCAGGCCGCCTGTACCTTGTCGTGGAACCGGGGCTCGCGGTCGAGGTTCTTGCCGGTTTTGAGTTCGACGGGCGCGCCGCGCCGCACCGCGTCGGCTCGCCCCTTGATGCCGAACGTCTCCGAGACGAGCGTCTGTTCGGAACGCCACTCGCTTTCTGCGGGGTCGAATCTGTCGCCGTCCGCGCTGGCAGTTCCGCCGCCGTCGCTCGCCGTCAGCGCACCCTGCGCGAGCCACCCTTCGACCGCGCCGGCGTTCTGTCGCACCTCCTCTCTGACGCTCTCGACGTCCTCGCCGAGCAGGCCCACGTCCAGTCCCGCTTCGGTGACCCGCGCGTCGATGGCGTCCTCCAGATCGCGGCCGCGCAGCAGGTCGCCGAACACCTCGTGGACGATGGTCCCGCGGACGACGGGGTATGCAAGCGGTGTCGCCGAGAGCTTGTTCAGATAGTACATCCGGGGACACTGCACCCACGAGCGCACGTCGGTCACGTCGACGAGGAACTCCGGCTCAACGACGACGAACGTCTCGCGACCCGTGGCGTACTGCGTCTCGCCCCGGTACTCGTCGGTCTCGGGGTCGACGACGAGCAGTTCCATCCCGGGTTCCAGCACGGCGGCCGTCTCGGTCCACTTGCCCCACAGCGTCACCGTGACGGGGTCGCCGCGTCCCCGGTTCGGCTTCATCTCTACCTCGGCGAGGTCCGTGGTCCCGTTGCTGGTGTCTACGGTTCGGGCGTCGTCAACGGCGAGCACGGGGCCGCGGAGCTTCACGGTGGTGCCTGCGGCGCGGCGAGGTAAACGCTGTCGCTGTCGGCACGGCAGTGTTCAGCTACGCGGGTCGTCGCCGGGGCGAAAAACCACATCGGGCGGGACTGAAAGGGGCCGGGCGCTCGATCCGGCCCCGGCGACGCAAGCACCGCAGCGGGCCGAAGGCCCGCGAGGAGCGCAGCGAGCCGCGGACGGGCGAGCGCCCGGGGGCTTTCTACACTTCGTCGTCCTCCTCGTCTCCAGAGTCACTCTTAGCTGAACAGTACCGTCAGTTCGGGACCGGCGACCCTTTGCCGCCGGACCCACAATCGTCGGCATGACGTATCTCGGCTTCGCGCTCGCGTGGCCCCGGTTCGTCGACGCCCCGCTCCGGGAAGCGAAGCGTGAGGCGGTCGTCGACCACATCGCGCCGGCGTTCGACGCGCTCCGCGAAGCCGGCCACGTCCACCACTGGTCGCACAGTTTCTGGGGCGAGGACGAACTCGGGACAAACGTGGTTCGCGTCGTCGCCGCAACCGACGACCCCGAGACGGCCGCCGCGCGGGTCCGCGAGGCCTTCGACGAGTTCGAGGAGGGGACGGAGTACCGCGTGGCCGTCCCCGCCGACCTGACCCGGTTCCGCGACTTCTGGGGCGACGAGTTGGACGCATGGCTCGCGGCGCGCGCTCGGCTCTCGACGCTCGCGGTCGCGGCCATCGAGAACCGGCTCGGGGAGTCGTACGCGTGGCATCGCCGACAGAACCGCCCCGGCCACGTCTGGGCGAACCAGCTCGGACTCACGTACATGGACGAGGCGGCCGCCTACGCGACGCTCGCACACGGCTATCTGGAACAGGTGCCGGCCGAGGGCGCGTCAGAGGAGAGCCGCGAGGCGCTCGCGGCCGTCCGCGACCATCTGGAGGCCGCCGTCGACGCGCTGCCGGAGCCGTAGCCGTCGAGCCGGCCGCGCGTGCTCGTGACCCACGAGTTAACCGTCCGCGACCCCGAGTTCGCGTATGTACACCGGGCAGACGGAACAGCCCTGTTGTCTCTGCGACGACCCGGAGACGAACGTGCGGATCGACATCTTCCCCCGCGCCGTCCAGCTGCTGAAGCACAGCGACCCCATCGCGTGGCGCGACATCGAGGGCGAGGTGTCGCTCCACTTCTGTGCCGACGACTGGGACCTCGTCCGCGAGCTGGTCGAGGAGATGGGGATGAGCCCGCTCGGTCGGTGTAACGCGGCCCGGGCGTCGATGGTGTTCCGCGAGGACTTCGAGGCGCTGTTGAACGACGTGCGCGACGAACCCGACCAGACACCGTTAGAGCGACGGCTGCGCGAGCAGGCCGAGACCCACGTCGAGAGCTACGGCGACGACCCGCACGTCAGCGAGCGCGACTACGTCGAGGGGTGGATCGTGCTCGACGCGCTCGACGAACTCGGGCTCGCGACCGCCGAGCCGTGACTGCACCGATCCGTAATCGGTCGTTAAGGGCCACAACGGTATAGATTTCGCAGACGCATCAGCGATTACTGACACAAGAGTTATTCACCCTTGCTCTCACATGCGTCTACACACTGAGCGAACGATGGAGGGGGACACGCGGGCAACGGTACTCGTTGTCGACGACGACCGCCGGATCGCCGAGAGTCACGCGGAACGGCTCGAAAACTACGACACCGAAACCGCGTTCGACGGCACCGCGGCGCTGTCCGCGATGGACGAGACGGTCGACGTGGTGTTGCTCGACCGTCGGATGCCGGGGCTGAACGGCAAGGAGGTGCTCGAACAGATTCGCGAGCAGGAGTACGACTGTCAGGTGGCGATGCTCACCGGCGTCGAGCCGGAGCTGGACATCATCGACATGGGGTTCGACGAGTACCTGAAGAAGCCCGTGTCGGGCGACGAACTCCGCGAGACGGTCGAGGCGCTGTGTCAGCGCTCCCGGTACGACGCGCGGCTCCAGCGGTACTTCTCGCTCTCCTCGAAGGTCGCGGCGCTGAAGGCCGAACACGATCACGAGGAGCTCGCGCGCAAGGAGACGTACGTGGAGCTCCGAGAGAAGCTGTCACGGCTGCGCGACGAAGTCGACGCCTCGCTCTCACAGCTGTCGACTCGCGACAGCTACGCCGTCGCGGCCGACACGCGGTCGCGCAGCTAATCGAACACGAACCGCGCGCCCCCTTCCTCCGACTCCTCGACCGACACCGACCAGCCGTGGCGCTCGGCGACGAGATTCACCAGCGCGAGGCCGACGCCGCTTCCGTCCGTCGAGTAGCCCCACTCGAACACCTCGTCGCGCGCCTCCGACCGAATGCCGGAGCCGTCGTCGGCAACGGCGAATCCGCCGTCCGTCGCGGCGAGACGGACCGTGACCGACGAGCCGCCGTGGTCGACGGCGTTGCGGAACAGGTTTTCCAGCATGAGCCGACACAGGTCCGGGTCGGCCTCGACGTGCACGTCGTCGTCGAGTCGCATGGTGGCGTCGGGAGCGTCGACACGCTCCCACGCCTCGGCTGCGGCGTCGCCGACGCAGATCATCTCCTCGTCGAGTTGGCCGGCGGCGAGCGCGCGGGCGTCGTCGGCGAGCGTGCCGGCACGGTCCAGCGCCGCCGCGAGCGCCGTGCGGTAGACCGTTTCACGAAGGATGGATCTCACTTGATCCAGTACGTCTGTTCGGACTGAGTCTCCCCTTGCTTCCCGAGCTTTCGGCACCGCTCGGAACGAACAGAACCGGGATCGACCTCCTCTCGCTGATGGTTTATGCGACGCCCCCGATGGCGCAGATGATCGCCGTCGGAGCCGACACTTCGATGATCCGGGGCGCCGACGGACGCCGCCACGCCGGTCGCGGCCACCGGCTCCAGTGTGTCCGCCTCGGGGTCGTGGCGGCCGAGCCACGCGGACCGGTAGGCGTCGGCGACGATAGACGGCAGGGTCTCGACCAGCTCGGAACCGTCGGCCGCCTCGCGGACGCGCTCTAACGCGGCGACGCGGCGACGCCCCGCCCGACGCTCGGCGTCGAGTCGGTGCTCCTCGACGACATCGCGCGTCCGAGCGAGAAGGCGATTCGGCGCGTCCGCCGGCACGACGGCGTCGAAGCCGGTGTCGTCCGGAATCGGGCCGTCGGGGTCGACGACCGCGACCGCGGGTCCCGAGTAGCCGCGGCGACGAACCCGTGCGATCCCGCCGTGTGCGTCCGCGAACAGGAGACAGTCGACCGGCGCGCGCTCCGTGGCGTCGAGCGCAGCGGCGAGATCCGGGGCGGGCGTCAGTTCGACGCCGGCGTCGGCGAAGGCGGTCGCTATCGACCGCGCCGGCGTCCTTCCGACGTAGACAACGCTGTCTAGACCCCGTGACTCCACGTCAGCAAACGAAACACGGCGCGAGATAAAAACTGTAGCGACTAATCGGCGGGCTGTGGCTCCAGATACTTCTCGTTGAGCACCCACTCGCCGTCCTCCTCGACGAGATACTCGCCGTAGTACGGGACGCGCTCGGCGACCGTCTCCCGGAACGCCGTCCGGATCTCGGGTTTCGTCATCTCGCCCATGCTCTTGAGGTCGTCGTTGCGGTTGAGACACCCCTTCAGGTAGCCCTCGTGGGTAACCCGCACCCGGCCACAGTTGGCACAGAAGTTCGGATTCTCGACCGGGTCGACGATCTCGACCATCCCCTCGCCGCCGTCCTCGCCCTCGACGTAGTAGCGCCGGCGGTCGTGCATCGCCCGGTGTTCGATCCGGTCGGCCTGCTCCGCCAGCCAGCCGTGGACGCGGTCGATGTCGACGGCCCCCTCCGGCCGGCCAGCCAGTTCCGGCATGTACTCGATGAGTTGGAGCTGGAGACCGTCGTTTTCCGCCGCGTGCTCGACCATCTGGGGGACGTAGCCGGCGGTCTGCTCGAAGACGACCATGTTGAGCTTCACCGGCGCGAGGCCGGCGTCGAGCGCCGCCTCGACGCCCCGGAGCACGTCCTCGTAGCCGTTCGACTTCGTCAGCTCCGCGAACGCGTCCGGGTCCATCGCGTCCTGCGAGACGTTCACCCGCGAGAGCCCCGCCTCTCGTAGCGCCTCGGCGCGGCCCGGCAGATACGTCCCGTTCGTCGTCAGCGAGGTCTCCATCCCGTCCGGCGTCCGCCGGACGATCTCTTCGAGATCCTGTCGCAACATCGGCTCGCCGCCGGTGAACTTCACTGACTCGACGCCGAACTCGCGGGCCACTTCGAGGAAGCGAACCACGTCGTCGGCGGTCATCTCGTCGTCGGCCGGCTCCATTGGTCCCCGCGTGTCGCCCAACCCCTCGTTGTGACAGTAGACGCAGTCGAAGTTACAGCGGTCGGTCAGCGAGACCCGCACCCCAGATATCTCGCGACCGAAGTCGTCTGCAAGCATACTACCCCGTGGTCACTGGCTCTACTTAACTCCGCCGCGCCTCCGGGAGCGCTTGAAACTACGAGCGGTTACGTCCTGCCGGGAGGGGTCGTCGCTATCGGTTCCAGATTCGCCGTCGGTCTTATTTCCTCCCGACGATAGCCGGGAGTATGGACTCCGACCCTGCCGACGCCTTCGCGCTGTTGGGCGCGCCGACCCGGATGGCGACGCTCTCGGCGTTCGCCGACGCGGCCCGCGAGCGGGAGCGCCCGGTGACGCTGACGTTCACGGAGCTGTTCAAGGCCACCGACGAGGCGACCACTGCCGGCTTCGCCTACCACCTCCGCCAACTGCGAGACCACTACCTCGAAAAGGTCGAACGTGACGATGGGGAGGCAGGCTACCGACTCACCGACGCCGGCCGCAGGGTCGTCCGCGCGCTCGCGGCCGGGGTCTACACCGAGCGGGTGGACCGCGAGCCGGTGGCCATCCCCGAGCCGTGCCCCTTGTGCGACGGAGACCTCCGGGCAGCGACCGCCGACAACGTCGTCACCGTCGGCTGTGCGGACTGCGATCAGAACGTCTGCCGGCTCTCCTTCCCGCCGGGCGGGTTCGCGAGCCACGACACTCCCGAGGAGCTACTGACCGCAGTCGACCGGCTCCACCGCGACCGCGTCCGACTGCTGCGCGAGGGCACGTGTCCCGACTGCGGCGGCGAGACGACGGCGACGGTCGACACCGTCAGGAAAGAGGACGAACCGGGGCCGGCCCACGCCACACTGTACTGTACTGCCTGCGGCGAGCGCGTCCGCTGTCCGGTGACCGTTGCCCTGCTCGACCACCCAGCGCTAGTTGCGTTCGGATACGATCACGGCGTTGCGCCCGACGAACACCCGGTGTGGAACGTCGGTAAGGCCTTCTCCGAGACGGTGCTGTCGGCCGATCCCGTCTGTGTCCGCGTGGGTTGGCGGCTCGGTGACGAGGAGTTGGCAGTGCTCGTCGGTGCGGACTGTTCGGTCGGGCACGTCGAGCGAATAGAATTGCAAACGTCGAGCGAACGGGACGAACTGACGGGGTCGGCGGCGGCCTGAGTCTCGGGGACTACTCCTCCGGCTCGTCGTCGAGACTGTGGCCGGCGATGGTGTCGGAGAGTTCGTCGGGCGAGAGTTCGCGGAAGCCGTCATCGTCAACGACGGCCGCACTCATCCCCTCGGCGTTGAGGCCGCCGCCCTCGTTCGCGTCTTCGAGCGCGCGGAGCGCGAGTTCGAGCGCCGCCTCGGCGTCGATGCCGGCCTCGTACTCGGCTTCGAGGTGGCCCTGTATCTGGTCCGCGTTGCCGCCGATGGCGACGGCCTCCCACTCATACGGGGTGCCCGAGGGGTCCGTCTCGAACAGCCGGGGCGTGCCGCCGTCGTCGACGCCGCCGACGAGTAGCGCCGCGCCGAACGGCCGTGCGCCGCCCGCCTGCGTGAACTCCTGAATGTAGCCGGTGACTTCCTTCGTCAGCGACTCGATGTCGGCAGGTTCGCTGTAGCGAAGCCGCTCTACCTGCGCCTGCCGGCGTGCGACGTCGACGAGCTGGCGGGCGTCGGCGACGTGGCCCGCGCTGGCGACGCCGACGTGGTCGTCGGCCTTGTGGATCTTTTCGATGCTCTCCGCGACTTGGAGCGACGAGCGGAGTCGCCCGCCAGCCACGAAGACGACGCCGTCCTCGAATCGGACGCCGACGGTCGGCGAGCCACGCTTCACCGCCTCGCGCGCGTACTCGACCTGATACAACCGCCCGTCGGGGCTGAAGATGTTCGTTCCGCGGTCGTACGCCTGCTGTTGTGAGTTACCCTGCATGTTAGATCTCCTCCGCGTCGATTTCCTCGGTGTCGATGCCCTCCTCGGTGATCCGTGCGACCATCGCGCCGTTGCCGGAGGCGGTGTCGCGGGCGCTCGCTGCCTCGATGGCGTCGAGCGCGACCTCCTCCGCCTCGTCCATCGTGAGGTCATCCTCGTAGCCGCCTTCAAGCACGCCGTAGGCCATCTGCATCCCGGAACCGGTCGAGCCGTAGGTGTCCTCCATCTTCCCGCCGAGCGGGTCGAGTTCGAACAGCCGCGGTCCCTCGCTGTCGACGCCGCCCAGCAGCGGGACGACCCGCATGCCGCGGATCGCGTTCGCGGCGGCCGACGCCAGCGCCTCCATGCTCATGTCCTCGCCGCGGCGCGTCTCGTACAGCGACGACTGCGCACGCAACTGGTCGGCGAACGTCTGCCCGTCCCCGACGCCACCCGAGATGGTGATGGCGGCCTCCGGGTGGACCTCGATTATCTTGTCGGCCGACTTGTTCGAGACGAACCGGCCGCCGAGGCTCGCCCGACGGTCGGTGGCGAGCACGACGCCGTCGTCGGCCACGATGCCGACGGTGGTCGTCCCCGTCTTCAACTCCTCGGGTGCGCCGTCCGTGGCACCCTTACCTGAAGTGAATCCATCCATACACACACGAAGGGCGGGGGGACTGAAATACCCTTGCTAACGTCGGCTTTAGCCCGACGACGAAAGGGCTATACGGCCACGCAGGACCGCCCGACAGGTCGGTGTGCTTGGCGCGTCGACTGTCGGAGCCGGTGGTTGCGGCCGCTTGGTGAGCGTCGCAGTCCTGCCGACAGCTATCGGTGCCGCACTGGGTGCCATCTCGTCGGGCACCTGAGAGCCATTGAAAAGCGTTAAACGGCGCGGTCACTCACCGACGTGCATGAGCGATACTGAGCAGAAGCGCGCACGCAAGTGCGTCTCCTGCGGGATCAACATCTCGGGGACAGCCGCCGCCCGATTCGCCTGTCCGGTCTGCGGACAGGAGATCTACCGCTGTGCGAAGTGCCGCAAGCAGAGCAACCTCTACGAGTGCCCGGACTGCGGGTTCACGGGGCCATAAAATGGGGAAAGTCGCCGTCAAGCTCAAGATCATGCCGGAGAGCCCGGAGGTCGATCTCGACGCCCTGCAGGAGCGTCTCGAAGGATCGCTTCCCGAGGGCGCGAAGATTCAGGGCTTCGAGCGCGACGACGTGGCGTTCGGTCTCGTCGCGCTCCTCCCAACGGTTATCGTCCCCGACGACGCCGGCGGCAGCGAAGCCGTCGAAGAGGCGTTCGGCGGCGTCGAGGGCGTCGAGTCCATCGCCGTCGAATCGCAGGGTCGCCTGTAACGTCGCTCGCGGTGGGACGCTTCTTTCCGTCGCAACGCTCACTCGGTAGTCGGTAGACCGGTCACGGGCTGGTCGCGGCACCGTAACGCACGTTTTATAACGATGACCAAGTTAGGTAAATCCACGATTATGCCGAGCTCAAACGGTCCACTCGAAGGCACCCGAGACAAGCTACAGAACAAGCCGCGGGACCGCGGCACCTCGCCGCCCCAGCAGACCGTCGAGTCGTTCGAGACGGGCGACAAGGTCCACCTCCGGATCGACCCGTCCGTCCCCGACGGCCGCTTCCACGCTCGCTTCAACGGCCACACCGGAGAGGTCGAGGGTGAGCAGGGCCGAGCGTACAAGGTCGAGATCACCGACGGCGGGAAGCCGAAGACGCTCATCGTGAACCCCGCCCACCTCCACCGGCAGTCGAACGAGTAATGACGATCTTCAAGGAGATCGTTGACGAGGAGTATCTGACGACGGGCGAGGTGAAGGAGGCGCTCGCGGAGATCGAGGAAGAGCGTGCCCTCGCCGAGGACCGCGAGATGCCGTACGAGCTGGCCCGCGCCGTCGACCACGCCAACCGGTTCGCCGACCTCGACGCCGAGGAGGCGGCGGAGCTGGTCGAAGAACTCCACGAGTTCGAGAAGGTCGACGAGCCGACCGCCTACAAGATCGCGAATCTGCTGCCGGCGGACCGCGACGAGCTGCGCGCCATCTACGCCCAAGAGCGGTACTCGCTGTCGGGCGACGAACTCGACGACATCCTCAACGTCGTCGCGCAGTACGGACGGCTCGACGAACCCGGCCGACGTAAGCAGCGAGGCGACGAAGTCGCCTCGGGCCGCTCGCGCGGTGTAACCGCGCGAAGACACCGCAACGAAGTGAGGAGCGCAACGAGGCCCGGGAGTCGAGCCGGGGGGGGCTTCCAAACTCGTCACACTGTCTGTGGCAGATTCTCCGGTGTTGGCTGAATACCACCGCCTGAGCGCGGCGGAATTTTAAATACGCCCTCCACCTATCAGTGCGTATGAGTACCACCGAGAGCGACGAGCGCGTCGAGACGGTCGTGCTGGACGTGCTGCCGAACGGCCGTCCCGGCGACGACCGGCCGCCGTCGCAGAAGGACCCGCTCGCGTACGCCCTCGGTGTCGAGGAGTTCGGTCTCTACGAACTGACACTGTCGGACGACGCACACGTCTTGGTCGGCCGGCGGCTCGTCGTCGAGCCACGCGACGACCGCGACGAACAGATCGTCACCGTCCAAGATGCGTCGTACACCGAGGTCTCCGGCGCGGCACAGTCGGAGCTAAAGTACGCTATCGAGGAACTAATCGAGGCGGACGAACGACGGTTCGTCGACTTCTACAACGAGGCGCAGCCGATCACCCTCCGGCTCCACCAGCTGAATCTCCTGCCGGGTATCGGGAAGAAACTCCGCAACGACATCCTCGACGAGCGGAAGCGGGAGCCGTTCGACGCCTTCGAGGACATCGCGGAGCGCGTCTCCGGCCTCCACCACCCGAAGGACGTGCTCGTGGAGCGAATTACCGAGGAACTCCGCGAAGACGACCTGAAGTACCGCATCTTCGCTCGCGCCGAGAGCGAGGCGTGACAGCCGACGGACTCGTGAAGCCTTTTTAGTAGCGACGGCAAACGACGGATAGTGACCGAACGCAAGCGTCGTGATCCGGACGCGCTCATCGGGCGTGCGAAGCGAGGGAGCCCGGACGCAGACCAGCATTTCCTCGTGGACGACCGCGTGCTCGACCGGATACCGACGTATCTACCCGCCGACGCCGACCGGAGCCACGTGCTGGAGATCGGCGGCGGTGCGGGCGCGCTCACCGACCGCCTGCTCGCGGCCGGCGACCGCGTCACCGTCGTTGAGCGCGACCCCGACCTTGCGGCGTTTCTCCGCGAGGAGTTCGCCGAGGCCGTCACCGCCGACCGGCTGACCGTCGTGACAGGCGACGGCTTGGAGGTCGAGTTCCCAGAGTTCACCGTCTGCGTCTCGAATCTCCCGTACGGCGTCTCCTCGGAGATAGCCTTCCGGCTGTTGCCGACCAGCCGGCCGCTGGTGTTGATGTTTCAGCGGGAGTTCGCCGAGCGGATGGCCGCCGACGCCAGCGACGACGAGTACGGTCGGCTCTCCGTCACGGCGGGCCACTACGCCGGCGTCGACCTCGTCGAGACGGTGCCGAAGGAGGCGTTCGACCCGCGGCCGCGCGTCGAGAGCGCGCTCGTCCGGTGTACGCCCCGAGAGCCAGCGTACACCGTTCCGGACGAGTCATTCTTCCTCGACTTCGTTACGGCGTGTTTCACCCAGCGGCGCAAGACGATGCGAAACGCCGTCCGCAACACCGCTCACATCTCCGGGCTGGACGACCCCGATGCGGTCGTCGATGCCGCCGACGAGGAACTCATGTCGAAGCGGGCCGGTAACGTCACGCCTGCCGAGTTCGCTGAACTGGCCGCGCTCGCGTGGGAGGTGGGCGAGCCGTGATACTCGGACAGACCGGGCTGCTCGACGCTCCCTCCGAGCAGGCGGTCGCCTCGCTGCTCATTCTGCTCGGATATCTGCTCGTATCCGGCGCTATCTACGCCGTCGGCGAGCTGATAAAACGGCGACTCGCCGACGAGTCCACGGAGGCGTTACAGACGCTCGCGGGGATGGTCGCCGCTATCGTCGCCGGGGCGGCACTCGTCGACGTGTGGAACCAGACCGACGCGGTCGTGATGGCGTTGGAGAATATCAGACCCAGCGTCGACGCGCTCGTCCGTGGGCTCATCGCGCTGCTCGCGGTCGGTGTCACCTACACGCTGACGCGCATCACGAAGCGGTTCGTTCAGGTGAGCGAGGACCGAGACGCCATCTCCCGCCACCAGCGCGAGATACTCCACCACGTCGTGCAGATCGCTCTGTTCGTCCCCGCATTCCTGTTCGTCCTCGGGCTGTTCAAGGTCGGAGCGGGTAACGTGCTTCTGTCGGCGAGCGTGCTCGGTGTCGTCTTCGGCTTCGCGGCGAGACAGACACTCGGGGCAGTCCTCGCGGGGTTCGTCCTCCTCTTCTCGCGGCCCTTCGAGCTGGGCGACTGGGTCGAGATAGCCGACCACGAGGGCGTCGTCACGGACATCACCATCGTCAACACGGAGGTCCGGACGTTCGACGACGAACTGGTGTTGTTGCCGAACGACGAGATAACCCAGCGCGCCGTCATAAACCGGACGAAGAGCGACCGGCTCCGGGTGCAGGTCGACGTGGGCGTCGACTACGGGACCGACGTGGAAAACGCGATGAGTGTGGCGGCCGAGGCGATGGCCGAGGTGGATGTCGTCGAGTCACAGCCGAACCCGGACGTGGTGGTGGAGTCGTTCGGTGACAGCGCGGTCGTGTTAACGATCCGATTCTACATCACCAACCCGAGCATCCGGCGGAAGTGGGACGCACAGAACGCCGTCATGGAGCGTGTCAAGACGGCCTTCGAGCGGGAGGGAATCACCATCCCGTTCCCACAGCGGGTGCTCTCCGGTCGCGAGCGGGCCGGCGGACTCGCGGTGCGTGATGTCGAAGCGGGGAGCAACGACCCAGAGCGAACGACCGAGCAGATGACCACCGATGGCGGTGACGAGGATGAGTGACTCTACCGACCGAGGCGACGGGACGACGGTGTACCAACCCGCAGAGGATTCGCGCCTGCTCGCCGAGGCGGCAGTCGAACGGGTGGGAGATGACGAGCGCGTGCTCGAAGTCGGTACCGGCTCCGGCTACGTCGCCGGGCGGGTCGCGGCGGAGACGGACGCGACCGTCGTCGCGAGCGACCTGAACCCGCACGCCTGTCGCACGGTGCGGGAGACGGCACGGTCAGAGGGGGTCGCTCTCCCCGTCGCTCGGGGAAATCTCACCCACCCGTTCCGAGCGGGAGCGTTCGACCGCGTTCTGTTCAACCCGCCGTATCTCCCCTACGACCCGGACGCGGCACGGGACGACTGGATGGAGCGGGCGCTGACGGGCGGCGAAACGGGTCGAGAGGTGATCGAGGCGTTTCTGGACGACGTGGGCCGGGTACTCGCGCCCGAGGGCCACGTCCTCCTCCTCGTCTCGACGCTGACCGACATCGAGAGGGTGGCCGCCTACGCGGCCGACCGGGGGCTCGCCGCGAGCACAGCCCGCGAGGAGTCGTTCCCGTTCGAGCGACTCGCGGCTTTATCGATAACTCCAGAGCATTAGTCTCCTTCGGAAATATTAAGCCACGGTATGACGAATAGAGGGTAATGACGGAACTAGTTGCGACGACACCCGGAATATTCCCGTTACCCGACTGGGCGAAAGACGAGCTATCGGACCTGAAGGGCCACCAGAAATCCGATCTCGTCTCGGGCGACGAGAGCGAGGCGATCACCGCAGCCTACGACGATGTGCGCGCGGAGTTGATCGAGACACAGCAGGATGCCGGCCTCGACCGCATCGTCGAGGGGCAGGGACGCTGGGACGACAACCTCGCGCATCCGCTCGCCGTCCACGACAACGTGGAGACGCGCGGCATCGTTCGCTACTACGACAACAACAACTTCTATCGCGATCCGGTCGTGACCGGCCCGCTGACCGAGAGTGGTGACGTTGCCGACGAACTCGACGCGGCCGCAACGCAGACGGACGGGCTACAGGTCGTCTTGCCGGGTCCGTACACGCTGGCAGCGTTGGCAACCGACGAGCAGTATGGCGACGAGGCCGCGTTCCTCGACGCGACTGCGGAGTTCCTCGCAGGCGAGGCCGCCGCGTTCCCCGACCACGAGACGCTGTTCCTGCTCGAACCCTCGCTTGTGACCGACGCGCCCGGCGACGGCCGCGACGCACAGGCCAGCGAGGCTATCGACACGGTCGCAGACGCGGTGGACAGTGAGGTCGTCGTCTACCCGTTCTACGGCGCGCTCGACGAGAAAGTGTACGCGCACCTGATGGACGCGGACGTGGATGCAATCGGCTTCGACCTCGTGAGCGACCACGACGCCAACGTCTACAACGCACAGGAGTACGGGACGAAGTCGGGCGTGGCGCTCGGCGTCGTCGACGGCCAGAACACGCTCGTCGAGGACCCGACGACGGTCCGCGAGCGGTTCGACTGGTTCGACGGACAGGTACCCTCCGAGGCGTTCGAGACGGCGTATCTGACGAGCAACACGGAGCTGTTCTATCTGCCTGTCAACAAGGCCGTCGCGAAGATGGAGACGCTTGCGACCGCCGCGGACCTCGAGGAGGTGGAAGCATGACTTCCATCAGACGTTCCGGTTCGCCGGCTGCGACTGATGACGTCACGCTCACCACGAGGTGGTTCGCGTGACCCGCGAACAGCTCCGCCCCGACGACCACCCGAACGAGCATTTCCTGCTCACGACGGTCGTCGGCTCGTATCCCAAGCCAAAGTGGCTCAACCGCGCCGACGAACTCCACGAGGACCACGACCACGGCTTCGACGACGAACAGCTACGGGAGGCCCACGACGACGCCGCCCGTCTCATCACGCACGAACACGAGCGGGCCGGCGTGGACGCCGTCGTCGACGGCGAGATGCGCCGCAACGAGATGGTGGAGTTCTTCGCCGAGCGCATCGACGGCTACGAGTTCAACGGCCCGGTGAAGGTGTGGGGCCACAACTACTTCGACAAGCCCAGCGTGTCGAGCGAGGTGGAGTACGACGAGCCGTGGCTCGTCGACGAGTTCGAGTTCACCGCGGAGGCGGCGAGCCGCCCTGTGAAGGTGCCCATTACCGGCCCATACACGCTCGCCAACTGGTCGTTCAACGAGGCGTACGACGACGAGGAGACGCTGGCGTACGAGCTCGCCGACCTCGTCAACGAGGAGATCGGGAAGCTGGTCGCGGCCGGCGCACGTTACATCCAGATCGACGAGCCGGCGCTCGCGACGACGCCGGACGACTACGCCATCGTCGGCGAGTGTCTCGACCGCATCGTCGCCGACATCCCCGAGGACGTTCGCATCGGTCTCCACGTCTGTTACGGCGACTACTCGCGCGTCTACCCCGAGATCAACGAGTTCCCCATCGACGAGTTCGACGTGGAGCTGTGCAACGGCGAGTACGAGCAGCTCGAAGTGTTTGCCGACGAGGCGTTCGATCCGGACCTCGCGCTCGGCGTCGTCGACGCGCACACCGCCGAGGTGGAGTCCGTCGAGGCGATCAAGGAGAACATCAAGAGAGGGTTCGAGGTCGTCCCACCGGAACAACTCACTGTCAGCCCGGACTGCGGGCTGAAGCTCCTCCCCCGCGAGGTCGCGTACGGGAAGATGGAGAACATGGTGCAGGCCGCCCGCGAGGTCGAGGCGGAACTCGACGCCGGTGAGGTCGACGTGGGCTTCGCGGGGACTGCTGCGACGGCCGACGACTGACGGGCGGCCGACCAACGGGAGGCCGCCGAACGAGCGAGCGGGGAGCGGAGCGACCCGCGAGCCGGGCGACTCTCGTATGCCGGCATGAAACCACAGCCGACAGTCGCCTGCGTGCGTCCCATACCCAACGAGTCAAGTCGCCACAGTGGCAAGCCCGACCATGCGAATCGAACTCCGAGTGTGTAAACACTGCTACGAGGGAACGCACGGGAATCCACAGAAAACCGCGGTGACGCAGGACATGGTCAACTGCGCCCGGACGGTCCGGGAGTACAAGGACCTCATCGGGCTCGACGGTATCTACATCACGCGCGTCGAGGAGGGCGACCCGGGCGGCGCGGAGGCGCTTCCGGTCATCGTCGCCGGCATCGAGGGGAAGCAGGTGACGCTATCGGACACGCAACTCGTGATGGAGGACGACGACGGCAACATGCTGGTGTATCCGGAGCCGGAGGACATCCTCAAGGTGCTCACGCGAAACCTCGACCAGATACAGGAGCAGACGCGACAGGACGTGACGGTCGAACTCTCCTCGGACGGAGCGGAACTGGTCGGTTAGTCGTCCGCGGCGCCGACCTCGCCGCTCTCGCTACCGCCCTCCTGTTCGAGTTGGCGCTCCCAGCGGATGCGGAGCACGTTACCGTACATCGACAACACGAGACCGACGCCGAGCACGAGGATGCCGACGTTGATGCCGATGGTCATCAGCAGGTTCGTCGGCCCGCCGCTGATAGTCAACTCGCGGGGCACCGGATACCCCTCGTCGAGGATGCTGGCCATTAGCACCGACGCGATGCCGACGACGGTCGCGGCACCGAACAGCGTCGACGCCCAGCCCCACGACGGGGAGAGCGTCAGCCGCTCGATACCGGTCGTCTCCGGCTCGCCGTCGGCGTGGTACTCGGGCACCAGCTTCCGTGGGATGTACGCCTTCGTCTCCACCGGGTAGAAGGCAGGATGGAAGCCGTGCTCGAAGATGTGGAACATGATTCCCATCAGCATGATGACGCCCAGCAGGCCGTGGAAGGTGACGAACGCCGCCGCGGCCGCCTTCGTCTGGAAGAGCGCCGCGACTCCGGTCTTGCTCCAGATGAGCAGCCCGGAGACGGCGAGCAGCGTCAGCTCTGCCGAGAAGATGAACACGACGCCTTTGCCGATGTACGATAACAGTGGCACCTCGTCGGCCTTGTAGCCGCCGAACTGCCGCGCGTTCGGGTGTCGCTCGTCGGCGCGCCCGAGCATGAACTGGACGTCCTGCACGAACGCGTCGATGTCGTCCTTACCGGGGATTATCTCGCCGAAGTTGCTCCGGCCGGTCGGCGAGATGACCTGCAGCACGATCCAGAAGACGATGAGCGCGATCAGCCCGACGCCGGTGATCCGGTGAACCGCCGAGACGCCGTTTGGACCGCCCATCAGCTCCATCAGCCACCACAGTTCGTCGTTGAACATGATGGCGTAGCCGCTGAAGAACAGCAGGAACACGTCCAGCCCCAGCAGGGAGTGGAACAGGGTCGTGACCCGCGTGAACTTGCCGTGGTCGAGATTACTCATCGTCGCCACCTCCGTCGCGGCCGGTTATCTTTCGCGCGGCGGGTTCACCGCCGTCAGCCGCGACGGCGTCGGTCACGTCCTCGCCCGGCTGCTGCATCTGGCCGGCCAGTCGGCGAAACGCCGCCCAGTGGAGGAACACCATCACGAGGATGAATATTCCCATGATGACGTCCGCCGCGTGGATGAGCGCGATGAGGAAGTCGAGCGCGGGAATCGAGTTACCTGCGGCCCAGTCGGCACCGATGCCGTTACCAGCACCCGCGCCGGGGTCGACCCGGTAGATCGACTCGTAGAACACGTTGAACCCCTGTGCCCACCAGACGGACAGCAGGGCGACGACGATGCCAACGACGGCACTGACGGCGACGTGCCATCGCTCGTAGCCGGCCGTGTCGGGGAGTTCCTGCTCGCTCATTCGAACTCACCGGCGTTCTCCTCGCCGAAGATGATGTTCATCGCTTCGTCGTTGAAGAACGTCCCGCTGCCGCGGTGGTCCAGCTCGTCGGCAATTTCGCCGGGCGTCCCGACGAGGATGGCGTCCGTCGCACACTCCTCCGCACACGCTGGCCCCTTGCCGACCTCCTGACGTTCGGTACACATCGTACACTTGTCCATCTTGCCGCCGTTGCCGACGAGACTCGCCATCCCCTCGTCGGAGTCGGGGAACTGCGGGGCCCCGAACGGGCAGGCGGACAGACAGTACTGACACCCGATACACAGGTCGTCGCGCACGTCGACGAAGCCGCTCTCGTCGGCCTTGATCAGCGAGTCCGTCGGGCACACCGACACACAGGGCGCGTTCTCGCAGTGGTAACACTGCATCGGCACCGCCGTCTCGCCGGGCGACTCGCCCTGACTCATCGCCTCGCCGCTCTGCGTGTTGAAGCCCGAGGCGGCCTCTTGGCCTTCGAGCATCGTCGAGATGCTGATGCGCTGTTCGTCGTGCGGCACCTCCCACGTCCGCTTGCACGAGACGACGCAACCGCCGCAGTCGATGCAGGCCTCCACGTCCGGGAAGATGCGAGTGCCTTCACCGACGCTCATCACGCCGTCGTGCATTTGTTCTTTTCCAGTTGACATATTATATCACCTCATTGCACCGTCGAGTTGTCGCGGACATCGAAGTCCTTCTGGCCGCCGATGTTGTTGCGGTCCTGCGGGAACTCGATGTCCGTGTCCATGTTCAGTTCGTCCATCCGTTCTTCCGTCGCTTTCTCGACGGCGACCATCGACACCTTCGTCTCCTGCATCTGGGTCTCGACATCGTAGCCGGTGGACGTGATGGCGTTCACCGAGTCGCCGATGGCGTACGGCACGTGGCCGTCGGGGTACTTGTCCTCCAAGCTCTGGCCCTTGAACACCCCACCCCAGTGGTAGGGGAGGAATATCTCCCGGTCGTTCGGCCGGTCCGTCACGCGTGCCTTCACCAGCACCGAGCCGCGGTCGGTCGAGGAGATGATGATGAGGTCGCCGCCGTCGACGCCGAGGTCCTCCGCCCGTTTGGGCGTGATCTCGGCGTACATGTGCGGCTGCAGGTCGGCGGTGTGGATGTTGTTCCGCGTCTCTGCGCCACCGCCTTGGTGTTCGACCTGCCGACCGGTGGTCATGATGGTGTCCAGATCCGGCCCCTCGTCGGTGTTGTGGATGATGTCCATCGCCCGCTGCTGCTCGACCCCGTTGTTCTGGTCGAGCCGGTAGAAGTTCTTCTGCTGGCCGTTGGCGGGCCACTCTTCCACCAGTTCCGGGCTGGGGCTCTCGATGGGTTCCCGGTGGACGGGTACCGTGTCGAGGAAGCTCCACGCAACTGCTCGCGCCCGCCCGCGACCGGTCGGAGCGTCGGGCTGCTTGTAGTCGTACTGCTCGTAGAAGGAGGGGTCGATGCCGGGCGCGATCTTCTCCTCGATGTAGCTATCGAAGGCAGCACTCCCCGTGTCGGGGTCATCGAGCGCCTGCGCCGCCGTGTACACCGAGCTGTCGTTGTCCAGCGCGTGCTGCTGTGGAATCGTGAGTTCGTCTGACTGTAGGGACTGGTTCGGGTCGATGAGACTCTCCGGCGGCGTCGTCTTCCAGCCCGGATACTCCGGAATCCCGTGAATCTGGCCGTCCGACGCCAAGTCGTCCTCGCTCGCCCAGTCGGGCACGTACGGGGCCCGTGTCAGGTCGAGCGCGTCTTCCTCGCTGTCGTATCTGTCGCCGACAGCGTCCATCGTCGCCTCGAACGGATACGGCTTGTCGGTGTTCATCGACGCCCAGTCGTCGCGACTGGGTGCCTGCACACCCCACCGGGTCCGGAAGTCTTGGCCCCCGTTGTTGGGGTCCATGTCGTCGTTCCAGATGATGGGCGTACCGGGGTGGTCCTCGCCCCAGCAGGGCCACGGGAGCATCCAGTACTCTCCTTCGACGGGCGTCCCCTCGGCACCCTGGAGATCCTCCGAGGAGAACGCGTAGTCGTACTCCATGTGCTGCTGGATGCGTTCGGGCGTCTGCCGGTAGCCGATGGTGTTCGTCCCGAGATTGAACTCTCGGATGACGTTCTCGTAGGTCGACTTACCGTTGTACAGCTCCGAGCCGGCACCCCAGTCGAAGTGCTCGCCGAAGCCCAGCGCACCCGCGAGTTCCTGCATGATCTGCAGGTCGGGCTTGGAGTTGTGGGCGGGCGGTCGCACCGGCTCCGACCACTGGGTCGCGCGGTGGGTGTTCGTCAGCGAGCGGTAGTGCTCGTACTGACTCGACGCGGGCAACAGGAGGACCGGCGGTCCCTCCTCGAAGTCCGGGAGGACGCTCGCCACGGACGGGAACACGTCGACCACGACCAGCAGGTCGAGGTTCTCCATCCCTTCCTTCATCTGCTCCATCTCGCTGATGGAGTTCGCGGAGTGACCCCAGAAGACGGCGATCTTCACCTGATCCGGCTGGTAGATGGGCGTCTCTTGCATCCGGTCTTCCTGATCGAGTGCCGCCTCGAACCAGCGAGCCACCGTCAGCCCGTTCTGGAACATCATCGAGTTGGTCGCCGGGTTCTCGGCGCTCGTCTCGTCGGCACTCGACGGGAGGTCGTCCGCCGAGATGGCCTCGCTCGACTGCTCGACGTACTTGTCCGGCGGCATCAGCTCGAACCTGTCGTACAGGTCATCGAACGAGACCGAGCCGCTCGTGTACGGGTTCTTGTCCCAGATCTCCGACCACCACTTCCAGCCGCCGGCAGTCAGGCCGTAGTAGCCGGGGAGGATGTGGCTCGCGACCGCGAGGTCGGTCGCGCCCTGCACGTTCGCGTGGCCGCGCATGACCTGCAGGCCGCCGCCCGAGCGAGCCGCGCTACCGGACGCCAGACTCGCCGCCGCGTACGACCGGATGTTCTGGGTGCCGTTGTTGTGCTGGGTGCCGCCCATCGCCCACTCGATCTGGACGTTCGGGCGGGCCTCGTCGATCATGTCCGCGATGCGCTCGATGTCCTCTTCGGAGACCCACGTGATCTCCGAGACGGTCTCCTTGTCGTACTGGTCGAGTTCGGCGTCGATGTCCTCCCAGCCTTGGACGCGGTCGACGAGCATGTTCTGCCCGCTCGCGTCAGCGTCGGTGTCCGTCGCGAGGCCGTGTTTGTCGCGGAGCACCTTGATGACGCCCATCATCAGCGCCACGTCGGTGCCCGGTCGGAACCGCATGAACTCGTCGGCGTGCGCCGAGGTCTTCGTGAAGCGCGGGTCGAGATTGAGTATCTTGCCGCCCCGCTTCTGCCCCTCGAGGATGTGCTGCATCGCGATGGGGTGTGCCTCGGCGGGGTTTTGCCCGACGATGATGTTGAGATCGAAGTTCCGGTAGTCGGTGACCGTGTTGGTCATCGCACCGTACCCCCACGTGTTCGCCAAGCCGGCGACCGTGGTGGAGTGGCAGATCCGCGCCTGATGGTCGATGTTGTTCGTCCCCATGAACGCCGCGAGCTTCCGGATCGCGTACGCCTCCTCGTTGGAGTGGTGCGCGCTCCCGAGTAACATTACGCTCTCGCGGCTGTGTTCCTCCCACACCCGTTCGATCTCGCCCGAGAGCAGATCGTAGGCCTGATCCCACGTCCGCTTCTCCCAGCTGCCGTCCGCGCCACCCTCGCGGATCATCGGGTGTTTCAGCCGTTTCTCGGAGTGTTCGGTCTCGTAGATGCCTGCGCCCTTCGAGCAGAGCGACCCGTGGTTGATCGGGTGTTCCTGCCACGGCTCCATACCGACGAACGAGTCACCGTCGCGCTCGCCGCGGAAGCCACAGCCGACCGAACAGTAGTTACAGATCGTCTTCGACAGCTCCGTGTCCGTGTCGGTGCCATCGACCTCTTCGCTTCCCTCTTGGAGCGCTTGGCCCGTCCCTGCGGCCCCGAGCGCGACTGCGCCCGCGAGCGCGCTCGCCTTCATGAACGAGCGCCTGTCGAGGTCGAGCGACACCGGTTCCGGATCCAGTTGTTGCGTGCTCATTGTTTATTCCTGTCGTGTCCGGGGTAGCGGTTGCCCGGTTTCGTCCCTGTCCTGTCCATCCATGGCTATGCCTACGGTCGCTAAATATTGGTGCATAATAAAACGTGGCACCTCATACCCCGTATTCTGGGGGATATGTAGTTCCACAGATACGCTGTCTTAAGTCCTAAACTTGGACGATAACGATCAGACCCGGATGCAGTCTGTGGCGCGCGAGCGAGTGGGCGGACGTCGTGGCTCGCCGAACTCAGTCAAGTGCGTCCCGGAGCGCATCAGCACCGTCGTCGAGGACTCGGTCGCTGAACGCCCCGAGCGAGGGTGCACCGTCCAGCTCGACCATGTTCGCGAAGTCGTGGATCGCGTCCTCGTAGTTCGTGTGCTCAACCTCGACGCCGGCGTCCGCGAGCTTCTCGGCGTAGCGGAACCCCTCGTCTCGAAGCGGGTCGAAGCCGCTGGTGAACAGGGTCGTCGACGGGAGCCCTTCGAGGTCGCCACGGAGCGGGGAGGCGAGCGGGCTGTGTCCGTCTGCCGCGAGCGCGTCGTCCCGGAGGTAGTGGTTCCAGAACCAGACCATCGCTCGCCGCGTGAGGAAGTACCCCTCGCGGTTCGTCTCGTACGACTGGGTGTCGAACGAGTGGTCGGTGACGGGGTAAAACAGCAACTGGTGGTCGATGGCCGGCCCGCCGATGTCGGCGTCGTTCGCCAACTGTGCGACGACGGCCGCGAGATTCCCGCCGGCGGACTCACCGGCGACTGCGAGGCCGTCGCCTGCACCGATCTCTGCGCCGTTCTCGGCGACCCACTTCGTCGCTTCGTAGGCGTCCTCAACCGCCGCCGGGAACTTGTGTTCGGGCGCCTTCCGGTAGTCGACGCTGACGACGACCTCGTCGGGGTCGGGGTCGTAGATGCGAATCCGGATGTCGCGGCCGTACGCGCGGATCTTCCGTTCGTCGACCGACGCGACCGGTTCCGGCTCCACGTCGGGCGTGAACAGGTCGCCCAGCAGCGCTCTGGCCTGCTCGACGGACAGCGTCGCGAGGTCGGGGGCTCCCGCCTCGTCGAGTGCGGTGAGCAGCGCCTGCGCCTCCTCGCTCGGCGTGTCCGCGCGTCTGCCATCGAACTGTGACATACCTTTTTATACTGCTCTCGCTGGAATAAGGGTTGGCGTCGCCGAACCGAATCTCGCACACCGAACCTTCTCACGGCGCATTTCCGCAGTATCGACAGTCGGCTGTCGTCAGCGTGCTCGGTGGCATCTGTCAGTTCGTCTCCCCGTGGCTGCACGCGAGCGCGAGCCCCCTCAGTCGAAGACGCCGCGCGTCGCCGTTGCTTTGAACGAGACGGTGACCTCGCGTCCGACTTCAAGAGCGAGGCGCTCTCGGCTGTCTTCGGTCACCAGCGCCAACACCGGGTCGTCGGCACCGATGTCGACGGCAACGCGGGCGATGCGCTCGCCGCCTTCGATGTCCCGCACCGTTCCGGCGAACTGGTTTCGCGCGCTCGTGGTGTCCGGTACCGGCGCGGTCGTCGCCTCGTGGAGCGTCACGGCGTCGGCCGGTATCGTCAACTGGACCGTGCCGTCGCCGGCGGACGGGACGAGAGCACGGAGCCGCCCGGCCGGCGTTTCGACGGTCGCGAGCTCTCCGTCGCGCTCGACGAGCGCGCCCGGGAGGACGGTTTCGGCGACTTCGGCGACGCCCTCGAAGCTCGTCTGCACGCGGTCGAACGCCGCGAGCAACTCGTCGGCGGTCTCGGTCAGTTCGCTCCCGCCACCGTCGGCACCACCCCGCTGCCGGTCGACGAGCGAGCCGAACGCGGCTTCGAGTTCGACGATGCGCTGTTGCGCGTGGCCGTACGAGCGGCCCAAGGAGTCAGTCGCCGCGTTCAGCGACCCCTCACTGTCGATTGCACGCAACAGCGTCACGTCTCGGGCGTCGACGGTCACGTCGCCGCTCCCGATGTAGGCGTCGAACTCCGTCCGAACGTCTATCCCCATGCGTGGCGGTATCCGAACGGCGAACAAAAGCGTTGGTCCGTCGTCGGTAGAACGCGGAGGCATCTGAGGGGCAGAGCATTCGACGGAGCACCGGCTGCGAGTTCGGGCTCGTGAGGCGACGAAGCGGGTCGCGCCCCGTCCGCTCCCGCAACACATAAAACCGCGCAGGAATTCGCTCGGATGATGAACGTAGGTGCGTTCGTGTGCTCGTGCGGGGGCACGTGTGACATCGACTTAGAGGAGGTCCGAGAGGGCGTTGAGGAGGTCGACGTCGTCGCCAGCTCGGAGCTGTTGTGTCAGGACGGTCGTCCGGCGATGTCGCAGGTGATCGACGAGTACGACCTCGACCAGCTCATCGCGACGACGCCAGAGCCGTCGTGTCAGGAACGCATCCGCTCGCTCGCGGACGACCACGGGCTACACCCGGAGGCGACGGCGTTCGTCGACCACCGGGAGACGACCGCGTGGGTCCACGACGAGGCCGAAGCGACCGACAAGACTGCGCGCCTGATCAACGCGAAGCGGGCCGGTCTCGCCGAGGAGGCCATCTCGCGAACCGTCTCGACAGAGGCCGGCAACCGGGTCGCCGTCGTCGGTGACGCCGACGCTGCCCGGTCGCTGTCGGACGAGGCGGACGTGACGCTCATCGCGGACGGCCGCGAGTTCGCCGACGCGGAGGGGCTGGACGACGTGAGCGTCGAACGGGGTCACGTCGCCGCCGTCGAGGGCTCGTTCGGCGAGTTCGAGCTGGTGGTTCGCGCGCAGGTCACCGACGACTGCATCGACTGCATGGAGTGTGTCCGCGAGGGTCCAGATGGGATGGTGACCGAGTTCCCGGTCGACATCCACCCCGAGGCACCCGACGGCGACTGGGTCGACGTGTGTCCGACCGACGCCATCGAACTCGACGGTACGACTCGACGATTAGAGTTCGATCAGGTGATCCACCCGGGCGGCACGTCGCGAGCGCGGGGCGGCCGCGTCGGGTTCTACACCGGGCCGGTCGACGCGGGCACCGTCGCCGCCGTCGAATCACACCTCGGCGGCATCGAGAAGCCGAAGTTCCTCGATCTGGAGATGGACGTGTGTGCGGCCGGCGAGTCGAGCCAGCAGGGCTGTACCGCCTGCGTCGACGCCTGTCCGCACGAGGCGGTCGACCGGCCGGCGGTCGACGAGGTGGCGTTCGACGAGACGGCCTGTCAGAACTGCGGGGCGTGTACGAGCGCCTGTCCGACGGGGGCGACGAAACTCCGCGAGCCGTCCAACGAACGGATCGCCCGCGAGGTGGAGGCCCTGCTCGAAGCCGACGGCGACGGGGACGAGAGTCTACTCGGTGCGCGTGACGACGCCGGCATCGAGACGCAGGTCGTCGCGTTCGTCTGCTCCGAGCGGGCGAGCGAACGACTGCGCGCGTACGGCCGCCGCGCCGCGCGCCACGGCGACGTGGAGTCGCGGCAGGAGCCGACGGCGTCGCCATCGTCGGCTGTGGCGGCTCCTGTCTCCACTCCGGTCCGGACCCGAAGACGAAATTGGTCGAGCGGCTCAACACGGCGACCAGCGATCTGGGACTCGGCGAGCGCGTCGGCTTCTTCGCCCCCGAGGCGGGCGACCCGTCGGCCTTCGCCGCAGAACTCTCGGCGTTCGTCGAGGAGACGCTCGACGAGACGCCGGTGCCGGCGGGCGACCACGAGGCCACGGGCCGCATCGACGACGACCGGCCCAACCCCGACTTCGACAGTCACGGCTGGACGCTCGAAAGCGTCCGCGCACTGCTCGAACACGTCGAGCCGGAGCGCGAGACGATCAGGGGGCTGAAGGACTTCGGTCTGCTGTCGGTGAACGACTCGTGTACGCTCACGCCCACCTGTACGAGCCTCTGTCCGACGGACGCCATCAGGCGCACGGACGACGGACAGCTCCAGTTCAACCACGAGCGGTGTGTGAACTGCGAGCTCTGCGAGGAGGGGTGTCCCGAATCCGCCATCACGATGGAGACGGGACTGGATCTCTCGCTGCTGCCGGAGCACAACGACGACGACCCGTGGACTACCGTCCACGAAGACGAGATGCTCGAATGTATCCGCTGTGGAACGCCGTTCACCAGCGCGGCCTCCGCGGAGAAGGTCGAGGCGGAGGTCGGCGACCGCGTCGCCGGGCTCGCGCCGGACAGCGACCACAGCGTCTTCGAGTACTGTGGCGACTGTCGTGGACGCCTCCTCTTCGATCAGGGTGACGCGCGATGAACGACGAGGCCCTCTACGAGGCGCGACTCGAACTGGTCGACTTCGTCATCGAGACGTTCTGGGACACGCCGGAAGAGGCGTTCGTCGAGCGACTGCTGGGCGACGAACTCCAGTTCCCCGACGACTCGGTGAACGAGTCGATGGACGAGGGGTTCGACCTGCTGCGGGCGTGGCTCGACGAGAACCGCGACCGGAACGTCGTGGCGGTCCACGAGGATCTGCGACAGGAGTACACGGAGCTGTTCGTCGGGCCGCGACCGCAGGTGTTGCCCCACGAGACGCATTACCGCGACGATACGGAGTTCATCGGCGAAGGGCTGGCCGAGGTCGAGGCGAGCTACGGCGCGGCCGGCTGGGCCGCCCCCGATGACTACCCAGAGGAGGACGACTTCATCGCCATCGAGATGACGTTCCTCCGGTATCTCATCGACCAGCAGCGAAACGGCCACGAGGAGGCGTTCGGCTTCGAGCGGGTGTTCATCGACGAGCATCTCTCGCGGTGGGTCGACGACTTCGTTGCGGAGACGCGAGAGGAGACCGACGACGGTCTGTTCCTCGCCGCGGCACTCATCTCTCGTGGCATCGTCCAGTTCGAGGACGAAATCGTCGCGCAGATGGTTTAATCGGCCGTCGCGACGACGACGGCTCCGACGACGAGGAGGCCGGCCGCGACGGCGAGCGTCGCCGGGGCCGCGGTCGCGAGCGCCTGTTCGAACAGGAACAGCGACCGCCACGTGCCGACGTACTCCGCGGCCAGTCCGAGCCCGCCGACGACGGCAAGGAGCAGACAGAGCCCACCCACGGACAGCGCGACGAGCGCGTCGAGCGGGCGCACGCTGATGTCACGCATCGTCGACCACCCGGCGGCCGACGAGCGTGACGGCGAACAGCGGAACCAGTACGGCGAGGAGTCGGCTCACGAACAGCCCCATGTAGCTCACGGTCGATTCGAGGTGGATCGCCCAGTGCCAGTTCTGCCCCGGCTGCATCGAGTGTTTCAGCGCCGCGATGACGGCCACCGTCCCGACGACGAGCAGCGACAGCGCCAGCAGCCCGGCGAGCGCGTACACCAGCGTCTCCGCGTATCGGAGGGCGGTCGCCGCGTCGAAACCGGGATCGCGGCCGTGTTCCGTCGCCATCAGCTGTTCACCCCGAACGACCGGCGTCGGTAGAGGTCGTAGCCCACGAGCACCAGTACGACGAGGCCGACCGCGAGGACGGCGAGCCCTACGTCAGGTGGGAACGGTAGCGCCGGTGCCGAGCCGGCATGCCCGGGTCCACTCACGACTCACCGAACGACCAGCGGCTTCAAAACGCTTGTGCCCGGCGCGAACAACGCTTTTGTCTGCCGGCCTCCACCTCTTGGTAATGACATCTCGCCGCGGGCTCTTGCGCCGGCTCGCCGCACTGTCGGGGGCGGCCGGGCTGAGTGGCTGCTCTCGACTGCTCGCACAGCGGGCGGAGGCACCCACCGCCGACCTGCCGGCGAACCCGCTCGCCGCCGAACTCCCCGTCGAACAGCACGCGTGGGAAACGGAACTCCGAACGGACGCGAAGGGGAACACGCTCCTCCCGCGTCACTACCGCATTCTACTGTTGAACCTCGACAGGGAGCCGTCCGAGGAGAGCGCGGCGACCGTCGAGCGGGCGATGCGCACGCTAGAGCAAGCCTACGAGTTCAGCGCCGACGGCCTGCTCCACATGCTCGGGTGGGGGAGCGGGTACTTCGAGCGACTCGGCGCGCTGAGTGGCTCACCGATTCGCCACCCGAAGGTGCTCTCCCGCACCGACGACCCGGACCTGCTGGCGTTCGACGCCGCGCTCGTGCTCGCGAGTCACGTCCCCTCGCAACTGGTCGCGACCGAACAGGCGATGTTCGGAGACAGAGGAACGCTCGGCGGCGCGGCAGTCGAGGACCGTCTCGGCGACGTGTTCAGCCTCGCCGAGCGCCGGACCGGCTTCCTCGGCGAGGGGCTGCCCGCGAAACACGCCGACGCCGAGGGGGTTCCGGCGGACATCCCGGACGACGCGCCGAACTTCTCCGGCTTCGGGACCGGGCGAAAGGGGACGCAGGCGACCGTCGAGCGAGTCACGATAGACGACGGCCCGTTCGCGGGCGGCACGACAATGCATCTCTCACATCTCCGTCAGTCGCTCAACTCGTGGTGGGAGATGGCTGATTCCGAGCAGATCGAACAGCTGTTCTCGCCAGAGTTCTCGCCCGAGGACATCGACATGGATCCGTCGCTGCCGTTCGCCGACGCCGTCGAGGAACACGCGGCCGAGGACGGCGTCGTCGGCCACTGGGAGAAGGCGGCTCGGGCACGTGACGAGGACGGTCAGCCCCGACTGCTTCGCCGTGACTTCGACACGGTGGACGGTGGACAGGCCGGCGTCCACTTCCTCTCTTTACAGCGCGAACTCGAGGATTTCGAGCGGGTCCGCGACGCGATGAACGGCTGGTGGCTCCGCAACGAGAGTTCAGAAATCACCGACCGAAAGAACAACGGAATACTGGAGTTCATCACCGTCCTCTCGCGGGCGAACTTCTACGTCCCGCCGCGAGACAGGCGGGCGTTCCCGAGCGCCTGAACTACTCGTCCTGAACGACATCGAGGTCGCCGTCGACCTCGGCCTCGTTCACTTCGTTGGCGTGGACACCGTGGTCCCATACCTCAGACCCATCGAACGTGTTCGTGACACCCTTCGGACGCCATCCGCTATCTTGGTGGGACATTATCCGAGCTTTGCTCCGACCCGTCTTAACTTTTTCCGCACGTACGGAACCGATTCACTCCGGCCCCGGGGTTCCCGGCGGGCGCTCTTCGTCTTCTGCCTCGTCCAAGAAGGCGTTCGAGTACAGGTCGACGTGGAGCTTCAGCACCGTCGTCTCATCGATGCCGGCCCGCTCGGCCTGTCGTTCGAGGAACGCCTCGGTCGCCTCGGTGGGTTCGTAGACGATCTCGCGGCCCTCGACTTCGAACTCCGTCTCGTGTGCGCCCGCGACGAGATGCTCGATCTCGAGGAGCGACTGCTCCACCTTCGTGGCGAGCGCGTCGTCGATCTCCTCGAAGCGTGCCGCTGCCCACTCTTCCGCGGCTTCGTACAGTCGGTCACTCACTTCGAATCGGTAGCTCACAGCGACACCCCCTCGTCGGCTTCGAACTCCGGCGTCCAGACGGTCGTCTCCTCACACACCGGACAGTGTTCGCGGCGCATCCCGCCCTCGAACGCGTTGAGGTCTATCATCTGGCCGCACTCCTCACAGCTGTAGTAGGTCATTCCGACGGCGGCCACGACTCGGGTGCCGGGTCGGACTCGCTGAGCTCGCTGTACAGCGTCAACAGCGCGCCGAGGACGACGAGCAGGACGACCAGTCCGGCGATACCGCCCAGCGCGTTCCGGCCGATGAAGTCGCCCGCACCCGCCGAGAGCCAGTCGAACGATCCGGCGACGTTGAGCGTCGTCAACAGCAGCCAGATGAACGCTCCCGTGACGGCGAACGTGAGTATCCGCGAGTTCTCGAGTGCTGTTCGAAGACCCATTGTATTTCCCTTGCTTCCCCGCTAGATGTCCGCCGTTAAAACTGTACCGTCCGAACGACCCGCCGTTCAGGCGAGCAACTGCGCGGTCAGACCAAGCAGGAACGCCAGCACGACTCCGAGTGCGGATAGTTCGAGCCACCGTGGACTCGTCTCCGTCGAGAAGCTGACCATTGCGAACACCGACCCCGCCCCGGCCACCAGTGCGACGACGACCAGATAAACGCTGTTGAGGACGCCCGCCATGTGTGATCGGAGGTAGTCGCGGCTCGGAGTATAAAAGTTCCCGTTACTCGGGGTCGATCTCGTAGCTCCAATCGGCCTTCTCGGCAGCCTCGGGGAGCGGTCTGAACTCCCAGCCGTCGGGTTCCATCCCGGCCTCGTCCGGGAGGCCGACGAGCACCTGCCGGTCGGCGTAGAACATCGAGGACGGGCCGACCTCCGCGAGTCGTTCTGTCGGTCGCGTCCCCGACCCGTTGAAGAAATCGAGGTCGATGGTGTGGCGGCGCTGGAACTTGTTGAGCGCGTGGGAGGGCACGTCGCCCACGATGCCGAGCCAGTCGGTCCACCGCGTGGCGTCCCGACACGCCGCCTGCGGGTCGTCGAGGGCGCGTGCCGCCCGGTAGGTGAACGCGAGCGTCATGTCGTCCGCGTCGCCGCCGTGCGGGCCGCTGCCGGCAGCACCGGAGCCGACCGGCCCGGAGACGGATTCCTCGCCTCCCGGAACACCGGGTGTTCCCGCATCCATGTCTGGACTGCCGTCGCTGCTCGGGACACCGGGCGTCGCGTTGCCCGCGTCCTCAGTGTCGTCGCTCGGCATGCCGCCGCCCGCGGGCACTTCAGTTTCGATACCGGAGCCGGCCCCGCCCTGTTCGGTCGGGATACCGACCGGTTTCCCGTCGGTTTCGCTCGGCACGCGGGGCGTGCGCTCGCCCAGATCCTCGCCGGTGAGCGCGTCCGCGTCGTCGGTCGGCTCCTCGTCGGGGTCGCCGTCGCCCTTCCAGAGCCAGTCGCCGGGGTTCGCCGCCGGCTCGTCGTCGTCCCGTTCCGTCAGGTCGTCGAGGTCGATGCTGTCTGTCATGCGATGTCGTCGGCAAGGTGGTCCAGATCGAGTCGCGCGAGCGTCGCGTCCGTCGGCACGCCGTCGCCGTCCCAGCCGCGAGCGTCGTAGTAGGCGTCCAGCAGTGCCTCGAACGACGCGTCGAGGCTCGCCGGGTCGATGGGGTCGGGGAGCCGGTCGTCGGCGCGCGTGAACCCCTCCCGGACGTTGAACAGCCGGACGAGGTTCCAGACGCGCTCGCCGGTCGCCGCGAGGTCGCCGTGTGGCGCGCCGACGGCTTCGAGCCACTCCGCGCCGTCGTCGCGGAGTGTCTCGCCGGCGAAGTCGTCGGAGACCAGACTCCACCGGACGGAGCGGGTATCTTGTGCGTCGATGACGGCCGTCGCGGCCTCGGCGGGCGTGAACGGTCCGTCGAACGGCTCTCGCTCCACCGGGCGGGCGCGCCGGTGACAGCCGCCGCGGTCGGAGGTGGCGTACGCGAGCGCCATGCTCGCGGCCCCTCGCGGGTCGTAGGCGGGCAACTCCATCCCCTTCACCGTCGGAACCAAGCCGTCGCCGCCGAGTTCCTCGGCCGCCTCGGCGACGCCGTCCGCGAGCGCGTCGCCGAGCGTTCCGTCGCGGGCCGCGATGTCGTCGAGCAGCGCGCGGGCACCCACGGGGTCGCCGAACGTGTAGTCGTCGTCGACCAGCCCCTCCTCGCTCGCGCGGACGGCCCACGCGACGGCGTTGCCCGCCGAGATGAGGTCGATCCCGAGTCGGTTGCACAGTTCGCCCAGCTCGGCGACGGCGTCGAAATCGTCGATAGCCAGTCCGGCCCCGAGCGTCATCGCCGTCGCGCCACGGGGGACCGTCTCGCCGGCGTCCGTCTCGACGCGGAACCCGCCGGCGACCGCCTCGTCTGCACGCTCGCGACCGTGCGCGGCGGCGCGGGCCGCCTCGATACCCACCTCGTCCGTGCCGTCGAAGCCGCGCTCCGACCAGCCGCGACTCGACAGCACGCCCGCCTCGTCGGCGAAGTCGACCGTCTCCAGCGTGTCGCTGACCGCCAGCCACCGGCCGGTGGCGTCCTCGGCGTAGCGGCGCTCGTACTTCTCGCGGAGGTCGGTCAACCCGGCCGGCGGCGACCCGTGCGCGACGACGGCCTTCAGCCGTTTCGCGCCCATCACGGTGCCCGCGCCGCCGCGGCCCGCGTGGTGGTCCGCGTTCGGCCCGGAGGCGATAGTGGCGTAGGAGACGCCCGCCTCGCCGGCCGGGCCGATACACGCCACCGCGCCGTCGTGTGCGTGACAGGTCTCGGCGGCGTCTCGGCCCCACGTCGTCGCCGGTTCCACCGTCGCGTCGCCGTCCTCGACGACGATCCGGACCGGCTCGTCGGCCGTGCCGGTCACCAGCAGCGCGAGATGGTCGTCGAGCGCGCCGACGAGCGCTTCGGGGAACGCGCCGCCGGCATACGAATCGAGGAACGCACCGGTGAGCGGCGACTTCGTCACCGCGGCGTAGCGCGTCTCGCCGGGCAGCAGTCCGGACACCGGCCCGAGCGCGAAGCAGAGCAGGTTCTCCGGGTCGAGCGGGTCGGCCCCGGGGTCGAGTTCGTCGTAGAGGTAGCGAGCACCGAGCCCCTTCCCGCCGAGGTAGCGGCGACGCCACGCCTCCGGGACCGGCTCGCTCGCCACCGTCCGGTCGGAGAGGTCGACCCGGAGCACGCGGTCGGGTGCAC